>JAFRMB010000129.1 GCA_017430945.1 Clostridia bacterium | reverse complement strand
CGGCGCCCGCGAGCCCTACGTGTTCGCCACCGAGAACGATGTGCTGAACGGCCTGGGCATGCTGTTCATGAAGCTGCTGACCAACCGCGCCCAGATGTTTGCGGACGTGCGCACCTTCTGGAGCCCCGAGGCCGTCAAGCGCTGCACCGGCTATGACGTGGAGGGCAAGGCCCGGGAGAACGGCGGCTTCATCCACCTGATCAACTCCGGCGCGTGCTGTCTGGACGCCAACGGCCAGGCCAGGGACGCCGAAGGCGAACGCCTGATGAAGCCCTGGTACGAGGTCACCGAGGCCGACCAGAAGGCCATCATGGACAACACGACCTGGAACTACGCCGACTTGGGTTACTTCCGCGGCGGCGGGTATTCCAGCCGCTTCGTGACGGACTGCGAGATGCCCGCGACCATGATCCGTCTGAACCTTGTGGACGGACTGGGTCCGATGCTGCAGATCGCCGAAGGCTGGACCGTCGCGCTGCCCGACGAGGTGACCGACGTGCTGTGGAAGCGCACCGACTACACCTGGCCCTGCACCTGGTTCACGCCGCGATGCGACGGGAAGGCGGGCAGCCCCTTCAAGAGCGCATACGACGTGATGAACAACTGGGGCGCCAATCACGGCGCGATCAGCTATGGCCACATCGGCGCGGATCTGATCACCCTGTGCGCCATGCTGCGCATACCCGTGGCCATGCACAACGTGCCGGTCGAGAAGATATTCCGGCCCGCGGCCTGGAACGCCTTCGGCATGGACAAGGAGGGCGCCGACTATCGCGCCTGCGCGAACTACGGCCCGTTCTACAGGAAGTAGGTCCCGCGACAGCGCCCCGGCGGATCGCCCGGGGGCTGTCGTACGGCATAGACGATCGCGGGAGGCAGGATGGGGCCCGCCGGGCGCTCCGCTGTGCGGCTTTGGCGCCGGTCGGCGCCGGCCCTTCCTGTTCCCGCGCGCTGCGATCGATGGATCGCGATATGGAAAGGTGTGTTCGATATGCTCAAGGGTATCCCCTGTATCCTGACGCCCGATCTTCTGAAGATCATGATGGAGATGGGCCATGGCGACACGCTGGTGATCGGAGACGGCAATTTCCCCGCGGCGGCCATGGCGAAGGACAGCAGACTGGTGCGGCTGGACGGCCACGGCGTGCCCGAGATCCTGGACGCCATACTGAAGTTCTTTCCGCTGGACCCCTACGTCGAGACCCCCGTGTCGCTGATGGAGGTCGTGCCCGGCGATCCGGTGGAGACCCCCATCTGGGACACGTACGCGAAGATCGTGGAGGCGCATGAGCCCGGCACGAAGATCGGCCACATCGAGCGCTTCAGGTTTTATGAAGAGGCGAAGAAGGCCTATGTCATCATCGCCACCGGCGAGGCCGCCCTGTATGCCAACATTATCCTGCAAAAGGGCGTCGTGAAGTAAAGCGGTCCACGGATCGGATCGCGTTCATCTGCGGGCGCCGTTTCCGCGCTGCAGGCAACTGTTCAAGACGAGAGGGATCCTCAACGCGTCACAGGGCACCGGACCCTGCGGAGCGAGGGATCCCTCTGTTCGTCCCGGATCGGCGTGGCCGGACGGCCGAAGCCCGTCAGTCCGTCGGCCGGGTCATCGACGCATCGGCAAAAATCGCGGCACTCGTGATATGGGCGTTGCGGAATAGGCGTACTTTGGTGTACAATGATGTCAGGAGACAGGGGAGGAGTGATAGGATGCGCAGACGCGTACGATTCGCATGGCCGGTCCTGGCCATCGCCCTGCTTTGCCATGTGACCGCTTTCGCGGACGTGGTCCGGGTCGCCTATCTGGGGCCGGCGGGCACCTATACCGAAGAAGCCGCGCAGTTTTTCTTCCGCGGCGGAGAGACCCTGATCCCGAAGGAGACCGTGAACGACGCCATCGCGGATCTGCTGTCGGGGGCGGCCGACCGCGCCGTGATACCTCAGGAGAACACGGTGGGCGGCGCGGTGGTGAACTATCTGGACGCGTTGATCGACGCGGAGGACGCCTTCGTGGTGGGCGAGGTGGTGCTGCCCATCAGCCAGACGCTCATGGGCGTGCCCGGCGTCGAACTGGAGGACATCCGGACCGTCTGTTCCCATGCCCAGGGCCTGGCACAGAGCGCGCAGTGGCGGTCGGAACACCTGCCGGACGCGCGGACCGAGGAGATGGCCAGCACCGCCGCGGCAGCCAGCTATGTGGCTCAGGCGGGCGACAGGACGATCGCCGCCGTCGCCGCGCCGGGCGCCGCCGCGCTCTACGGACTGGAGGTGCTGGCGGAAAACGTGCAGATCACCGATGCCAACCGGACCCGGTTCTATGTGCTCTCGCGGCAATGCCTCGAAGAAGACGGGCTCACCCGCGCCGCGCTCGTGGCCACCTGCGGGGCCGACCGGATCGACGACATCATCGTCCTGATGCACGACGCAGGCCTTGAGATGGCGGCGCTGCACGACCGCCCTGAGGGGAGCCGGCTCGGCAGCTACCACTATGTGATCGAGCTGGAGAACGGGGACGGTATGACCGATGCCCAGCTGGACGCGGTCCGTTCGCTGGAGGACGTGCGCTTCGCGGGCTGCTTCGACGCGATCTGGAAGTGATGGCCATGATACGTCTGCACATCGTGTTCACGGGGTATGTCCAGGGCGTGGGGTTCCGGTATCGCGCGCGCCACGCGGCTTCCCTGTACGGCTGTACCGGCTGGGTGAGAAACGAATGGGACGGCTCCGTGACCATGGAGATCCAGGGGGAAGCCGCGGACATAGACCGGGTGATCCGGGCGATCGGCGCCGGTCGATACGTGGAGATCGAAGGCATGTCGAGCAGGCAGGTGCCGCTGGAGGACGAACGCGGCTTCAGGACGGAGCACTGAGCGGGCCCGTAGAACGGGCTCGTGACGGACGCGGCGTCCGGGGCAGGTGCCCCTGCTTCGGCTTTGGATCGGGCCCGGCACGGGCGGGATGAGGAAGGAGAGACGAGCGATGATCACCGATGGATTCACCTATGTCGCCGTGCTGCTGTTCATGGCGGGCGCGCTGGTCACTTTGGAGAAGACGGCGAAGGGGGCGCTGAAGAAGTTCTTCAGATATGTCCCGTCCGTCGTGCTGTGCTACCTGATCGCGATGCTGCTGTGCACGCTGAAGGTCTGGGATCTCGGGGAGACGAAAGCGGCCTACAGCGCGCTGAAGAACAACCTGACCTACGCGATGATCTTTGCGATGCTGTTGCGCTGCGATATCCGCAAGGTCCTGCGCCTGGGGCCGAGGATGCTGGTGGGCTTTTTCACCGCGACGCTGACCATCATGGTGGGCTTCATCGTCGCCTTCCTCATCATGAAGCGGTCGATCGGCGCTGACGCATGGAAGGGCCTGGGCGCCCTGTGCGGCTCGTGGATCGGCGGGAGCGGCAACATGGTGGCGGTGCAGGCAGCGCTGAACATCGCCGAGGCGGATATGGGCTATGCGCTTGTGATCGACTCCATCGACTACTCGCTGTGGGTGATGTTCCTGCTGTGGGCCATCCAGCTGGCGCCGCGCTTCAATCGGTGGGCCCACGCCGATACGACCCGGCTGGACGAGGTCTCCGTCCGCCTGGGGGACGAGGCCAGGCTGAACACGCAGCCCGCGACGCTGCAGAGCCTGCTCCTGCTGATCGGATGTGCGTTCCTGGTCAGCGCCATCGCCACGAACGTGGGCGCAAAGCTTTATGCCTGGACCGGCTTTTCCGACAAGGCGACCTGGACGGTGCTCTTCGTCACTGCCGTCGCGCTGGTATGCGCGCTCACGCCCCTGGGCAGGGTCGCGGGTTCCCATGAAGTCTCCAACCTGCTGCTGTACGCGGTGATCGGGTTGCTGGCCTCCCGCGCGAGCCTGCTGGAGCTGGGCGACGCCCCCGCATGGATCCTCACCGGATTCATCGTGCTGGCGATCCACGCGGGACTCATGCTGCTGGCCTGCAAGCTGCTCCGGCTCGACCTGTTCACGGCGGGCGTCGCCTCGCTGGCCAACATCGGCGGGACGGCATCCGCGCCGGTGCTGGCGGGTTCTTACGCCGGCTCGCTCGTGCCGGTGGGCATCCTGATGGCGCTGATGGGCTACGTCGTGGGCACGCCGCTCGCTACGCTCTGCGCCAACATCATGAGGCTGCTGGCATGACGAAAGGGCCGGCCGTGCCGGGGCACATCCGCAAAGCGGCGGGTAAAGTGCCGCAAAAGGGCCTGCCCGGGGAGGCAGGCATGAAAGGGGACGATGGGAACGGGAAGGCTGCTCGCGCGCCTGCATGCCGTGGGAAGGGACCTGGCGTCAGATCTTCGCCGGCGCGTCGTCGCCCTGTCTTCGATGTCGATGGGGTGGAATTTTGCATACGGTCTCTTTTTCGCCGTGCCGGGCATCTTACGGGCCTCCTGGTGGTATATCACGCTGGCGGCCTATTATATCGTGCTGGGCATGATGCGCCTGTCCGCCGTCTCCATCCGCTGGAAGAGCAGCCGGCGGCGGCCGGCTTCGGTGATGCGGCACGTCGGCATCGGGATGTCGGGCCTTGCCGTGGTGATCAGCGGCATGACCCTGCTGACCATCCGGGAGACGCGGAACACGCCGCACTCGACCATATTCATGATCACGATCGCGGCGGTCACGTTCGCTATGACAGGTATGGCGATCCGGAACGCCGTCATGGCCCAGCGAAAGCGGTCGGCTCAGCTGATCCTGTTGCGGAACATCTCCTGCGCGGGCGCGGTGGGCTCCATGCTGTCTTTGGAGAGATCGATGCTGGCGAGCTTCGGAGATCCAGCCGAGCGCTTTGCGGTCACGATGGAAGCGGCTTCCGGCGCAGGCGCATTCCTGATCATCATGGCGATGGGCGCGATGATGATCCGCCAGAGCGCGGGTATGCAGAACGGCGATATCTCCGGAGCGATGCGGAACGGGCACGGCGGCGGCCGGCGGAAGCGGGGCGCCCGGACCCGGCGGCGGAGGCCGTGAGGGAGATGGGCGCGATCCGGCCGTTCTCATGTCGGACGCATCTTTCGGTCATGGGGCGCAGAACAGCGACCGCGCCCGACGAACGATCCAGGAGGTGACAGCATGGTATCGGACAGGATCATCCGCTATGACAGCGCGTTCATCGGCAGACTTGATGCGCTGAAGGCCGGGATCGGGGCCGGGGACCGTCGGGCGCTCCATCGCCTCCTGACGGAAGCGTTCGGAGATCTGTTCAAAACGCATCAGTATTATGCCCGGCAGATCGCAGAGGCCGGCGCGACGGATCTCGAGGCGGCCGATGAGGCTGTCCGTCGCGAACTGATGCGCCCGCTCTCATGGCGCCAGTACCGCATGATCGAGCAGGCGTTCCTCGCGACGGACGAGGCCGATATCATCTGTTCGATATGGGCATTTCTGGACGATGACGGAAGGATCCGTCAAAAAAAGGTGATGAGTTCCGCGGAGCTCGGCGGCTTTTCACTGATCTACGAGCAGGTCTGTGTCTGCCTGGCGGGCGCGGATCGCGCCGGCTGGACATAGCGGTCTGCCTTCACAGTGGGAAGGCGACCGCTTCGTCGTACAGCGACCTCATGAGCTTCAGAAAAGCGGCGAGGCTCGCCCTTCGGTCCTCCCGGTGCGTGCAGAGCACGCAAAAAAAGCGCTCCTCACAGTCGAAGGGGATCCACGCGAACTGGCCGCTGTGGTCGTTCAAAAAACCTGGCGCGAGGCAGACCCCCCTGCCCGCGGCGACGTTGATCCGCGTCGTGTCGTGATCCGGACTGTTGAAATACTGTATCCTTCCCGTGCTGATCAGGCGGTGCTGAACGGCCCTCAGCGCCGCGGGCGAGCCGCCGCCCACCATCAGCGTGCGGCCGTAGAGATCCTCCGCGCGGATCAGGTCCTTTCCGGCGAGTGGATCGCTCCTCTGGGCGATGAGGTAGATCCGGCTCTCAAACAGCTCGTGTACGGCGATGCCCGGGATCTGTCGCGTCTGTTCCCTCAGCGCAAACAGGATATCCATCTCATTTCTCAGAAAGGCATCCACGCCGTTTTCGTATTGGAAAACCGGCGTGATCTGGACATCCGGGCTGGTCTGCGCGAACTGCCGAATGGCTTCGGGCAGGAAGTAGAGAGCCTGCCACACCATCATGCCGATGGAGATGCTGTCGCGATACTTTGCGCTGAAATTCTGCCCCTGCTGGATCGCGCGCTTCAGATCCTCGCGCATATTGGCGAGAAAGCCGACGAACTGAGCGCCGGCCGGCGTCAGCGAAGCGCCTTTTCCGCTGCGTTCGAACAGCGCAAAACCGATCTCTTCCTCCAACAGTCTGATCTGATACGAAAAGGTCGGCTGGCTCACGAACAGGTTCTCAGCTGCCCGGCTGAAGTTCAGCGTGTGTGCCAGTTCGATGCAGTAGTCGATCTGTTTGGTCGTCATCACATCCACCGCCTATTTAATATTTAAATCGATTATACATCATTTCGATTGGACATTGCAATGGTTTTCGCGTATAATCCAGACAGAAACAGACGGGAGGCAACTGAAATGGCAAAGACGTTGATCGCCTATTTTTCCAGGGCTGACGAGAACTACTTCGGCGGCGCGATGCGCTACGTGAAGGTAGGCAACACGGAAATCGTCTGCGATCTTATGAAGCAGCTGATCGAAGCGGACAGCTTCAGGATCGAGATGAAGGACCCCTACTCCCCGGTATACATGACCTGTATCGAGGAGGCGAAGCGGGACCTGCGGGCCGACGCGCGTCCGGAGCTGGCCGCCATGCCGGACGCCATCGACGGGTATGACACCGTCATCCTGGCCTATCCGAACTACTGGGGCACGATGCCGATGGCGGTGTTCACCTTTCTGGAGGCATTCGACTTCTCCGGCAAGACGATCCTGCCCCTGTGCACCAACGAGGGCAGCGGCATGGGTTCAAGCGAGCGGGATATCCGGAAACACACGCCCGGCGCGGAGGTGAAGAAGGGCCTGTCCATCACCGGCAGCCAGGCCGCGAACAGCAAGGGCGCTGTCCAGCGGTGGCTGGCAGCCAATAGCCTGATGTGAGGAAATGACAATGGAATATGAAAAGGGCTATGTCTACAGGCTGATGGACCAGGGCGGCCCCACGGACAACCGGGAGCCCTACTTCCGGGAAGCCGTGGAGGAGATGATGCGAGCGCGGACGCTGTGCGCGAAGGCCAACGCGACCCGGCCCGATGATCCCGCCTATGTCACCTATCTGGAGGAGCTGTTTGGCCGAAAGCTGGACGACGTGCGCATCCTGACCCCGTTTATCTGTGACTTCGGCAATCGCGTGAAGTTCGGAAAGGGCGTGTTCATCAACCACTCCGCGATCCTCTCCGCCTCCGGCGGGATCGAGTTCGGGGACGGCGTGATGTCCGCGCCGGGTCTGAGGATCGCCTCGATCAACCACGACATGAACGAGCGCCATACCCGATACACCTACGGCAAGGTGCTGATAAAGAAGAACGCCTGGCTCGGCATGAACGTCACGATCTGCCCGGGCGTGACCATCGGGGAATACGCGGTGGTGGCAGCGGGCGCCGTCGTCACGAAGGACGTTCCGGACTACGCCGTCGTCGGCGGCGTGCCCGCGAAGGTCATCCGCTGTCAGGATCCATCCGGGCAGAGGGAATGAAGCGAGGAGGATGAATATGGAATACATCATTTTGAACAATGGCGTCAGGTGCCCGGTGATCGGCATCGGGACCTTCATGCTCTCCCCGGCAGAAGCCGAGAACAGCGTGCGCGAGGCCCTGAAGATGGGCTATTCCCTGGTGGACACGGCCAACGCCTACGTCAACGAGCGCGCGGTCGGACGCGGGATGAAGGAGAGCGGGGTGAAGCGGGAGGACATCTTCCTCTCCACGAAGCTCTGGCCCAGCGAGTATGAGGACCCCGCTGCGGTGGACGAGACGCTGGCGCGCCTGGGGGTGGATCACGTGGACCTCCTGTACATCCATCAGCCAGCGGGCAACTGGCCGGCAGGCTATCGCCAGCTGGAAAAGGCATACCGGGAGGGCAAGGCGAGGGCCATCGGCATTTCCAACTTCGAGGGGAAGTACATCGAAGCGCTGGAGAAGGAATGGGAGATCGTGCCGCAGTTCATGCAGGTCGAGGCGCACCCGTACCACACCCAGAAGGAACTGCGTGAAACGCTGGACAGGTACGGCATCAGGCTGATGAGCTGGTATCCGCTGGGGCACGGCGACAAGTCGCTGATCAACGAGCCGGTCTTCGCCGGGATCGGAGCGAAATATGGCAAGTCTCCCGCCCAGGTCATCCTGCGCTGGCACACGCAGATGGGCTTTGCGGTCATCCCCGGGAGCCGGAACGTCGACCACATCCGGGACAACCTGGACATCCTGGACTTTACCCTCACGGATGACGAGATGGCCGCCATCGCGAAGCTGGACAGGGGCGTTCGCTATTACCACCGCACGGATGAACAGCTCGTGCAGTTTGCGGGCTGGAGACCTGATTTCGAGAAAGCATAGTCCTCTGTATCGATATGAAGCGGATAATGATCGTATTGCTGACGCTGCTCTGCAGCATGAACGCCTTTGCGGAGAAAACGGAAATGAACAGCCGGGACTTTACTGTATTCACCCGTGTGACCCTGACGGGTATCGACATCGATGCCCTAGACGCGGACGAACGCTCCGTGCTCCACCAGGCCGCGCGCTACTGCCAGGCGATGACCGAGGCCGATATCGACACGATGCGCGGGATCGTCTCGGAGGACATGACCTTCACCCACATGAGCGGCAGGACCCAGACCCGGGAGGAATACTTCGCGGACGTGGCGGACGGCAGCCTGACCTATTATGCCATCGGCATGAAAGACCCCGTTGTGGAGGTGGACGGCGACACGGCCATGGTGACCTATACCGCCGCCCTGACCGCCGACGCCTACGGGGCCCGGGGCACCTTCCGCATGAAGGGCACGCATTGGTATCAAAGGATCGACGGTGAATGGATCGCCGTGAACCGACCTGAATAAAGGAGCAGAACATGAAGAGGATCATCCTGACCGCGCTGTTGTGCCTGTGCTTCGCCGTGCCCGCGCTGGCGGAGTATCCCACCTTTGACCTTGAAAACGTCACCGTCACGCTGAACAACGGCGTGCAAATGCCCATCTTCGGCATCGGCACCTTCGCCCTGTCCAGCGAGCAGGCAGAGAACTCCGTCTATTGGGCGCTGCGGGACGGCTATCACCTGATCGACACCGCTCGCATCTACGGAAACGAAGATGGCGTAGGTCGGGGCATCCGCCGTGCCATCGAGGAGGGCTATGTGACCCGCGAGGACATCTTCGTGACCACCAAGATGTGGACCAGCGACTTTGGCAACGGCGATGCAGCCATCGACGCCTCACTGGAACGATTGGGCCTTGACTATATCGACCTGATGATCCTGCATCACTCCCAGCCCAGCAACGATGTGGATGCCTATCAGGCCATGGAGCGTGCCGTGGCGGACGGGAAGCTCAGGTGCATCGGCCTGTCCAACTACTACGAGCCGGAGGACTTCGATCGGCTGGTGAACGCCACGACGACCATTCCGGCGCTGTTGCAGAACGAGACCCACCCTTACCACCAGAGCACCGGGATGAAGGCACACATCGCCCGGTACGGCACGGTGATGGAGTCCTGGTTCCCGCTGGGCGGGCGCGGAAACACGCAGATCCTGTTCAATGATCCCACCATCGCCGCCGTCGCCGAGGCCCACGGCAAGACCTCCTCACAGGTCATCCTCCGCTGGCATCTCCAGGCGGGCAACATCGCCATCCCCGGCAGCAGCGATCCGGGTCACATCCTGGAGAATATTTCGATCTTCGACTTTGAACTGACCGACGACGAGATGGCGCAGATGACCGCGCTGGACCGTAACAAGCGATTTGCGGACTATTGACAGGTGATATGAGATGAAGACAAGAAAACTGCATGATCTGACCGTATCGGAAGTGGGTATGGGCTGTATGGCCTTTTCCCACGGCTATGGTCAGATCCCCACAGAGCAGTACAGCATCGAGGCCATCCGCAACGGCTACGAACACGGCTGCACCTTCTTCGACACGGCGGAGGTCTACAGCCCCGGACTGTCGGGCATCGGTCACAACGAACTGATCGTTGGCAAGGCACTCAGGGACGTGCGGGAGAACGTGGTCATCGCCACGAAGCTGATGCTGCACGGGTACAGCTTCGGGAGCGTTTACCAGACGATCCGCAAACACCTGGAGGCTTCCATGAAACGCCTGCAGACGGATCGCGTCGATCTGTACTATCTTCACCGCATGGGCAGCACGCCCGTGGAAAAGGTGGCCGATGCCATGGGGCGGCTGATCGACGAGGGCCTGATCGGCGGCTGGGACTTTCCCAGGTGGACGTGGACATCATCGACCGCGCCCAAAAGGTGACGCCGCTGACGGCCATCCAGAACATCTACTCCATGGTGGAGCGGGACAGCGAAGCGGCCATCATCCCGTATTGCATGGCCCACGACATCGGCTTCGTGGCGTTCTCGCCCATCGCCAGCGGCCTGCTGTCCGGCAGGATCACGCCGCAGACGCAGTTTGAGAGCTACGACGACGTGCGAAACTGGGTGCCGCAGCTGTCCAGAGCGAACATCAAGGGCAACCAGCCCATCGTCGAGTTGTTGAAGCAGTATGCTGAAATGAAGCAGGCTACACCTGCACAGATCTCTCTGGCGTGGATGCTGCACAAGTATCCGAACGTGGTGCCCATCCCCGGCTCCAAGAACAAGGAGCGCATCGTGGAGAATCTGGACGCAGCCGTTGTGGAACTATCTGATGATGAGTTCAATACATTGGAAGCATCCCTCAACCAGTGCCGCGTCTACGGACATCGCGGCCTGGGTGGATTCTGACGGGGACTGAAAGGAGTAAATACGTATGAAAAAACTGATCGCCGTTCTGATGACCCTGTGCCTGCTGTGCGGCGTTGCGACGGCGGAAGCCGCGCCCCGGATCCTGATCGCCTACGTCTCCCGCGCCGGGGAGAACTACAATGTGGGCGTCGCCGATCCTGATTCCGTCAGCGCAGCCTATGCCGGTTATATCGAGAAGGGCAACACCGAGATCGTCGCGGAGACCATCGCGGAGCTGACCGGCGGCGACCTGTACCACATCACGACGGTCGAGCCTTATCCCGACGACTACGCGTCCATGCTGACCCGCGCTCAGGAGGAACTGGATGCCGACGCCAGGCCGGCGCTGGCGGGCGAATTGCCGAATCTGGATGACTACGACATCATCATGATCGGCTATCCCATCTGGCACGGCGCGACGCCCCGACCGGTGCTCACCTTCCTTGAGAGCTATGACCTGTCCGGCAAGAAGCTGGTCCCCTTCAACACCCACGAAGGCAGCGGCCAGAGCGGCACCGTCCGGGAGATCGAGGCTTCCGCACCGGATGCGGAGATGCTGGATGGCATCGCCATCCAGGGAAAGACCGCGCAGGAGGACGCGGACAAAACGCGTGCGCTACTGGCCGATTGGCTGGGTGGGATCGGGCTGAAATGACGCGGCGGACGGGCAGGCCGTACGCGTGAAATGCCGGCCGGGTCCGCAGATGCCGTCATACCGAATGAAAAAGATCGGCAAAGCCCTTGACAGGTGACCGTTCGTTCACTATAATTGAGAACGAACGGTCACTCTTTTCCGTGAAGGAGGTCTCCATGGCGAAGGATACGAAGGAAAGGATACTGGCGGCGGCGCTGGACATGTTTTCGCAGAACGGCTATGCCGGAACGAACATCCGTGAACTGACCGCCTCGTTGGGGCTGGTCAAATCATCGATGTACAAGCATTTCGGGAGCAAGGAGGAGATATGGGACGCCCTGCTCGATGGATTGATCGCCTATTACGACGCGCGCTTCGGATCCCCCGGAAACCTGCCGCCCGTGCCGGACGATCCGGAGGGATTGACCGCCATGACGATGCGGATGGTGGATTTCACGATCCACGATGAGAACATCATCAAGGCGAGAAAGGTGCTGACGATCGAACAGTTCAGGGACGGGCGCGCCAGGGAGCTCGTCACGAAGTATTTTCTGACGGGACTTCAGGACCTGTTCACGCCCATCTTCCGGGGCATGATGGACAGGGGGCTGCTCCGGCGGGACGATCCCGCGATGCTGGCGTTTGCTTACACCGCGCCGATCTCGGCGCTCATCCACCTGTGTGACCGTGAACCGGAGAAGGCGGACGACGCGATCGGGCAGATCGAAGCGTTCAGCCGGCATTTTGTCCGGGTATACGGCGCCGGGCGGTAGAGGGCGGACGGCTGGTTGAGGAGATCTGAACCGATGATCCCGGAGGAACGATACGCGGCCATCGTGGACGGCGGCGCGCAGCCGGAGCGGACAGCGCTGCGCTGCCGCGGGATCCTCCGGCACGGTTATGCGCAACACACCGGATGGACGGATACTTGGCTTTATGCACATGTGTTTTCAAGTGACGCGGGGAGGTCATGGACATGGATAATATGACGGCGCTCGTCAGCACCTTTGCGAGGGCTTACCATTACAGGAACGACAGCGTACATGTATTTGCCGATCCGCTTGCCGGAGAGATGCTGACGGATGAAGAATACGCCTCGATCTCGCGGAACATGTCGCAGGGCATCGGCTACTTCGCGCCGGGCTTCGAGGGGACGCCGGAGCAGGCGCTCCGCTTCATCGTCGATCACCAGCTCGCGCCGTCCGTTCTGGCGAGGAGCGCCTTTTGCGAGCGGGCGATCGATGCCGCCGTGAGGATCGGGTGCAGACAGTTCGTCATATACGCCTGCGGTTACGATACCTTTTCCCTGCGCTGCCGGGATAAAGGGCTCAGGGTGTTTGAACTGGACCGGCCGGAGATGATCGAAGACAAAAGGCGGCGCATCGCGCACAGCGGCCTCGAACCGGTCTGCCCGGTGGCGTACGTCGGGTGCGATCTGTCGCTGCCATCGTGGAAGGAAGCGCTGACAGAGGCCGGGTTCGATGCGAAGGCGCCGTCCTTTGGGAGCCTGCTCGGCATCAGCTATTATCTTTCAGGAGAGGCGTTCCGGGGTCTCATCCGGGCCATATCGTCGATCGCCTGCGAGGGCGCGTCCATATGCTTTGATTATCCGATGTCGGAGGACGGGGTACAGAGCGCCCGGAACAGGGAGCTGGCTTCGGCGGCGGGAGAACCGATGAAGGCCAGGTATGCATATGATGAACTGGAGACCCTGCTTTCTGAAGCGGGGTTCCTGATCTACGAGCACATGGATGCCGGCGAGGCGAGCGAGGCGTTTTTCCGGGCGTATGAGCGCGCAACGGGCCGCTGCATGACGGCGCCGGAAGGCGTGGGCTACTGCCTGGCCGTGAAAAAGTGACCCTGCGCCGCTGCGACGGCGACAGCCCTGCGATGGGCGGGGCCCTGATAAGAGCAGACCTGCTGCGGCGCGGATCGCGGGCCGGTCTGCCGGTGCCGGAGGAGGCGTACAGATGAGATACGAACAGAGGGTCGTCCTGAAAAACGGAACAGAGGTCCTGCTCAGGAATGGCGTCGCATCAGACGCGGACGCCGTCTTCGAAAACTTCAACCTCACTCATGCCGAGACGGATTACCTGCTGTCATATCCCGATGAAAACAGCTATGATCCGGCGCTGGAGGCCCGGTTCCTGGAGGAAAAGACGAACAGCCCGAACGAGATAGAGATCGTCGCATTCGTCGACGGGGCGGTCGCGGGTACGGCCGGGATCGAGGCGGTCGGTACAAAGCACAAGGTCAGACACCGCGCCGAGCTCGGGATAAGCGTCTCGAGGGCATACTGGGGGATCGGCCTGGGCAGAGCGCTTTTGAACGCATGCATCCGGTGCGCGAGAGACGCCGGCTACGTGCAGCTGGAGTTGAGCGTCGTGGCCGAAAACAAAAGGGCCGTGTCCCTGTACCGAAGCGTGGGATTCGAAGAATTCGGCCGGAACCCCAGGGGCTTCAACTCGCGAACGGGCGGGTTTCAGGAGGTCATCCTGATGCTTCTGAAGCTGTAGATCTGCAGGCAGGGAGACACCTGCGGGCAGGGAGCATTTTGCCGGTCCCCGGCGCGCGACGCATGTGCCGGGTACCGGGCGTGATCGGGGAGGCGATCGTCTATGGAATACCGGATCGTTTCAGGTGCGGAGCATTTGGACGTCGATGCAGTCATGAGGCTGCTGAAAATGACGTACTGGGCGGACAAGCGTTCGAGAGAACAGGTCAGCAAGTCCATGCGCAATTCGTCGTGTTATGGCGTGTCGGTCGAAAACGGGAAGCAACTGGTCGGGTTTGCGAGGGTCATCAGCGACTATGCGACGACCTATTACCTGTGCGATGTGGTCATCGACACGGCGTACCGGCACATGGGCCTGGGCACCGCGCTGGTGTCGCACATCGAATCGCTGCCCGAGTTTGCCGGGCTGCGCGGGATCCTGATCACAAGGGATGCGCATGACCTGTACCGAAGGTTCGGGTATGAGGTCCTCAACGGCCGCGCCATGGTCAAGGCGCTGAACTGCTGAAAGGGCGTACCGGCGCGTTCGTGCGCTGGCGGCGCGGGGACAGGCGGAAGGGGGGATCTCAGGTATGCGTGCTTTTATGGATGCGGCGATGCCGTGGGTCGCCATGGGGCTGCTGCTCGCCGTGTTTTTCGCAAGGGAAGCCGGCCGGAAAAAGGCCGAAGAGGAGAAAGCGGACTACGGCTCTGAGGGGATCGCGCTGGGGCTGTGCCTGGGCGTCGCTATGGGGACGACGCTGCACGTCAACGTCGGCCTTAGCATGATGGCGGGGATGGTGCTCGGCCTCTTCGCCGGTTCCGGAACAGAGAAAAAGCGCGGACGGTGACCGGGCGCGTCCGCAGCCAGGGGGAGAGACAGATGGCAGAGGCGATCGATCCGAACGACACGAGCCGGGCCCGCGCGTATGCGCTGTGGATGGATGCGCCGAACCCGATGGTGACGCTCATCAAGACGCTGGACGTCATGGATCTGGTAAAGGTCAGCAGAAGAAGGCATCTGAAGTTCAACATGCTCATGGATTACTGCATCGGGAGGGCGGCTGCCGGCATCCGGGAATTCTATATCCTTCCGGTCGGCGACAGGCTGATGCGATACGACAAGCTGGCGGTGAACACGATCGTAAAGAACAGCGCCGGAGAAGTGAGCTCCTGCGACGTGCGCTTCTCAGACGACCTGGACATCTTTGGCCGGGACTATGCGAAATACACGGCACAGGTCGCGCAAAGCGGTGTGGACCGCGATCTTTCCTCCGACAGCATGGTCATCGGTACCTCTGCCATCGTTGACACGGAGATCGACGGCGCCGCAGGCATGTACAGCGGCATCTACAACAACCCGTTCCTGATCTGGGGCCGATACAGGAAGCGATGGTTCCGCTGTCTCCTGCCCGTGTCCTTCCAGTTCCATCACGCGCAGATGGACGGCGCCCATGCGGGGAGGTTCCTGGAGCGCCTGCAAAGCGAGATCCGCGGCCTGGGGAGGCGGCGCGAGCGGACGTGACCCACGAAAAGAAAGCCGCCACGACCTTCATCGATCATCACACACATCCGAACGCAGGGAGACTTTGAGAGATGACATTGCAGACGCAGCGCCTGATCCTGCGCCGCTGGGAGGAACGCGACGCGGAGAACCTTTATCGATTCGCCAGCGACCCGGATATCGGTCCGATCGCGGGCTGGCCCGCGCACCGGAGCGTCGAAGAGAGCCGGAACGTGATCAGGGATGTCCTGAACGGCAAAGAGGCCTACGCCATCTGCCTCAAAACGGACGGCATGGCCATCGGCGCCGTCGAACTGAAGCTGAAGGGGCGTACGGATCTGACCGGGCGCGACGATGAGTGCGAGATCGGCTACTGGTTGGGAAAGCCGTTCTGGGGACAGGGCATCATGCCGGAGGCGGTCGGGGAGATGCTCCGCCACGCCTTTGAAGACATCGGCATGTCGAAGGTCTGGGTCGCCTACTATGAAGGCAACGCCAAATCGAAGCGCGTCCAGGAGAAATGCGGCTTCCGATATCAGTGGAGATCGGAGGGCGTGGACGTGCCGCTGATGCATGAGAAGCGCACGGGCTACGTCAGCAGCATGACGCGGGAGGAATGGCTGGCGGACCGGTGATCGGCAAAAGCGATGGAAAACAGCAGCCGGTCCGGGAGAAGACGGATAAAACGAGCATGCTGCCCATGTGGCATGCGGGCAGTCCCCTGTGCTGTCATCGGCGTTGCCGGCATCAAGGGGACCTGCGCGCCCCAAAAGGGGGCTGCTTTTGCATGCTCCCGTATCCGACCAGATTGGACGGGACGGGAAACAGGGCGCGGTGAAAACGGTCATAACAACGGGATGTGCGTCTTGATACCGCGGTATCGGGATGCTATAATTTTCGTGGGATCGCGCGGTCATGCGGCTGCCGGCGGCGCTTTCGGGGCGCGCGGCGGGGCAGGCAACCGGAGGCGCGACGGACATCGATCATAAACGGAGAGGTGAAGGCACACAAATGGTGCTGAAAGGATATGACGGCAGGATCGTCCGCCTGACGGACACCGATGGGAAGTGTTTTACGGGAACGGCTGTGCACTGCTCCGCCGAATACTGCCTGGACGCGTACGGCCGGGAGGAGGACGGCATCCTGATCAACGGCTTTCTCGTCTATGAGAGCGGGATCCGCCAGATCGTGCCGCTGCCCGATCTCGAGGTCCTGAGGGCGACGCAGACCTGGCAGCGGGCCGGCGCGTATTACGTCCGCATCCAGGCGATGGCGAAGAAGCACCAGATCCCGCTGTACCGGGAATTCGATGAACACGATACGCCCGATGCGAAGTATATCGTGGTGACGGACGGCGGTTTCCCGATCGCCACGGCGCGGATGTATCCTTTGGAGAAAAAGCGCATGATGATCGGGCGCGTGGTCGTGCTGCCCGAATACCGCCGTCAGGGCATCGGCACGCTGGTCGTCAGCGAATGCGAGGAGTGGGCGGAGGAGCTGTGCTTTTCGAAGACGGTCGTCGAGAGCCGGGACAACAAGACCGCCTTCTATGAGCAGATGGGATACGAGATCTGCGGCGAGCCCATCGAGGGCGATACCTTCCGCTGCGTGCGGATGGAGAAGGATCTGTAGATCCCGGTCTATCAGACGGCGATCGTTCACAGATCGTTTATGGGAATTCCAGCTTCTTTTAAGCTTTCGGCCTTATGATACGGCCATCGGCAGGGGAGCGACGGACGCTCTTCCGAGCCGGATACAGGAGGAAACGAAATGAAAAAGATACTGAGTCTCATGCTTGCGATCTGTGTTGGGATACTGGGCTTCACGGCGCTGGCCGAGGGCGCGCCGGCCGGCGGTCCGCCTTCTGATATGGGCACGCCGCCGGAGGGCATGGGCGCCCCGCCGGACGGCATGGGCACGCCGCCCGAAGGTATGGGCGGCCCGGGCGGCTTCGGCGGCAGCACGCCTCCGGGCGGCGGGAGCGGCGACCTTGAATACGCCGCCGCGACTGAGATCGCAGGGGCGGCGGAGGAGGCCGGTCAGACCTACGCGTCCGACACCGCCGACGAGAGCGCGCTGATCGTCGATACCGACGCGGACGTGGCCCTGACGGACATCACCGTATCCAAGACCGGCGATTCCGACGGCGGGGACAACTGCAACTTCTACGGCCTGAATGCGGCGCTGCTGGCGATGGGCGGCGGCACGGTGACGATCACCGGCGCGACGGTGACCTCCGACGCGGATGGCGCGAACGGCGTGTTCAGCTACGGCGGCAACGGCGGTCGGAACGGCGCGGAGGGCGACGGGACCACAGTGGTCATCTCCGATTCCACCATCACCACCACCGGCGACGGCTCCGGCGGCATCATGACCACCGGCGGCGGTGCGACCTACGCCTCAGGCCTGACCGTGGAGACCTCCGGGCGCTCCTCCGCGGCCATCCGCACCGACCGCGGCGGCGGGACCGTGGTGGTGGACGGCGGCAGCTATACCTCGAACGGCCTGGGCTCGCCGGCCATCTATTCCACGGCGGACGTCACCGTGTCGAACGCCACGCTGACCAGCAACCTCTCCGAGGGCGTGTGCATCGAGGGCATGAATGCCATCACCCTCACCGATTGCGACCTGACCGCCAACAACACCCAGCGCCACGGCCATGCCACCTTCCTGGACACGATCATGATCTATCAGAGCATGTCCGGCGACGCCGACAGCGGCGAATCCCACTTCACCATGACGGGCGGCAGTCTGACCAGCAAGAGCGGTCACATGTTCCACGTCACCAACACCCACGCGGTGATCACCCTGGAGGGCGTCGATCTGGTGAACGGGGACGCAGAAAACATCCTGCTCTCCGTATGTGACGATGGCTGGAGCGGCGCGGGCAACGTCGCGGAGCTGAACGCGGTGGGCCAGACGCTGACCGGCACCATCCTGGTGGGCGACGATTCCACGCTGACGCTGAATCTCACCGGCGGCTCCACTTTCGAGGGTTCGATCAGCGGCGGGATCGTGAACAGCCTGGGCGACACCGTCTCCACCGAGGTCGGCACCGTGTCCGTCACGCTGGACGACATCAGCACCTGGTCGCTGACCGCCGACACGTGGATCACCGAATTCAACGGAGACGCGGCAAACGTCATCGGGAACGGCCACACGCTTTATGTGGACGGCGCGGCGCTGGATATAGGCTGACGATATAGACCGGCATCTGCGCATCCGGCAGACTGTTGACAAACCCCAAGGAGGGGTATGGGGAGGTTCGCAAACCTCCCCATTTTCGATCAGATTTGGCGGCGTGTACGTCAAAGCTGCATTTTCCGGGAGGAAACGCTGGCGTTTCCGGAGGAAAATGGATGCCTGCCTGTCAGAAGATCCGTGTGCGCAGTGCACGGATCTTCGCGTTGCCCTTTCTCGTTGAAAAACAGGGTTTTTCAACGAATTGGCGGATGCGCAGGCGGATCAAAAGACCCGCCTGCGCATCCGGCTTCATCCGGAGGGACAGGGACGCGGACCGTTCCGCCGAAGCGGATCCCCGCGTCATCGGCCTGACGGGACAGCTGCTTTGGTTGCGCCTGCCGGGGCGGTGTGGTATAATGGGTCACGGCACCGGTCAAACAGGGGATAACGCCATATGAATCATCGGGAGGCGACAGTCAGTGAACGGAGCTTTGAGAACAGATGTCGGGAACGGGGCGTCCCGCGAGAGGACGATCATCCGGACCAGCGTCATCGGGATCGTGGCCAATGCATTCCTCGCTGCGTTCAAGGCGGTGATCGGCCTCATGACTCATTCCATCGCCATCGTGCTGGACGCGGTCAACAACATCTCCGACGCGGGCAGCTCTCTTATCACCATCGTCGGGACGAAGCTGGCGGGCAAGGAACCGGACAAGCGGCATCCGTTCGGTTACGGGCGCATCGAATACCTGAGCGCCATGATCATTTCCGTGATCGTGCTGTACGCCGGCATCACGTCGCTGGTCGAATCGGTCCGGCGGATCATCCGCCCGGAGACCCCGGACTACAATGTCGTTTCGCTGATCATCGTGGCCGTCGCGATCGCGGTCAAGATCCTGCTGGGCAGCTATGTGAAGGGCGTCGGCAAAAAGGTGAAGTCGGACTCCCTGATCAATTCCGGAGAGGACGCCACGCTGGATGCCGTCATCTCCGCATCGACGCTCGTCGCGGCCGTCGTATTCCTGGCCTTCCACGTGTCGCTGGAGGCGTGGCTCGGCGCCGTCATCTCCGTCGTGATCATCAGATCCGGCATCGGGATGCTGCGCGAGACGATCTCCAGGATCCTCGGAGAGCGCAATGACGCGGAGCTTGCCCGGGGCATCCTCGAAACGGTCTCGGGATTTCCGGAGGTGCAGGGCGCCTACGATCTCGTATTGAACAACTACGGCCCGGACACCTGGAACGGCTCTGTCCACATCGAGGTGCCGGATACTTATTCGGCCGACAGGCTGGATCAGCTGATCCGGGAGATCACGATGAAGGTGCTCCGCGAGCATCGCGTCATCCTGACGGCCGTCGGGGTCTACTCGGTGAACACGAAGGACCCGGAGATCATCGCCGCCTACCGGCGCGTCCGGGAGATCGCGCTGTCCCACGAGCACGTCCGGCAGATCCATGGCTTCTACCTGCTGAAAGAACAGAGCGCCATGCGCTTTGACGTCGTGATCAGCTTTGACGCGAAGGACCGCAGGGCCGTCTATACACAGGTGGTCGACGATGTCCGGAAGGCGTTCCCGGGCTATGCGCTGCAGGTCGCCATGGACACGGATTTTTCCGAGGAATGAAGCGGCCCGTATCGGCCGCGCTCAGGCACCCATTCCTGATCAGACGCGGGCGTTTTCCCGCGAAAAAAGCGATCCCGACGGTCAGCCGTCAGGATCGACCGAGACTGGGGAGGCATCGCCTTCCCACGCCCCTCACGGGGAAAGGTCGTTCATGTGCGAAGCGCAGGCGGAGAAGACCCGCCTGCGCTTCTGATCGTGATCGGATCCGCCCCCCGCCGCGGCGGGCGGCTGCCTACGAGAACAGCGGCGTCGAGAGATAGCGGTCGCCGGTGTCCGGCAGCAGCGCGACGATGAGCTTGCCGCTGTTTTCCGGCCGCTTGGCGAGCTGTATGGCCGCCCAGGCGGCGGCGCCGGAGGAAATGCCCACCAGCACGCCTTCGCTGCGGCCGATCAGCCTTCCCGTGGCGAGGGCGTCTTCGTCGGCGACGGGGATGACCTCATCATATACGCCGGTATCCAGCACGTCCGGCACGAAGCCGGCGCCGATGCCCTGGATCCTGTGCGGTCCGGCCTTTCCTTCGCTCAGCACGGGGGAGGAGGCGGGCTCCACCGCCACGATCCTGACGTTCGGGTTCTTCGATCTCAGATACCTGCCCACACCGGTGACGGTGCCGCCGGTGCCCACGCCGGCCACGAAGATATCCACCTTGCCGTCGGTGTCCGCGTAGATCTCCGGCCCGGTCGCGTCGAAATGCGCCTGCGGGTTGGCGGGATTGACGAACTGGCCCGGGATGAAGCTGCCTTCGATCTCCTTCGACAGCTCCTCCGCCTTTGCGATGGCGCCCTTCATGCCCTTGCTGCCCTCCGTGAGCACCAGCTCTGCGCCATAGGCCTTCATCAGCTGCCGGCGCTCCACCGACATGGTCTCGGGCATGACGATAATGATCCTGTAGCCCCGCGCCGCCGCCACCGCGGCCAGGCCGATGCCGGTGTTGCCGGAGGTGGGTTCGATGATAGTCGCGCCGGGCTTCAGCCTGCCGGAGGCTTCGGCGTCGTCGATCATCGCCTTGGCGATGCGGTCCTTCACGCTGCCGGCGGGGTTGAAGTACTCCAGTTTGGCCAGCACGCGGGCGCCCAGCGCCTCGCTCTTCTCGATATGTGTCAGCTCCAGCAGGGGCGTTCCCCCGATCAGCTGGTCTGCGCTTTTGTAGATCTTCGTCATGGTATTTCTCCTCTCGTTTATTTGCCGACGGTCACCGGATGGCTTCGAAGGCCGCGTCCAGCGCGGCGATCAGATCGTCGACGCTTTCGATGCCGATGGACAGGCGTATCGTGTTGGGGCGGATGCCCTGCTGAAGGAGCTCCGCTTCGGTCAGCTGGCTGTGAGTGGTGCTGGCGGGATGGATGACCAGGCTCTTCACGTCGGCCACGTTCGCGAGCAGCGAGAAGATGGGCAGCGCGTCGATGAACCGCTGTGCCGTGGCCGCGTCGCCCTTCACCTCGAAGGTGAAGATGCTGCCGCCTCCGCCGGGCAGATACTTTTCATACAGCGCGTGGCTGGGCTCGGTGGGCAGCGACGGATGGTGCACGGCCTCCACCTGGGGATGGTTCGACAGGTACGCCACGATCTTCAACGCGTTCTGCGTGTGGCGCTCCACCCGAAGGGAGAGCGTCTCCAGCCCCTGCAGGAACAGGAAGGCGTGGAAGGGGGAGAGCGTCGCGCCGGTGTCCCGCAGCAGTATCGCTCGGATATAGGTGACGAACGCCTGGGATCCCGCCGCGTCGGCGAAGGATACGCCGTGGTAGCTGGGGTTGGGTTCGGCGATCCACGGGTATTTCCCGCCCGCCTTCCAATCGAAGCTGCCGCCGTCGACGATCACGCCGCCGATGGCTGTGCCGTGCCCGCCGATGAACTTGGTGGCGCTGTGGACGACGATGTCCGCGCCCCACGAAAGCGGCCTGACGAGGTAGGGCGTGGCGAAGGTGGAATCCACCACCAGCGGGATGCCATGGGCGTGAGCGACCTTCGCGACGGCTTCGATGTCGATCAGGTTGGAGTTGGGATTGCCCAGCGTCTCGATGAAGATCGCCTTCGTGCGCTCCGTGATGGCCGCCTCGAACGCGCCTTCGACGCCGGGATCGACGAACGTCGTGGTGATGCCGGAAGTCAGCGGCAGGGTATGCGCCAGCAGATTGTAGGTGCCGCCGTAGATGGTCTTGCTGGCCACGATATGCTCGCCCGCCCTGGCCAGCGCCTGGAAGGTGTAGCTGATGGCCGCCGCACCGGAAGCCACGGCCAGCGCGGCCGTGCCGTTTTCCAGCGCTGCGATGCGGCGCTCGAAGATGTCGTTGGTGGGATTGGTCAGGCGTCCGTAGATGTTCCCCGCATCGCGCAGGCCGAACCGATCTGCGGCGTGCTGGCTGTCGTGGAACACGAAGGACGTGGACGCGTAGATCGGTACGGCGCGGGCGTCCGTGGCGGGATCGGCGGCTTCCTGGCCGATGTGCAGCTGTTTGGTCTCAAACGCCCACTGGGCGGTATCGCGAATGTCAGACATATTCAAACCTCCTGATGATCGTGTCGATGCGTTTGCCTGCGGTGACGACATCGCGGCATTCGGCCGGATGCCGTGCACAGCCGCGCGATGCTGATGCGATGGCGCATATCGGTCATCCTCCTTCGCTCTGTGCTGGAAAAAGGATACACCGCCGTCGCCGATCTGTCCAATACGCGTTCACGATAGTGACCTATAGGATCGATCTATATAACGAGCAGCTCCTATAGGCGTTTGGCCGCAGTGACCGGCGACGCACCGACGTCGTGCAGCAGATCAGGCGCGGCTTGCCGTCGCAGCCGTCCGGACATCAGGAGTCCCTTCCTTTACCACGACCACGGCGTCGGGTCGTGTTTGAGGGACAGGGTATGGCAGCCTTTCGGTCGGCCGCCGCGTCGGAGACGATCGAATAGGCGTGATCCGGCGGTCGTCTCCTCCATGTGCGCCGCACACAGCGCCCCGTTCAGGATCGGCGCCGTCTCCGCC
Source organism: Clostridia bacterium (assembly GCA_017430945.1). The sequence continues at coordinate 29,502 of JAFRMB010000129.1, read as the reverse complement.
GGGCGCTTACGCGCGGCGCGGGACGCGGCCTGTTCCTTCGATCGTTCGATGATCTGATCAAAACCAGTGTCGTCATATCCTGCCCCATGAGCCTCCCTCTCATTCATTCAAGACAGGCATGAGCAGGGTCCGGGGAATGCGGCAGCGCGAAGAGGGCACACAAAAAGTGCCCGGCATCGTCCAGCACCGCGCCACAGCATCGCCAAACAGGCGGTCATATCTCCACCTTGTCTGATCCGCTGTGTTCCCCGTTACTGTACCGATCCCAAACACTGCCTCCGCAGGAAGGGCCGCTCGGGCGGCTCTGCTGCATCTGTGATTATAGCGCGGACCGCGGTATCTGTCAATCCGCGTTTTGCGCGTAAAAGCCCCGCCCGGGCGTGCCGGGCGGGGCTTTCATGCGTTTGTCAGGCTTCCGCGGCGGTCTCCTTCACGCGCTTGACGGCGTTCGCGGCGCCGACGACGCCGAGCTCCGGTCCGCTGAAGCAGTAGCGGCAGCCGGCGAACAGGCCGATCACCATGAGGAACGCGCACGTCCCGAAGCTGCCGAGCATGAGCAGCGCCAGCGCGGTGACGGGCAGGTCCAGTTTCACTTCGTCGCCGCGGCGCACCTCGAAGCGGTTGCGGTTGCCGAGGGCCAGCAGCCGCAGGATGTGGCCGCCCAGGCCCCTGCCGCCCCGGTGTCCCCGCCGTGCGCGGGGCGCGTCTGCGGTCGCACCTGGTCCCTCGATCCCCTTGGTCTCCCCGGCGGGAAGCGCTGCCTCGACGGCGGCCTGCGCGGCCGCGTCCGTCGTCTGGACCGCCATGGCCTCGCAGTCCGAAGCCACGGCGTCGAGCGCCTGCTTCCGGCGGAGCTTCTCGTCCTCCAACAGCTGTGCGGCCGTCAGCATGTTCCAGTCGCCGACCTCCAGAGCCGTCCTGGCGTCCTCCGGGGTCACGTGGCACTTCTTTGCGAGCGCATCGGTCATTTCATACTGCGTCATGTTTTTGTCCTCCGTTCGATTTGATGGGCCCATTATAGCGCCCGAAGATGAAATGGCAAGAAAAGAGGATTAGCGGACCATTAGAAAACGCTGAAGCGCTTCTCATGACAGGCGCAGCGGCCGCTCGAGGCCGTCCGATCCGGATCCCGGCGAAACGGCGGACGCGGATCGACGGTTGCCGGGATGCGCAGGATGTGGTATAATGTCTTTTGGGTCCCTCAGACGACGTGCCCATGCTGCCCGTGTGATGGTTTTGTGATCGTTCAGGCGCTATCATGGTCACGTCGAAGGGAACAGACCCGATGATGTATCAGGAAAGGAGTCGATCAATATGAAAAAGCTCATCTGCACACTGCTCGCTCTGGCGATCATGCTCTGCAGCCTGGCCATGGCCGAGGGCAGGGAGATCAGGCCGATGGTATCCGAGATCGATCTCGCCTCGCCCGAGGACGGCATCTATCACGCGGTGTTCGAACCCGATGCCCTGGCTGACGGCGCGCTGAAGTTCGACATCTATACCGAGGACTGCTACGATATCGTGGACATCGACACCATGGCCGTGGGCGACACCTTCTACTTCGGCGGCCTCGATTTCGAGATCGAGTCGGTGGCGCGCGATGAAGACGGCGATGTGCTGATCAACGGCGGCATCGATGAAGGCGGCTTTGACCTGCGCGCCCACGATGAGGACAACTGCTGGAAGCTGGCCCTGGAGGATGACTACACCACCTTTACCCGGTATGGCGAGACCACCCTGCCCCTGGATGACGATGTGACCTTTACCGACGCCTGGGACATCGACAATGAGCCCGTGATCGTGAACGGCGCTCAGGCGGTCGCCGATGCCATCCACGGCACGGAGATGACGGTGTTCATCTACGCCAACACCACCGTCCGCGTGGAAGGCGGAAAGATCGTGGAGATCGTGCGCGAATACATGCCTTGACCGAAGCGGACGCTTCAGGACCGGTCGACTGACCGTCGGGGGCCCGAGCGGTCCGGCGATCGACAGGCTGGCAAGAATACGACCACGCCGGCAATGTGCCGGAGCGTGGTCGTATTTATGTTCTGCGAAACGGGGCCGGCTCAGGATATTTGCGGTGGATCATCCATCCGTACCGTCGATAGTAATGCGAAAATCTGTCGGCAGGCCCTGAGAATGACGGCAGATCCGATCCAAGGCCAGCATCATGTCCATGCCAGCTGTGGGCGGCATGAGTTTATCGCAAAGAACGGATCCTTTGCCGGTCTGATGAGCAGACGACAGGTGAATCTGCCGGCACAATTCAAGATCAGCATAAACCGCACCGTGATACACCCGCATGCACCCAAGGCGTCCTGACGGATCGCATCATCATTCTCCATGATACAGATCACTGGATCCGTGACCCAATGTCGGATCGCATATTGACGGGCATCAGGCTGTTGTGATATTATAATCATATTAAGCATGTGTCGGGAACGTACACTTGAGGAGGCATGCTCTCCATGAACAGGATCGCATTTTTGAAACTATTGGCGCTGTTTTGTGCCCTGGTGCTCTGCATGGCGCCTGTGCTCAGCGGGCTGGCCGAAGAAGTGGACGACCAAACCGAGCCGTCGGATGAGCCGTTGAGCGCGGCATCCTTCGAGGAGGACGTTGTGGTCGTGGATGACTTCGCGCTGTTCGCGGCCGATGACGGCGATGAAGAGGGCGAACCCGATGTCGGTTCCACGGGCGGGAGCGGCACCGACGGCACGGGCGCGGACAACACCTCCGGCGGGACCGGCACGGACGGCACGGGCATGGACGGCACCACGGGCGGGACCGGCACGGACGGCACGGGCGCGGACGGCACCACGGGCGGGACCGGCACGGACGGCACGGGCACGGATGGCACGGGCACGGATGGCACGGGCACCGAAGGATCATCGGAAGCGACAGGGGATGACGTCGGCGATATCCATACGATCCGCAGCTTCAGCGAAACGGTCAAGGCCGAGGACGAGACCTGGAAGGATCTCAACCTGGTGCGCGCCGACGGCTTCGAAGGCAAGCTCGCCACCGTCAAGGGCCTGCTGAAGCTTGAAAACGTGCTGATCGACGGCACCCCGGCGAGGAGCGTCAATCTGCTCAACTGGTTCGACCTCGAGCCGGGCGCGCGGATCGCGTGCAGCAGCGACGCTTCTCTGGCCATCGGCCTGAACGCGCTGAGCATCAACAAGGGCTCTTCCAGGAAGATGACACTGACCTGGAAGGGCAAGGCGCTCAGCCCCAAGAAGGCTAAGTGGAGCGTATCCAACAAAAAGTATGTCACCGTGAAGAACGGCAAGATCAAAGCGAAGAAAAAGGGCACGGCCTATGTCTCCGCAAAGTATAAGGGTCAGAAGGTGGTCTGCCGGCTGGATATCACGGGTTTCATCTATGCAAAGTCCGTGAAGATCAAGAAAAAGCTCACATTGGCGCTCAACACCGGCCTGAAGCTGAAGGCCACCATCAAGCCGTCCAACACCGAAAACAAGACGCTCACCTGGTGGAGCAGCAATCCCAACGTCGTAAGCGTGGACGAGGACGGATTCATCGCGGGGCTCGCGAAAGGCAAAGCCAACGTTTACGTCAAGACCCACAACGGGAAAACGGCCAAGTGCAAGGTCACCGTCAAGGTGGTCAACCCGAAGTCCGTGAAATTCTCGAAATTCTATGTGACCATGCGCCTTGATGCCGACGGGAAAGCCGAGCCATACCAGCTCAAGCCGAGTATGAGCCCCGGCAACAGCTCTTACCCGCAGATCCTGTATACTTCGAGCGACGAATCCGTCGCTACGGTGGATGAAAACGGCGTGGTGACGGCGCTGAAGTGCGGCACGACCACCATCACCGCCGCTTCGGCCGTCAAGCCGAAGCTCAAGGATACCTGCAAGATCTGCGTCATCAACGAGAGCGATAAGCCGCTGACCGGCCTGGTCATCGGCATCAATCCCGGCCACCAGAAGAAGTGCGCGAAGTACACGCTGCGACGCGCTCCGTGGTCCAAAAGCCGCGCTCTGGCGATCAAGGACGGCGCCTGCGGCCATGCGACGGGACAGCATGAGTACGAGTGTGTGCTCAGGATCGGCCTGAAGCTGAAGGCTATGCTCGAGGCACAGGGCGCTGAGGTCGTCATCACCCGCACGTCGAACGATGTGTTCCTCACCAACATCGATCGCGCAAAGATGCTCAACAAGGCAGGCGTGGATGTGGCCCTGCAGCTGCACAACAACAGCTGCCACGTCAGCAGCAAACGCGGCGCCAGCGCTTATTATCGCACCAGCCACTGCGCATGGGCGAGCGAGAACCGCGCGCTGGCAAAGATCTTCTGCAAGTCGATGCATACGTACACCGGTTTTAAAAACCAGGGCGTCCACAAGTACAATGAATATATGAGCCTGAACTGGTCAGAGACGCCGGCGGTGCTTCTGGAGATGGGATACCTGTCCAACGGTACGGAAGACCGCCTGCTGAAAAAGGACTCCGTGCGCGAGAATTTCGCGTACGCCATCTATCACGGCCTGTGTGTCTACCATGACCGGACGGTCGTTCCGCAGTCTGAGGTATACGGCTCCTGATCCCAGGCAGCGGAGCCGTTCCGCCCGCGCGAAACAAAAAAACCACGGCATTGTCGGACATCTCTGACAGGATCTGCCGCCTCCCGTGCTATGATGATACCCGGATCACAGCACAGGGAGGCGTTTGATATGAAGAAGTGGATCGCGCTGCTCATGGTCCTGGCCCTCGCGGCCGGTGCATGTGCGGCAATGGCGGAAGACATCGACCTTGCGCCGCTTACGGACGATGAGATCGTCGGACTGCTGGACCGCGTACAGCAGGAGCTCGTCGCCCGGCACATCGAGCGCACGGCGACCCTGATGGGCGGGACCTACGTCGCCGGGCGGGACGTCCCCGCAGGGTCCTATGTCTACACCTGTCTGGCGACAGGGGACGATTGGGGGAACGTGACCATCTACTCGGAGCAGGGAAAGGGCAAGCAGCTGTTCTGGGAGATCGTATCCGCGCCCGAGGAGGGCGAGGAACCGGAATCGTTTTTCATCACGCTGAACGACGGGGACCAGCTGGAGTCTCCCGTGCCCTTCAGCCTGAAGATCCATGCCGGGGTCCAGTTCAAATGACGCGCCAAAGCCAAAGAACAGGGCCGTCTCCGCCGCGGAGACGGCCCTGCTCATTCGCTCGACGGGATCCTTAAGAGGGGTATGGGAGACGTGCGGTCTTCCCGTCTTCAGTCGGTCGGCCTGACCGGGATCCGGGATCTGGTCGGGTGCGCGCATCGGCAAAGGCAGGGCTTTTCCCTTCAATGCCGGGCCATCGGCCGGTCCACGGCGGTCATCCACGGTGCGATCGTCGGGGCAGGTGCTGGTTCGGCGGACCGTTTCAGCGCAGGCCGGCGCTCATGCGCGCCGGCGGAGCGCCGCTTCGGGAAAACGTGTGAGAAGCCTCGCTCAAATTCGCTTTGATCGCTTGATTTGTGAGGCGATGTCATGTATAATAGATACAGATGGGCATGCGCCGTCGTGTCTGTCAATACTATCATTGGAGGCAAGGATATGAAAAAGATTCTGTCTGTCGCTCTGCTTCTTTGCATGGCCCTTATGATGGCGGTGCCCGCAGCCATGGCTGACGAGACCACCAAGATCGGCATGGTCACCGACGTCGGTGGCATCAATGACCAGTCCTTCAACCAGTTCGCCTGGGCCGGCTTGGAGAAACTGGCGGCTGAGGATCCGTCCTTTGAGGTGCAGTTCCTGGAGAGCAAGACCGACGCGGACTACCAGACCAACATCAACACCTTCATCGATGAGGAATACGACCTGATCATCTGCGTGGGCTACATGCTGGCTGATGCCACCAAGGAAGCCGCCGAAGACAACCCCGAGCAGCTGTTCGCCATCGTCGATGACGCTTCCATCGATCTGCCCAACGTGGCCTGCCTGACCTTCGCGCAGGAGCAGTGTTCCTACCTGGTCGGCCTGGTCGCCGGCTACATGACCCAGAGCAAGGTCGTGGGCTATGTGCAGGGCATGGTGTCCGACACCATGAACCTGTTCGGCGTCGGCTTCGTGTCCGGCGTTCTGGAAGCCTGCCCCGAAGCCACCGTGCTGCAGTACAACGCCAACAGCTTCGTTGATACCGCCGGCGGCTCCACCGCGGCCAAGGACATGATCACCAAGGGCGCCGACGTCATCTATCACGCGGCGGGCGGCACCGGTGCCGGCGTTCTGAATGCCTGCGACGAAGAGGGCATCTGGGGCATCGGCGTCGACTCCGACCAGGCGGCCGTCATGGGCCTGGATACCATCCTCACCTCTGCGCTGAAGGATACCGGCGCGGGCGCTGTCGACATCGCCAAGGCGGTGCAGGCCGGTGCGTTCGAGGGCGGCGTGCATCACTACACGCTGGCCGATGGCGCTGTCGGCTTTGCCACGACCGGCGACCACATCCCCGCGGAAGTTCTGGAGAAGGTCGACGCCGCCAAGGAAGCCATCATTTCCGGCGCGTTCGTCGTTCCCACCTCGGTCGACGATGTGCCTGCCTTCACGCTGGACGACTGATCGGCACCCAAAAAAGAAAGCTGCCTTCGGGCGGCTTTCTTTTTTGGCTTTGGAGCAAAAAAAGGTGGAAATGTGGCAGAAGATGTGATAAAATATCATTAATGTTAGTCAAAGCAGGAGGGAATGCCATGGTCGATTTCTACCAGATCCGCAGCCCCTTGTCCCAGATAACAGAGGAGCAGATGGGCCAATACGTCAAAAAGCTCTCCGCAGCTCTGGGCGAGCCGCTTGAAAAGGTGTCGCTGGAGCAGTTCCTGGAGGACGATTTCGCGCTTTTGTACGTCGCCTCCGGCGGCAGCGAAGGCTATTTCCTCCAGATCTTCGAACAGCTCCGCGGCCGGCATTGCTACATCCTCACGAGCGGCGAGAGCAACAGTCTGGCCGCCTCGATGGAGATACTGAGCTACCTCCGCAAGCACGGCGGCAGCGGCGAGATCCTGCACGGCGACATCGAACAGCTGGCGGTGCGGATCCTGTCGCTTCGGAACGCGCACCGGGCGCTGGCTGCGCTGCGCGGCAAAAAGCTGGGCTGCATCGGCGCGCCGTCCGACTGGCTGATCGCCAGCGATTTTTCGCCGGACGCCGTCATGGAGAAGCTGGGGCTGGGTTTCGTGTCCATCCCGATGGACGAATTGTTCGCAGAGATCGCGCGCGAGCGCTACGAACCCAACGAATACACCGAGCTGTTCAAGGCGCAGGGCTTTGATCCGGCCGAGGTCGAAAAGGCGCTCTTCGTGTATGGCGCGTTCCGGCGGCTGGTGGATAAGTACGGGCTGTGCGGCGTGTCGGTGCGCTGCTTCGATCTTCTGGACACCGTGCACACTACCGGCTGTCTCGGGCTGTCCATACTGAACAGCATGGGGATCTATGGCGGCTGCGAGGGCGACATGCCGTCGCTGCTGTCGATGGCGGTGCTGGGCAGCATCACGGGGGAACCGATGTTCATGTGCAATCCCAGCCGCTTCGACACCCGGGAGCATAGCGCCGTTTTCGCGCACTGCACGATCCCGGTCACCATGCTCAAGGGCTTTGGCCTGAACACCCACTTTGAATCGGGCATCGGTGTGGCGGTCCAGGGCACGTTCGACGAGGGCGACTGCACGATCTTCAAATGCGAGGGCGATCTCTCCCGCTATCACGCGCAGGAGGGCCGCATCGAGCAGGTGGCATACAGCGACCGGCTCTGCCGCACGCAGATCCGGGTCGGGCTGGACGACTTCTCGTACTTCCTCACGAAGCCCATCAACAACCACCACATCATCTGCCGCGGCAGGCACGCGGCGGGGATCGATGCCTTTTTCCATCTGCTGGACCGGAAATGAGTTGACGTTCATATCAGACAGGGGGGATCAATTTGTCGAAAGAGTACGTGGACATGAACACGCCCGTCATCGAGATGCGCGATATCGTGAAGCGATTCGGCGATTTCGTAGCCAATGACGGCATCAACCTCACCGTCCACAAGGGCGAGATCCACGCGATCCTCGGTGAGAGCGGCGCGGGCAAATCCACGCTGATGAATCAGCTGTACGGCCTTTTGAAGCCCACATCGGGCGATATACTGGTCAACGGGAAGAAGATCGTGATGAACGACCCCCGCGACGCCATCGCGGCAGGCATCGGCATGGTGCATCAGCACTTCATGCTGATCCAGCCGTTCACCGTCACGGAGAACATCGTGCTGGGCACGGAGCCGCGCAAGGGCATCCGACTGGACATGGCCACGGCGCGCAAGAACGTCGTGGAGATCTCCGAACGCTACGGGCTGTCCATCGATCCGGACGCAAAGATCGAGGACATCTCTGTCGGCATGCAGCAGCGCGTGGAGATCCTGAAGGCGCTCTACCGCGGCGCGGACATCCTGATCCTGGACGAGCCCACCTCTTCGCTGACCCCGCAGGAGATCGTCGAGCTCATCCAGATCATGCACAACCTCACGCGCGACGGCAAGAGCATCATACTGATCACCCACAAGCTCAAGGAGATCACGGCGTCCGCCGACTTCTGCACCATCATCCGCATGGGCAAATACATCGACACCGTGGATGTGGACGCGGTGGACGAACAGGATCTGGCCAGCCTCATGGTGGGCCGCAAGGTCACCTTCCAGGTCGAGAAGCCCGAGATGCAGCGCGGCCCGGTCGTGCTGGATGTGAAGGATCTGCACGGCGTGGACTACCGCGGCGTGGAGATCCTGAAGGGCCTGGATCTCCAGGTACACGCGGGCGAGATCGTCGGCATCGCCGGCATCGACGGCAACGGCCAGACCGAGCTGGTGGAGATCCTCACGGGCCTGCGCAAGGGCACCAGCGGTACGGTCACGGTCAACGGCGTGGACATCTTCAACAAATCGCCGTACTTCGGCTTCACTCACGGCGTCTCCAGCATCCCCGCGGACCGGCAGAAGCACGGCCTGGTGCTGGATTTCTCGATCGAGGACAACCTGATCCTGCAGAACTACAAGGACGCGCCTTACGCAAAGAACAGCATACTGCAGCGCGGGCCGATCTTTGCGCACGCCACGGAATCCATCAGCCAGTACGACATTCGCCCGGGCAGCAGCGAAAAGCGCGCGGCGGGCACGCTTTCCGGCGGCAACCAGCAGAAGGTCATCATCGCCCGGGAGGTGCAGAACGACAAGGACCTGCTGATCGCCGTCAATCCGACGCGCGGCTTGGACGTCGGCGCCATCGAATACGTGCACCGCTACATCGTGCAGCAGCGCAACAAGGGCAAGGCGGTGCTGCTGGTTTCGTTTGAACTGGACGAGATCATGAGCCTTTCCGACACCATCGACGTCATATTCGACGGCAGGATCGTCAGCTCGATCCCCGGCAGCGAAGCCAATGAAAACGACCTTGGCCTCATGATGGCAGGAGGTGAGCAGGCATGACCAAAAAACGGTCCTTCCTGGACGTTGTTTCAGAGAATACCTTTATCCACATCATACTGTCCATCCTGCTGGGATTCCTGGTGGGCGCGCTGTTCCTCGCGGTGATGGGGCTTTCCGTGGGCGAGGCCTACGGCCGGCTCATCAAGAGCGTGACCAGCCTCAAGGGCTTTTCGTATGTGGTCGTGTACGCCGTGCCGTACATCGTGGCAGGCCTGTCCGTGGCCTTCTCGTTCAAGACAGGCGTGTTCAACATCGGCGCTGAGGGCCAGTTCGTCGTGGGCTCCATGGGCGCGGCCGTGGTGGGCATCCTGCTGCCGGGACTGCCCAAGCCGCTGCTCATCCCCCTGTGCTTCCTGGCGGCCATGGTCGCGGGCGCGGTATGGGGCATCGTCGTGGGCGTGCTGAAGACGAAGTGGGGCATCAACGAGGTGCTGAGCATGATCATGTTCAACTGGATCGCGTTCTACCTGTCCAACTTCATCGCCGGCATACCGGCCATCCACAGCGACGGCACGGCAGAGGCCACGAAGAACATCGCCGACAACGCGAGTCTGTTGTTCTCAAAGGACTTTATCAAGCGCCTGGGGCTGGCCCCGACGGCGAACTGGGGCTTCATCATCGCGATCATCGCCATGCTGCTGGTCTGGTTCATCATCGAAAAGACTACGCTGGGCTACAGCCTGAAGGCCGTGGGCTCCAACCGCTATTCCGCTGAATACGGCGGCATCAACGTCAATCGCTCGATCCTGACCGCGCTGTCCATCTCCGGCGCGCTGGCCGGCCTGGCGGGCGCCCTGCAGCTCATGGGCATGGGCAGCCGCATCAGCATCTTCACCTCTCAGGAGGGCTTCGGTTTTGCCGGCATCGTGGTCGCGCTGATGGGCTGTTCAAATCCCTTCGGCGTATTCGTCGCCGGTCTGTTCTACGGCGCGCTGATCTACGGCGGCAGCAAGCTGAACCTGGTGGGCGCCCCCACGCAGCTCATCAGCGTCATCGTGGGCACCGTCGTATTCTTCATCGCGATCTCCGTCATCTTCCGCAACCTGAAGAACCTGAAGCGCAAGCCCGACAAGCGGACCGGCGCTGCGAAGGAGGCGAAATAAGCAATGACCAATCTGATCAACAGCCTGGGCATACTCCTGTACGCCACCCTGCTTTATACGCCTCCGCTGCTCTATGCCGCCCTCGGATCGTGTTTCTCTGAGCTGTCGGGCGTGGTCAACATCGGCATCGAAGGCATGATGACCGCCGGTGCGTTCACCGGCACCGTGGTCGCGTACTTCATCGGCAATCCGTGGATCGGTTTCCTGTGCGGCGGTCTGGCCGGGGCATTCTTCGGCATGCTCCACGCGCTGGCGACCGTCAAGCTCGGCGCCGACCAGACCATCGCCGGCACGGCCATCAACATGCTGGGCCCCGGCATCGTCATCATGATCGCCAAGGTGATGTTCAACTCCACCGATACCCCCGCGCTCAAACAGGGCGTGCAGACCATCCCCAAGCTGTTCTCCGGCGTGTTTGACACCTCGACGACCTTCGGCAGGTTCATGGACAACGTGTTTGCCACCTATGCCTCCACGTATCTCGTGTTCCTGGCCGCCATCATCGTGTGGTTCGTGTTCTACAGGACCCGATTCGGCCTGCGGCTGCGCGCCTGTGGTGAACATCCCCACGCGTGCGAGACCCTGGGCATCAACGTCATCCCCATGCGCTTCATCTGCGTGTGCCTGTCCGGCTTCCTGGCGGGTCTCGGCGGCGCCTGCGTGACCATGGCGATCTCCGTTCAGTTCCGGCCGATCTCGATCGTCGGCCAGGGCTTCATCGCGATCGCGGCGGTCATTTTCGGCAAGTTCAGGCCGCAGGGCGCGCTGCTGGGCTGCCTGCTGTTCGGCCTCTGTTCCGGCCTCAAGGTGGTGCTGGGCGGGTCGTCCGGCATCAACATGCAGCTGCTCTCCATGATCCCCTATGTGGTGACGGTGATCGTGCTGGTGCTGTTCGTCGGCAAGTCCCACGTCCCGTCGGCCAACGGCAAGCCGTTCATCAAGAGCAAGTGACGGAGCGGCGGGATCCGCCAAAATGCGAAAGGGGCGATCGGCCTGTGCGGGCCGATCGCCCCTCAATTCGTTGAAAAACCCTGTGTTTCAGATCGGTGCGCCTTCGACCACGCGGACCGTCCGGATGCCGTTTCGCTCGAGCGCCGTGGCGACCTCGGGCGTGATGACCTCGCCGCTCACGGCGATGGGGATGGCCGGGGGACAGGACACGGTGGGCGCGGCGCACACGCGGCCGACGGCCCGGCGGACGGGCAGGCATGCGGACGGTGCGAATACGGCCTCGCGGATGGTCATGGCCCGCGGCGGCCTGGGCGGAATCGACGGCGCGGACACCGCAGCGGGCAGCGGCGCGGTCAGCGCACGGTCGATGCGCGCGTAGTCCGACGGGGCGTTGTCAGGCGAGAACATCAGCACGGCGTGGCCATCATCCGCATATTCGCATTCGGCGCCGTGCGCCCTGAGCGCCTCTGCCAGCGCGAGGCCGTCGCCGCACAGCGTGAGCTTCATGGACTCGTCTCCGGCGATGTCGAAGCCACGGGCGGACAGGGTCTGTCGGAGCGCTGCCACGCGCGCTTCGGCCCGGGCGAGCCGGTCGGGCCAGTCGCCCGCCAGCGCGGCGTTGCACAGGTCCAGGGACTGAAGGATGAGCCAGGAGGGGCTGGTGGAGCCGAACAGCGCCAGCGCGTCGCGGGCGCTGTCGATAAGACGCGGGTCGGCCGTGCCCGACAGGTGCAGATAGGCCCCGCCTGTCAGCACCGGCAGGGTCTTGTGCGCGGAGTCGCAGCACATGTCGGCGCCGAGGTCGATCGGGTGGCGCGACGGCCGGAGGAACTTTAAATACGCACCGTGGGCGTTGTCCACCAGCAGCGGCACGCCGCGTTCATGGCAGGCCTTTGCCAGCCCCGGGATATCCTGAAGGCCGCCCAGATAATCGGGCGAGGTGACGTAGACGCAGAAGGGCTTTTCGGGCATCGCGTCGAGCTGTGCCGCCAGCGCCACGGCAGACAGCGGGCAGGCGCAGACCGAGCCGGTGTCCCGGTCGGGATACAGCCACGTGACGTCGAAATCGCACAGCGCTGCGGCGTATATGAAGGCCTTGTGCGCGTTGCGCGCGGCCAGCGCGACGGGGCGGCTGCCGCCGGACGGGCGCAGCGCCAGTGCCAGGTGCAGCATCGCGCGGATGGCGAGACTGGAGCCCTCACAGGAATAGAACGTCGCCGCCGTGCCGAACAGCGCGGCGGCGTTCCGTTCGCTCTGAGCGATGATCCCGGAGGCGGCGAAGAGCTCGTCCGCGCCGTGGATCTCGGTGATGTCCAGGCGTTCGCAGCCCAGGGGGCCTGTGCCCTTGTGCCCGGGCACGTGCAGCCGTGCCGATCCGGAGGCGGCGTAGCGGCTGACGAAATCGAAGATCGGGGCGTTCATTGCATCTCTTTCAGGCAGCCGGCGCAATCGCTGTCGCAGCTGCTGCTCTCGATGGGCCGGCCGGTCTCGACGGCTTCGGCGACCTGCATCATCACGGCGCATTCGATGCGCTTTTTGAAGAGCTGGCAGCCGAGATCGTAGACGCCGCGAATGGAGCCCGTGGCGTGGTAGGCATTCGCCGCGCAGCCGCCGGAGCAGTAGAGCTTCGCCCAACAGTCGCGGCATTCGGGACGGGCATAGGCGTTGACGTGCCTGAATTCATCCTGCACGGCCGGGTTGGTCACGCCGCTCCACACGTCGCCCATCAGGAACCTGGGGTCGCCCACGAACTGGTGACAGGGGTAGAGGTCGCCCCAGGGGGTGACGGCCATGTATTCGGTGCCGCTGCCGCAGCCGGTGATGCGCTTGTAGATGCACGGGCCGCCGGTCAGGTCGATCATATAGTGGTAAAACGTGAACGGCCGGCCCTCGCGCTTGCGGCGGATCATCTCACACGCCAGGCGCTCGTACTGATCGAACAGCACCGGCAGGTCCTCTTCGCGCAGCGCCTCGGGATCGCCGGGTGCGCACACCACGGGCTCCATGCTGGTCTCGGTGAAGCCCAGGTCCACCATGTGCAGCACATCGTTCGTGAAGTCCAGGTTATTGCGCGTGAACGTGCCGCGCATATAATAGTTCTTTCCGCCGCGCGCCTTCACCAGCTTCTGGAATTTCGGCACGATGCGGTCGTAGCTGCCATGCCCGGCATAGTCCACGCGGAGCCGGTCGTGCACCTCCCTGCGGCCGTCCAGCGAGAGCACCACGTTGCTCATCTCGCGGTTGCAGAAGTCGATCACATCGTCGTCGATCAGCATGCCGTTCGTCGTCAGCGTGAAGCGGAAGTGCTTGTCGAAGCGCGCCTCCTGCTCCCGGGCATAGGCCACCAACCGCTTCACCACGTCCCAGTTCATGAGCGGCTCGCCGCCGAAGAAGTCCACTTCCAGGTTGTGGCGCGTGCCGGACCGGGCGATCAGGAAGTCCAGCGCCTGCCGGCCCACGTCGAAGGACATCAGCGCGCGCTCGCCATGGTACTTGCCCTGGCTGGCGAAGCAGTAGCTGCAGTTCAGGTTGCAGGTATGCGCCACATGCAGGCACAGCGCCTTCACGACCACAGGGCGCGCCTTGAAGTCGAAGGCGAGGCGCTCGTACTTGTCCTCGGAAAACAGCTTGCCGTCCGCCACCAGCGCCTCGATCTCGCCGATGCACGATGCGACGTCCGCCTCGGTGACCTCGGGGTACTTTGCGGTGATCGCCTGTGCGATGGCCTCCGGCGCATGGTCGGGATACATCGCGATGATGTCGTAGGCCACCTCGTCCACCGCGTGCACGGCGCCCGAGGCCATGTCCAGCACGATGTTGTAGCCGTTCAATTTGTACTGATGCACCATATCTATCTCCTGCACAAAAAACGCCGCCTGCGTGGCGGCATTTTGTTTGAATGAAGCCTTACTTGTCCTCGTTTTCGCACTTCTGGTTGGCCACGCCGCAGGAGGTCTTGCAGGCGGACTGACAGGAGGTCTGGCACTCGCCGCAACCGCCGGTCACGGTGCTCTTGTTCAGATCGCGGGTATTGATGGTCTGGATCCTGTTCATGCTGTTATCTCTCCGTTTCCAGGGCCGCGCATAGACCGCCCTTTTAATACAGATAGTATAGCATGGCGCGGCTGGCTTGTCAAGCCGGAAAAGGCGGGAAGACGGCGGCGCCTGCGGCCGGTCAGCGGCCGTTGTCCATCGCGTCGACCTGCCGCCCCCACGGATCGAAGAGGATCAGCTCGTCGCGCTTGGATGGGTGGATGACCTTCTTGTCGTCCCAGAGCAGGTCATAGCTGCCCGCTTCTGAAGAGCGCGTGCCCACGGTGACGGCCCGGCCGGCCTCAAGCGCGTAGCCGTCGGGGAAGGCGTACAGCTCGTTCCCGCGGCCGGAATAGAGATACCAGCCGGTCAGATCGCGCGTGCCGCCGTCGTTGCGGATCGTCACAAGGTCGTCACCGGCCGTCACCGAGGCAAGGGCGACGCCGTCCGGCACGGGCTCGGGGATGTCCAGCGCGGTGACGTCTACCGCGCCGCCGGACAGCGTCACGCGCAAGCCCAGCCCGGCATCCTGCGTGACGCAGACCTGCGCGCCGGCCGACCGGAGCCGCGCCAGTACGCCGGGATCGGGCGTGCCCGGCTTGTCCTGACTGTCTGTGGAGATCACCGCGAGCTTTGGTGAGGCGGCGCTGATGAAAGCCCCGGAGAGGGTGTCGTCGTCGCCGTGGTTGGGCGCCTTCAATACGTCGCAGCGCAGGTCGTCGCCCATCGACAGCAGCGCGGCTTCCTCGGGCAGCTCCATATCGCCGGTGAGCAGTATGCGGCCGTCCGGCGAGGAGAGCATCATCACGAGCGAGTTGTTGTCGTCCTTATCCGTGAAGAGCGTCGCCGGCGCCAGCACCTCGAGCACTGCGCCGGTATCGCCGAGCGCCAACACGTCGCCGCGGCTGAGCCACGTGACCTCCTCGCCGCGCACGGCCGCCGCCTGAAGCGCAGGGTGCTTCTTCGGCTTGACGCCGGTGTACATCGCCGAGGCGTAAAAGGCATCGACCGGGATGTCGCTGTGCGCCAGCCACTCCAGGCCGCCGGTGTGATCGTTGTCCGTATGGGTGATGAACACCGCGTCGAGCGCGTCTACATCCAGCGCCGCCATCGCCGAGAGCACCTTGCCCCGGGCGACAGCCTTGCCCGTATCGATGAGCCCGACCCAGCCGTCAAGCTTGATGAGCAGGGCGTCGCCCTTGCCCACGCTGGCGGCGAGCAGCGTGACGCCCGTACCCTCCGCCGATACCGTGGCGCCGATGCCGGCGAGCAGGGCACACAGGCAGATGGCGCAGAGGAGCGATCTCAAAAGACGGTTCATGTTGACCTCCGTTTTGCCGCTGCTTTGCGGCGTCAGCAGTCGACCCAGGTGCCGGTCCCTGCGGAGCGCTTCAGTGCCTCCATCAGGTGTTGGAGCCTTGCGCCCTCGTCGACGCCGTTTTCGGGCCGAACGCCGCGAGTCACGGCGTCAAGAAAGCTGTAGTAACAGTGGATGTGGCCGCGGTCCCATCCGATGGCGCTCTTGGGAGGCAGGAAGCTGCCGCCGGGCGCCGGGTAGCGCTGTACGGATTCGATCTGTGTGAACCCGCGCTGCCCGCCGTAGGCGGCTTCGGGGACGTCCTGATCGAAGAAATACAGATAGTTCGGATCCATGAGATCCCACTTCAGCGCGCCGCGCGTGCCGCGGACTTCGAGGGTCAGCTCGTCATTGGTGCCGGTGGCGATCTTTGAGGCCTCCACGGTGCCCAGCGCGCCGTTGGGAAGCTCGAGCATCGCCAGCATGTGGTCGTCGCCGAGGTCCGTCTCTACGCCGCCGCTCCGGGTGGGGCGGGCGGGGTAGAGCACCCGCGTGCGGCACAGCGCGCGTTTGGGCCAGCCCACGAGCCATATGATGAGATCCAGCGCGTGGCTGCCCATGTCCAGCAGCACGCCGCCCTGCGCCTGCTGCTTCCAGCCGATCGGCTTGTCCGGGTCGACGGATCCCGAGTGCAGGTAGCGGGCCTGGAACGACAGCACGTCGCCGATGCGGCCCTCCACGATCAGCTGCCGTGCCCGCAGCGTCGCCGGGAAGAAGCGGTTGTTGAACACCATCTGCGTGAAGACGTCGGAGGCCGCGGCCGCCCGGGCGATGTTGTCCGCTGCGTCCGCCGTCACGGCCAGCGGCTTGTCGATGTAGACGTGCTTGCCGGCGCGGATGGCTTCGATCGCCATGGCCTCGTGCTGGTCATTTGGAGTGCAGATGGACACCGCTTCGACCTCGGGCATGGCCAGCAGTTCGCGATAGTCGTCGGTGCAGCGCTCGAAACCCGCGTCCCGCGCTGCCTGCCGGGCATGCTCTATATGCCGCGCGCAAACGCAGACCAATCGCACCCGAAACGGCGCATCCGGATAGTACAGCGCCAGACTGCGAAGCGCCTGGGTGTGGGTCTTGCCCATGAAGCCCCAGCCGATCACGCCGATGCCGATGGTTCGCATGAAATCCGCCCCCGTGTGCGGCACATCCGGTCGCCCGGCGGCCGCAAAAGTCCCGATCCCATTATACAGTCAGTCGGGACGGGGCGTCAAGGACGACTTTTTGTGCCGCACTTCATTGCGATCGTGCCGATCGACCCTTGCGGACCGGCGCCGTTTATGGTATGCTGTTATCGGTACCGGGCGCGGCGGTCGTGAAAGCCGGGGTCGGGACGATATGGGGGGAGGCCCTGGAGCATCCCGGGAAAGAGAGGTAAGCATCGTGGAAATTCGCTATTCCTGCAACCAGCGCGACTTCAAGCGCTACACCACCGAGGAGACCCGACGGGAGTTTTTGATCGAAAAGCTGTTCGAGCCCGACCGGGTGACGGCCGTCTACAGCCACGTGGACCGCATGGTCACCGTCGGCATCATGCCGGTCTGCCGGGCGCTGCCCATCGATGACGGCATCGACGTGTGGCACTGCTTCGGCACGCATTTTTTCCTGGAGCGTCGCGAAGCCGGCCTGTTCAACGTGGGCGGCGCGGGCCGGGTCACCGTGGACGGCGAGGTGTTCCAAATGGGCTACAAGGACTGTCTGTATTTGACCATGGGCGCCAGGGATGTGACCTTCTCCTCTGACGATCCGGACGATCCCGCCAAGTTCTACATGGTGTCCGCCCCGGCGCACACGAGCTATGCCCACCGGCTCATCCGCATCGCCGACGCCGCCAAGAAGCCCTGCGGCGCCGCGGAGACCAGCAACAAGCGCGTGATCAACCAGTTCATCCATCCGGATGTGCTCAAGACCTGTCAGCTCTCCATGGGCATGACCGTGCTGGAGCCGGGCAGCGTGTGGAACACCATGCCGGCCCATACACACGAGCGCCGCATGGAAGTCTACTTCTACTTCGAGGTGCCGAAGGGCAATGTCGTGTTCCACTACATGGGCGAGCCCTGTGAGACCCGCCACATCGTCATGCAGAACGAACAAGCGGTGATCTCGCCCTCGTGGTCCATCCACGCCGGCGGCGGTACGAGCAATTATACGTTCATCTGGGCCATGGGCGGTGAGAACCAGGCCTTTGACGATATGGACACCATCGACAATACCGACTTGAGATAGGAGCGTGCGTATGGGATTTGACATGGATGCATTCCGCCTGGACGGCAAGATCGCATGGATCACGGGCGGCGCGACGGGCATCGGCACCGGCATCGCGGAGGCGCTGGGGAAGGCCGGCGCCAGGATCGCCATCAACTGCAGGGATCAAAAGCACCTGGACGCGGCGTTGGCCGATTACGCGGAAAAGGGCATCGACGCGAAGGGATATATCTGCGACGTGACCGACGAGGACGCGGTGGTCCGGTTGGTGCAGCAGATCGAAGCGGATATGGGCGTCATCGACATACTGGTCAACAACGCGGGCACCATCAAGCGCATCCCGATGTGCGAGATGAAGCGCGAGGAATTCCAGCAGGTGATCGACGTCGACCTGGTGGCGCCGTTCATCTGCTCTAAGGCGGTCATCCCGGGGATGATCCGAAAGGGCCACGGGAAGATCATCAACATCTGTTCGATGATGTCCGAGCTGGGGCGCGAGACGGTGTCGGCCTACGCCGCCGCGAAGGGCGGTCTGAAGATGCTGACGCGAAACATCTGCGCGGAATACGGCGGACAGAACATACAGTGTAACGGCATCGGGCCGGGCTACATCGCCACCAAACAGACGGCGCCGCTGCGGGAGCGCCAGAGCGACGGCAGCCGGCACCCGTTCGACCAGTTCCTGATGGCAAAGACGCCGGCCGGGCGCTGGGGCGAGGTGGAGGACCTGATGGGCGCCGCCGTGTTCCTGGCCTCCGACGCATCGAACTTCGTCAACGGACACATCCTATACGTGGACGGCGGCATACTGGCCTACATCGGCAAGCAGCCGTAGCGGCGCATGCGTCGCCGGGCACGGGGAAAAGCCCGCCGGCTTCGCAAACGCACTGGCGCGCAGGTATTTCGCCTGCGCGCCATTCGTCTGGGCTGTTTGGGATCAAGACAGGTTGAAGGCCTCTTCGATGGCTTTGACCTCATCCTCGCTGATGTAGTACACGTCTCCGATGTCGCGGGAGGCGATGATGGCGGTGGCGGAGTACTCCAGCACCTCCAGGCGGTCGAACGCGTTGAGCAGCGACGCGCCGGTGACGATCGCGCACTGGTTGTTGACGATGACGACCGGCGTTTTGCCGGAGAACATCCGAACGGTGCCTTCGGTGTCGAGCAGGCCGGCGGCGTAGGGCAGGCGCTGCACACTGCGCAGGCCGATGTAGCTTTCAGGGATCAGGCGGGAGTCGAACGCTGCTTCCGTCACGGCGAAGCTCATGATGGCCGGCGGCTGGGCGATGATCACCGCTTTGACGTCGTCGTGGGCGGCGAAGATCTTTTCAATAAGTGCGGTGGCGCGGCTGGGCTGCTTGCCGGCCTCGCGCTTCCCGTCCTTTATGAGCACGAGGTCCTCCGGCTCCAGGTATTTGCGGTCCTTGTCGTACGGCGTGATCAGGAAGCTGCCGTCGGAGAGCCGCGCAGCGAAGGTGCCCTGTGTCGCGGTGAACAGCCGCTGATCGTAGCTGCGGTGGATGAACGTGCACAGGTCGCGGCGGGCGGCGCAGGCTTCGCTGGTGTTAAGATCGGGCGCGAATTCATCGAGGTCCGGGGAGGCGACGGCGCGGTCGATGTCGATCTGCGCTTCGGTGAGTGGTTTGGGCGTGCCCAGCTTGTGGGCGTTGATCTCGAGGCGGCCGCAGAAATCCAGCGTTTCAAAGGCCTTGAAGGCGGTGAACAGGTCCTTGTGGCCGATGACGACGCCGTGGTTCTCCATCATCACGGTGTTGTAGCCCTTGTCGAATTCGGCGGCGATGTAATCGCCGAGCTTCTTCGAACCCGGCACTTCATACCGGGCGTACGTCACCTTGCCGCAGACCTCGCTGGCGTTGGGAACGAGCCGGACGTCGGGGATCTTGCGGGCCAGCGAGAAGGCCACCAGCGTCGGCGGATGCGCGTGCAGCACCGCCTTGATGTCCGGGCGGCGGCGGAAGATCTCCGAGTGGAAGGGCAGCTCCACAGACGGCTTGTGGGGGCCGATGACGGTGCCGTCCGGCTTGACCTGGCACATGTCCGCACGGGTCAGGTTGCCCTTGTCGATGCCCGAGGGCGTGATCCAGATATCGCCGTTGCTGTCCATGATGGACAGGTTGCCGCCGGAGGTGGTGGTCATACCGTAATAATAGATGCGGTTCATGATCATCACCAGTTGGTCAGCGGGATGCAGTAGTTCGAAGCGCATACGGGTCCCTCCTAAATAAATAATTGTTTTGCCAGGATCAGAATGAATGGATCGGCAGGCTGTCGTCGTCCGTGCCCTTGACGATCCTGCGGATCTGAACGTGGTATTGGACTTCGTCGGAGACCTTCACCAGCACGCGGTCGCCCACCCGCCGGCCCATCACGGCCCGGCCGAGCGGGGACTCCTTCGAGATGATGCCGTTCACGGCGTCTTCCCGAAGCGTGGTCATCAGCGTGATGGTCTCGACATCGCCCTCGTCCTCGTAGTACACGTCCACCTTGTCGAACAGCCCCACCACGCCCTCGCGGGTGTCGGACTTGACGACCTTTGCGGTGGCGATCATCCTGCGCAGGTAGCGCAGCCGGCTGTCGCAGCGCCGAAGCTCCTGCTTGGCCGCCTTGTACTCGTAATTCTCGCTGCGGTCTCCGAAGGCCGCGGCGGTCGCGACATCCTCGACGCACTTGGGGCGGACCACCTTCATGCGGTAGTCGATCTCCTCCTGCATCTTGCGGATGTCCACATCGGTCAGTTCGTTGTACATGTCTGTTCCATTCCCCGGTTTTCAGCCCGGCCCGGCGCGGCACCTTGATTCCGCACCGAAAAGGTGGTAGTATGTTTCCATCAACGCAGTGAGGTGACGGATCATGCGAATGCAGCCCGAGGCCATCATCATCGGGGCGGCCATAGCGGACATCCCGCTGGCGCCCGTGGACAGGTCCGTGTTCGACGCGGGGTCCACGCCGCTCGAGCGCATCGCGATGCAGCTTGGCGGCGACGCGGCCAACGAATCAGTGCAGCTGGCACGGCTCGGCCACGCGGCGGCCCTCGTCAGCGTCGTGGGCGACGACGGCGCGGGCAGCTTCGTGCTGGGCGAATTGAAGCGGCGCGGCGTGGACACGCGCCGGGTGCTGGTCAGGGACGGGCTCGACACCGGCATCAACGTAGTGCTGGTGGGCCCGGACGGCGAGCGCAGCTTCGTCACCAGCTCCGCCGGCAGTCTTCGCCGGCTGTCTCTCGAGGATATACTGCCCGCGATGGCCTCGCCCGAGTTGGCCGGCGCAAAAGTGTGCTGTCTCGCCAGCCTGTTCGTCTCCTTCGAGCTGTCCTGCAATGATGCCGCCGAGCTGTTCAGGCGGGCCCGGGCGCGGGGGCTCGTGACGTGCGCGGACACCACGCGTCCAAAGCGCGGCGAGGGCCTGCGCGAGCTGCGGGAGGCGCTGAGTTGTCTGGATCACTTCTTTCCGAACCTCGACGAGGCGGCGGCGATCACCGGCCTTCGCGACCCGGACGCCATCGCCGGCGCGCTTCTCGACGCGGGTGTCGGCTGCGTGACGCTGAAGCTGGGCGGGGCGGGGTGCCTGGTCGCGGACGCGGCCGGACGGCGCAGGATCCCCGCTTTTCCGGGCATCACGCCTGTCGACACGACCGGTGCCGGCGACACCTTCGCCGCCGGGTTCATCGCCGGGCTCCTGGAGGGCCGGGACGCCGACGGCTGCGCGAGGCTCGCCAACGCCGCGGCCTCGCTGTGCGTCGGTTCGGTGGGCGCAACGGCGGGCGATTGGATCCGCGCGGACGCCGACCGTCGCGCGGCGGCGCTGTGAGCCGGGGGGTTTAGCCCTTGACGATGGCGATGCCGCTGCTGGCGCCGATGCGGCTAGCGCCTGCCTCGATCATGGCCAGCGCCTCGGCGCGGTCGTGGATGCCGCCGGAGGCTTTGACGCCCATATCCGGCCCGACGGTCCGGCGCATCAGGCTGACGTCGTGCGTCGTCGCGCCGCCCTTGGAAAAGCCCGTGGAGGTCTTGACGAAGTCCGCCTTCGCGTCGACGGCCGCCCGGCAGGCGCTGATTTTTTCATCGTCGGTGAGCAGGCAGGTCTCGATGATGACCTTGAGCTTCGCCTCGCCGCATGCGGCCTTCACCGCCGCGATGTCGGACCGGACCAGCGCCCAGTCGCCGTCTTTGGCCGCGCCGATGTTGATGACCATGTCGATCTCCCGCGCGCCGTTGCGCACGGCCACCGCGGCTTCGGCGGCTTTGCTCTCGGTCGGGATCGCGCCAAGGGGGAAGCCGACCACGCAGCACGGCGTGACGTCCGAGCCGCGCAGCTGCTCCGCGACCAGCGCGATGCGGCTGGGGTTCACGCACACGGAGGCAAAGCCGTATTGCCTGGCCTCGTCGCAGATCCGGATGATCTGCTCCCGGGTGGCGTCGGGTTTCAACAGGGTGTGATCGATGGTCTTTGCCAGCTGTCTGCTGTCCATGTGTCATCTCTCCTTTGGTCAGTGCGTTCGGTACGAACCAACAACATTCTATCATCTCCGCGCCCAAAAGGCAAGCGCGGCCCGCCCGGTCGCGCCCGCCCAGTCGCCTCTTTTTTTCGTTCGGGCCCTGAAAGGGTATCCACTTTTGACGCGCAATCTGTTATAATGGTGAAAAGACTGAGTCAGGGGAAGGTGGACACATGATCGCGTTCGGGACGGGCGGCTGGCGCGCGGTGATCGGCGACGGCTTTACCAGAGACAATATCCGGCGGGTGGCCTGCGCGCTGGCGCGGCGCATGAAGCGCGAAGGCACGAGCCATGAGGGGATGGTGATCGGCTACGACAGGCGCTTTTTGAGCCGCGAGAGCGCCATATGGTTCTCCGAGGTGATGGCGGGGGAGGGCGTGCCCCTGCGCTTCGTGAACCTGTCGGGGCCCACGCCGCAGATCATGTTCACCGTCAAGCACATGGACCTTCCCTACGGCGCGGCGGTCACGGCCAGCCACAACCCGGCCATCTACAACGGCATCAAGCTGTTCACCCGCGGCGGCCGGGATGCGACGCCGGAGGTCACCGACCCCATCGCCGAGGAGGCCAATGCGCTGGACGCGAACGAGATCATGTCCGTCCCGTTCGAGCGGGCGCTTGAAGAGGGGCGGGTGCGGTTCATCGATCCGCGGGACGACTATCTGGATTCCATCATGGCGCTCATCGACATGAAGGCCATCCGCGCGCGCAGACCGCGCGTGGTGCTGGACCCGATGTACGGCGTGAGCCTCACGGGACTTCTGACGATCCTGTACACCGCGCGCTGCGACATCGACGTCATCAACGACCGCCACGATGCCTTCTTCGGCCGGCACCTGCCTGCGCCGAATCCGGACACGCTGGCGGATCTCCAGATGTCGGTCAGGGAGCACAATGCCGATCTGGGCATCGCCACCGACGGCGACGCGGACCGGCTGGGCGTGATCGACGAAAAGGGCAGCTACATCTCCGCCAACGTGATCCTGGCGCTGCTGTACCACTACCTGCTCAAGTACAAGGGCTGGCGCGGCGACGCGGTGCGCAACATCGCCACAACCCATCTGGTGGACCGCGTGGCCGAGGCCTTCGGGCAGACCTGCCACGAGGTGCCGGTGGGCTTCAAGCACATCTCCTCCGGCATGGACGCGCACGACGCGCTGATCGGCGGCGAATCCTCGGGCGGTCTCACCGTGCGCGGGCATATCTCCGGCAAGGACGGCCTGTACGCGGCGTCGCTGCTGGTGGAGATGCTCTCGGCCACCCAAAAGCCGCTGAGCGCGCTGGTGCAGGAGCTCTACGACACCTACGGCGAGATGCACATGGCCGAGTACGACTGGGGGCTCACCGAGGAGAAGCGCGATCACATCCAGAGGATGATGTTCGAGGAGAAAAAGCTGCCCTCGTTCGATGTCCCGCCGGTGCGCGTGAGCTACATGGACGGCTGCAAGGTCTACCTGCCCGACGGCTGGATCATCGTGCGCTTCTCCGGCACCGAGCCGCGCGTGCGCGTGTTCGCCGAACGGCCCACCTATCGCGCGGCGCGCAGCCTGGTGCGTGACATGGCAGCCTTCCTGGAGCTTCCGCTCAAGAAGGATCTTGGAGAGGACTGAACCGGGAGACTATATTTGCAGTGGATACGCAACGACGATCGGAGGGGGAGAGGGAACATGAGGAAGACGAAGATCATCTGTACCATCGGGCCTGCGAGCGAGTCCGAGGAGGTGCTGACCGCCATGTGCCGGGCGGGCATGAACATCGCCCGCATCAATTTCTCGCACGGCACCCACGCGGAACACAAGAAGAAGATGGACACCATCCGGAAGGTGCGCGAGGCGCTGGATCTGCCCATCGCGATCCTGCTGGACACCAAGGGTCCGGAATACCGCATCAAGACGTTCGCGGACGGTCCGGTGACGCTCGAGGCCGGCGCGGATTTCTCGCTTTACGTGGACGACCGGCCGGGCGACCGGCACGGCGTGTCGGTCAACTACGCTGGGCTGGCCGGGGACCTTGCACCCGGCGACCGCGTGCTGCTGGCCAACGGTCTTCTGGAGCTGGAGGTGCGGGAGATCCTGGGCAGCGAGATCCGGTGCACCGTGGCGGTGGGCGGCGTGCTGTCCGACCGCAAGAGCATGAGCTTCCCCGGCAAGGTGCTCAACCAGGTGTACCTCTCCGAGAACGACAAGGCTGATCTGCTGTTCGGCATCGAAAACGGCGTGGACTACGTGGCTTGTTCCTTCGTGTCCCGCAAGCAGGACCTCCAGGATGTGCGCACGTTCCTGGACGCGCACGGCGGAAAGGACATCAGCCTGATCGCGAAGCTGGAGAACCAGTCCGGCATCGACAACGTCGAGGAGATCTGCGAACTCTGCGAGGGCATCATGATCGGCCGGGGCGACATGGGCGTCGAGATCCCCTATGAAGAGCTGCCGGCTGTTCAGAAGCTGCTCATCACCAAGTGCCGCATGATCGGCAAGCGCGTGATCACCGCCACCGAGATGCTGGAGTCGATGATCCACAACATCCGACCCACCCGCGCCGAGATCTCCGACGTGGCCAATGCCGTGTATGACGGCACCAGCGCCATCATGCTCTCCGGCGAGACCGCCGCGGGCGAGCACCCCGTGGAGGCCGTGGCGGTGATGGCGAAGATCGCCGAGGCGACCGAGCGCAAGATCGACTACGCCAGGCGCTTCCACGAGAACGTGTTCGTCACCCACAGCACCGTGGACGCCATCTCGCACGCCGTGTGCGCCATGGCCATCGACGTGAAGGCGAAGGCCATCGTGGTCTGCTCCCTCTCGGGGCGCACGGCCCGCATGATCTCCCGCTTCCGCGCGCCGGTGGACATACTGGGCATCACCACCAGCGAGCAGACCATGCGCAAGCTGGCGATGTCCTGGGGCGTGTTGCCCGCGCTGAGCGTGGAGTATACCTCGACGGACGTGCTGTTCTATGTCGCCACGCAGCTGGCCAGGGAGAAGCTGGGGCTTCAGAGCGGCGACAAGATCGTCATCACCGGCGGCGTCACCAACGGCAAGTCCGGCAACACCAACCTCATCAAGGTCGAGGTGATCTGAGGCGGCTGTCGGCGCCGGCGTTCGCACGCTTGGGAGGCGATGCGGCGCACGGGACGCCGCGACCGTCCCGCGCACGGACAAGCGGTGGCTTTTAACAGAACAGACGGCTCCCTGCGGAATGCAGAGAGCCGTCCGTTCCTGACGCGCGCTTGGCGGCGCGGCGGTCAGTTGGGCGCGGAGACCTTGGAATCGACGTGCATGCCCATGCCGGCGGTGTGCGCCGAAACCTCGGAGGCCAGGTACAGCACGGCGTTGGCGACCTCCTCGGGGGTGGCGTAGCGCTTGTCCATGGCGTAGTTGCCGGCCAGCATGGCCATCGCCTCTTCGTGGGTCATGGAATCGCCGAAGAAGTCCTTTTCGATGCGCAGCATCATGGGCGTGTCCACGGGGCCGGGGCAGACGTAGTTGACGTGCACGCCGACCGGTCCCAGCTCCAGCGCGACGCACTTGGTCAGGCCGGCCACGGCGTACTTGGAGGAGACATAGGCGCTGTTGCCGGCGGTGGGCTCGTAGGCGGCGGCGGAGGCCACGACGACCACCGAACCGGATTTCTTTTCGATCAGCGTGGGCGCGGCGTACTTCATGATCAGCATGACGGCGAAGACGTTGAGCATGTAGGTCTGCTCGAACAGCTCGAGCGTCATATCCTGCACGGGATGGGCCTTGCCCTCATAGCCGGCGTTAGGCACGATGACGTCCAGCGTGCCGAACTTCGCCTTGGCGTTTTCGACCAGGTTTTTGATGTCCTCTTCCTTGTTCATGTCGGCCACGAAGCCCGCGACCTGGCCATCCGCCGCCTCCAGCTTGGGCAGGAGCGCGTCGATCTTGGCCTGGCTGGTGGAAGAGAAGGCCACCTTCGCGCCTTCTGCCAGGAAACCCTTGACGATGGCGGTGCCGATACCGCCCGTACCGCCGGTGACGAGGACGACTTTATCCTTGAGCTTGAGATCCATGGTATTTCTCCTTCCGAATCGATAGTTTTATGGTGGGGAGCCGACCGGTCGGGGCCGGCCCCGTTCCGGCAATAATGATACCACAAATGTCCGGAAGAGTCAAACACCTCCGTCATGCCGGGGCATGCCCGGCGCAGCGGAACGGTCGAAGGCAAAGCGTACGGGCGATATTGATTTTTGACGCCAAATCCGATATAATGGTGATCACAGGAACGGAGATGGGATCATGTTCAACATTGGCCTCGGCGAGATCGTGATCGTGCTGGTGGTGGCGTTCGTCATCGTCGGGCCGGATGATCTGCCCAGGGTCGCGCGATGGCTGGGGCGGAACCTTCGCAAGCTCCGGCTGTTCATCCGGGACATCAAAAAGGAGACCGGCTGGGACGAGGTCGAAAAGGAAGTCCGGGAGGTCCGGCGCGATGTGAAGGAGACCGTGCGCGAGATGGACATCACGGCGGATCTCAAAGAGGCCGTGAAGGACGTCAAGGGCGAGGTCGAGGGCATCGGCAGGGATGTCGGGGACGACCTGACCCAGCTGGACAGGGACATGAAGTCCGATCTGAAGGCCCTGGACGCGGAGGTCCGGGAGGCCGGACAGAGCGAGGCCGCGGCGGATGCGGCCGATCATAAGGAGGCGTTCACATGAAACTGGGGACCACTGAGATCATTCTGATCATCGTTCTGGCGCTGGTGCTGTTCGGGGGCGGCAAGATCGCCGGCCTGGGCGGCGCTCTGGGAAAGAGCATCAAGGACTTCAAGTCCGCCGTGAAGGAAGACGACCCGAAGAAGGAATCCGACAAGGATGGAAAGAAAGAATAAGGACGGCG
Organism: Clostridia bacterium; assembly: GCA_017430945.1. Next base: position 2,024 of record JAFRMB010000129.1, on the reverse strand, counting down.
AGGCGCCGCAGGCCGTGACGGACCGGGCGGCCGGCGCGGCGGAGCCTGAAGCGGGCGGACCCGGGGAAGAGGTGCTCTCGCTGCGGGAACATCTGCTGGCGCTGCGCAAGGTCGTCATCATCTGCCTATCGGCCGTCGGCGCGGGCTTTCTGGCCTCGTTTTACTTCGTCATCGATCCGCTGATGAAGTGGATCACCGCCCCCATCGAGGCGCGCGGGGTCCAGGTGATCTACACCGCGGTCAGCGAGGCCCTGACGACCAAGCTCAAGGTCGCCATCGTAACAGGGGTCATACTGGCCTTTCCGGTCATCGTGTGGCAGGTCTGGCGCTTCATCAAGCCGGCGTTGTACCCTAAGGAGCAGCGCTCCTTTCGGATCTTCTTCTTTTTTGCGCTCTTGCTGTTTCTGACGGGCATCGTGTTCTGCTATGCCTCGGTGTTCTTCCTGGCGATCGACTTCTTCATGGTCTCCGGCGAGAACCTGGCGACGCCCATGCTGTCGCTGGACAAGTACATCGGCTTTCTGTTCGGCTTTCTGCTGCCCTTCGGCGTGGCTTTCATGCTGCCCGTGTTCATCTATATCACCACCCGCATCGGGCTGACGACGCCTCAGATGCTGGCCAGCAAGCGCAAATTCGTGATCCTGGGCATCTTCGTGGCCGCCGCCATACTGACGCCGCCCGACGTCGTGTCCCAGGTCATGCTCGGCATTCCGATGCTGGCGCTGTACGAGGTGGGGATCCTGGTCTCGCGGATGGTGAGCCGAAAGCCGCGCGCATGACGCCCCTTGCACTGTTTAAAGTTTGACCGACCGGGGCTCACCCGGGAAAACCATACCGACACGACCAAAAAAAGAAAGGGTGGATCTCCATGAGCAATCAGATCTCAAGAAGGAACTTCCTCAAAGGCGCCGCCGCAAGCGTGGCGGGCGTCGCCGCGATGGGCCTGGTAGGCGCGCCCGTGCTCGCCGAAGAGGCCGAGAGCTGGGACATCGAGACCGACGTGCTGGTCGTCGGCGCCGGCGGCGCAGGCGTCTCCGCCGCGGCTGAGGCTTCCGCGGCGGGCGCGAAGGTGCTCGTGCTGGAAAAGGCCGGCATCATGGGCGGCACCACGAACCTGTCCGGCGGCGTCATGCAGGCTGCGGGCACCAAGTATCAAAAAGAATTCTCAGATTATCAGGACGACACCCCGGACAAGCACGCCGAGCTGTGGATCAAGGCCGGCGAGGGTCTGGTGGACGAGGAGCTGGTGAAGGATCTGGCCGCGGGCGCGCCCGGGCACATCGACTGGCTGGCGGACACCTGCGGCATCAAGTGGACCAGCATCTACGGCCATACCCACATCCCGTATGTGCCCAACGAGCTGTTCGCGGACCGCATCCACGTCTACGAGGGCGGCGGCGCGGCCGGCAGCGGCAGCATCTACGTGCAGGCCGTGTGGGCGGTGGCTGCGGCCAACGGCGCCGAGATGCAGATGAACACCGAGGTCAAGAAGCTGGTCCAGGACGCGGACGGCACCGTGATCGGCGTCGTCGCCGAGCAGGACGGCAAGGAGATCCGCGTGAAGGCCAACAAGGGCGTCATCCTCTGCACCGCGTCCATCGACCAGAACAAGGAAATGGCCAAGCGACTGAGCCCCCAGCAGTACTACGACCTGAACAACGGCGTGTGCATGAGCGTGGGCACAGACACCGGCGACGGCATCCGCATGGGCATGGAGATCGGCGCGGATGTCGCGGGCTTCGGCGGCTGCATCGACTTCTGCGGCAAGACCGGCTCTGGCACCGACAACCGCACCCCCACCTTCCCGAGCTTCATCGTGAACCAGAACGGCTTCCGTTTCGTCTGCGAGGACGCGACCTACGCCTATCACTATCGCGCGATCTACCAGCAGTCCGTGGCGCTGGACGGCGCGACCTACATGATCTTCGGCAAGAGCTCCATCACCGATTCCGTGGCCGTGGCCAGTGGCTATGCCACCTGGAATGAAGAGAGCGCCAATGCCGAGGTCGAGGCCGGCACGCTGT
>JAFRMB010000128.1 GCA_017430945.1 Clostridia bacterium | reverse complement strand
GGTTCCTCGTAGGGTTCAGGTTCCTCGTAGGGTTCAGGTTCCTCGTAAGGTTCAGGTTCCTCGTAGGGTTCAGGCTCCTCGTAGGGTTCAGGTTCCTCGTAGGGTTCAGGCTCCTCGTAGGGTTCAGGTTCCTCGTAGGGTTCAGGTTCCTCGTAGGGTTCAGGCTCCTCGTAGGGTTCAGGCTCCTCGTAGGGTTCAGGCTCATCGTAGGGTTCAGGCTCCTCGTAGGGTTCGGGCTCCTCGTAGGGTTCAGGTTCCTCGTAGGGTTCAGGTTCCTCGTAGGGTTCAGGCTCCTCGTAGGGTCCGGGTCCCTCGTCGACCGTGTCGTACTGGTCGTCGTCCGGCTCACCGTCGTATGCGGCATCAGGGATGTCATCCGTTCCGCCGTAAGCGCCGGACGCCGGATCGCCGCTCCCATCCGATCCATCGCCAGCGGTGTCGGCAGGCGCGGACCCGGGATCGTCGACACTCGGAACATACAGGGCAAACTGCGCACTGGCGTTCAGGCCGTCTTCGGACGTGCCATCGGTCGGGATGGCCGTGACATTCAGCGTGTAGACCTCGCCCGCCACCATTTTGTTGGGGTCGACATGCAATTCGGTACGCTCGGTCGTGCCGAAGGCCATGGTCCTGCCGGAGGAGTCGAGCACCTCGACTTCATAGCCGGCGGCTGCCCTGTCAGACTGCCATTTGAGGGTCACGGCGTCATCTGACAACAGCGATACCTCACCGTCATGGCCGACCACAGTATCAAATGAAAGCTGAAGCTCACCGGGCGTATCTTCCGGTGCCGCGAACAGCATGGCCGGTGGAACTTGCTGCGCATCGCCGTCGTCATCCGTCCCGGCATCGCCGCCGGGAGCGGGAATGTCGGGCACGGTGCCGGCGATATCATTGCCATCGTGATCGCCGTCCGACTGGGATCCGGCATCGTCGGATCCGTCGTCCTGAGAGGATGCCTGGTCCGCATCGGCAGGGGCGGTCGAGGAGGGTTCGGGGGTGAATGTGACGTCCGGCGTCGGCGTCGGAGAGGGCTTGGGCGTCGGCGTGGGCGTGGGCAGGGAGACGTCCTCCAGGGCAAAGCGCTGGAAGCTGTGCCTCGCATCGTCAAGTGTGCCGCGGGCCGGGATGGCGAACACGTGGATCGTGTAGACCTCGCCGACTTTCAGGTTCTCGGTGCGCAAACTGGCGCGGGTGTCAGATGTGCGCACGCTGAGCTGTGTCGCTCCGGCGGCGTTCTGGATGTCGATGTAGTAGCTGTCGACATCGCCCGAGGCGGACCAGTGGAAGGTGATGTAGCCGGGCTGCATGTAGCACACGCTGTTCTGCCTTCGGACGGTCTTGTCCAGCTCGATCTCCGGCTCGCCGACCTCGGCCGGGCCAGGATCGGGCTGCTGTTCGATGTGCCGGAAGCTGACGGAGGCACGGGTGACATGCTTTTTATTGCCGTCCTCCGGGTAGGCTGTGATGGTCAGCTCGTAGGTGCGGTCGATCTTAAGCGTCGACAGTGAAACGCCGGTGCGGGTGAGCAGGGTGTCCTGATCGAGCACTTCCGCGCCATTCGGATCGGTGATCGTGACATTGTACGACTTCACCTCGCCCTCGGCGCTCCATGTGAACGTGACGTAGCCGGTCAGCGTGCTGTCGTCGGAGATGCAGTAGATGCCGTTCTCGCGGTGGTGGTAGCTGTCCACGGTGATGACGGGCTTGCCGATGACCGTCGGTTTCACGTAAATGGGTGCGTCGGCAGCGAACAGCAGCTCCTGCGTGCGCACGGTGGCGATGCCGCTCGGATCGAGACCGACCTTCTTCTGGAACAGCGCAACGGCCTTTTCGGTGACGCGGCCGAAGTAGCCGTCCAGCGCGCCGCTGTAGTAACCCAGCTGCTTGAGGCGCATCTGCATGGCCAACACGCGGTCGTTGCGGTCGCCTCTGCGCAACAGGATGTAGCCTGATGCTTCAGGCGCGCCGGACGCATAGAGCGCGCGCAGCACGGGCACGGAGGCACATCCGTTCTGCGTGAAGCCCATCTGCGACTGGAAGCGGCGCACGGCTTCGGCGGTCTCAGGGGTGTAGGTGCTACCGGCATCGGCCTCCAGATAGTACAGATCCCGCAGGCGATTGTTCAGCTGGCGCACACGGTAACCGGTATTGCCTGGGTACAGGTCGATGAGCCGCGTGCAGGACCGCGCTCTTGACGAGAATAAGCACCTGAGCGTCTCACGCGTGGCGCTGTCTGACGTCTGAAGGCCGTTTTCCGATTGGAAGAGCTGTATGGCCCGCTGGGTATTGGCGCCGAATATGCCGTCGGCATGATCTGCGAGATAGCCCAGGTCGCGCAGCCGCTCCTGCATCGCCTGAACGCGCAGACCGCGGCTCCCGCGCTTGAGCGCGCGGTAGGGGTCATACTGCGAAAGCCCGCCCTGGAGGATGATGCGCTGGAGGTCCGGGTCAGCGACGCCGTTGGGCACGCGGCCCAGATCGTCCTGCAGGAGCTGAACGGCGCGGTGGGTGCGCGGGCCGAAGATGCCGTCAACATAGTAATCGTAATAGCCCAGATCGTAAAGGGGCTGCTGGATGGCGCGCACAGCGTCCCCTCGGCTGCCCCACATGAGCGTGGCATACTGCGGCGCAGGCTTCAGGCTTTCCCATGCGGCGGCCTCGCCGTCGATGGGGATGCCTTCCAGCAAACGGAGCGTCGGCTCCAGACTGTCGGATGTGGAAGTGAATTCGATGAAGCTGAAATCGGGTGTCGCGGCGCGCTCGGTGAGTTCCGCGTATACGTTCAGCTGGCCGCTCATGCCCTCGATGCGCAGTCTGGACACATCGAAGCCTTCGGGCAGATCGTAGCGGTCCAGATCCGCAAAGCTACGAAACGGCGCCAGCGTACCGCTCGGCTCGTGCAGGCGATAGACCTGCCCGCTCGTGTCCAGCATGAACAGCGCGCTCTCGGTCGCGGCCAGCTGGTTTTCCAAAGTACCGTCCAGCGTCAGCACCACGCGCCAGCTCATGTCATTTGGATCATAGACCTTAAGACGCACGGCGCTGGAAGCGTGACACAGGTAGTAGACCCTGCCGTCGAGCATGCAAAAGGACAGAACGTCTGAGTCGATGTGATCTGCGGCAACGCTCGCGATGCTCTTGATGAAGAGGTCGCCGCTCCTGGAAAGATAAAGCTCGCTGTCTTCAGTCAGCAGCCCCTTGACGGGCAGCGTGCCCATGTAGTTTTCGAAGCGGTCGGTCTGGCTGACGTACACCATGTCGCCCGCCTGGTCCACCAGCTCAAATACGAGCCCCTCGGCGGATCGATACAGCCGGTCGATGGGTTCGAAGGTGGCGTAGGCCAGCTCGGCTTCCCCGTCCGGCAGCGTCATGCGCCAGAGCATGCTGCGATCCTCTTCGGTCACATAGTACAGCACGGACTCGTCGGCCATGCACGCCGTGTGCACGCCCTCAGCCAGCAGGCGCTCTTCAAAGCTGCCGAGATCGATCATATAGAGGTCGCTGGCGCCGTCCGCGCCCGGAGAAGTGAACAACAGGCGATAGGCGTCGATGGAGATGAGGCGATCCGCCGCCGCACGGTTGACGGGCCGGTCGTGCCCGGGCAGCCGTATGTGGCCCTCGCCGTCTGTGTAAGCGGACAGCACGCCGCTGCGCACGACCGGCGAGGATTCGGCCAGCGCCCACGAAAGCACCAGGCAGAGTATGGCCGCAAGCATCGCGGCCGCCAGCTTCTTCATGATCCATGCCTCCTGTACACATGATGAGTCAACTCTTTTGACGGATCACAGACCTTCGGGGTTCCGGCAGGCCGGACGAAAATGCGCGATGCGATCATGGATCGAACGCGGGCACCCGATCGGCGGTCAATTGAAAAAGAATCTGCTTCGGCACTGGAATTCGTCGGTGCGTTGTGCTATTATAATATTGTGCATCACTGGGGAGCGACAGGCCGGCAGGGTCTATTCGGCCCGCTTGCAAGGCCCGTTCGATCCCTGAGTATGGAACCGGTCGGATCAGAAGGAGCACGGGACATGGAAAACCGGAGCAAGGGAGCGGTAAAACCGCTGGATCGATACCTGTCCACCGTGGATGTATGGGCGATGGCCTTCGGCTGCATGGTCGGCTGGGGCGTGTTCGCCATGCCGGGAACGACGTTCCTGCCCGTCGCCGGTCCAGCCGGGACCGCGATCTCCATGCTGTTGGGCATGGTGATCATGCTGATCATCGGAAGTAACTTTTCTTACCTGATGGGGCGCTCTGCCATGACGGGCGGCGTATATACCTATACCAAGGAGGCGTTTGGCCGGGACCACGCGTTCCTGAGTTCATGGTTTTTATGTCTGTCGTACCTGACCATCGTGTTTTTGAACGGCACGGCGCTGTTTTTCATCGTGCGGACGCTGTTCGCCGACGTCGCGCAAAGCGGCTTTCACTATACCGTTGCGGGCAATACCATATACCTGGGTGAGACGCTGGTTTCCGTGCTGGTGCTGGCGTCCGTGGGGGTCCTGTTCGTGTGGGCCAAGCCGATGCTGCAGCGCCTGCATACGATCCTGGCGATCATCCTGTTCATCGGGATCGTCATCACCACCATATTCTGTCTGCCGCACGCCATCGGAAGCGGCGCGCTGCGCTCCTTCGGCATCCGGGGGCTGAACAGGGGATACGCTGTGTTCAGCCTGGTCATCATGGCGCCGTGGGCATTCGTGGGCTTCGAGGTCACGGCGTTCGACACGGCGCACTTTCGATTCCCGATCAAGCGGACGGGGATCGTCATCGTCATCTCCATACTTGCGGCGACGTTCGCCTATATATCGATGACGCTCATCAGCGTCGCCTCTGTGCCGGATGGCTTCCCGACCTGGCAGGCGTATATCGGGGAGCTGGACAGATCGGTGGGGCTGGTGTCCGTGCCGACGTTCTATGTCGCCAGATCCATCATGGGTCCTGTCGGCCTCGTCATCATGACGGCCACGGCAGTCGCCGCCATACTTACCGGCATCATCGGCGGTTACCGCGCGGCGACGCGCGTGCTGTCCACCATGGCGGAAGATCGCATCCTGTCTGAGAAGTTTTCCAAAACCACCTACAGCATCGTGTTCATCATGCTCCTGTCCATACTGCTCTCTCTGCTCGGCAGGAACACGCTGGTCTGGTTCGTCGATCTGACGTCTTTCGGCGCGATCGTCGGGTTCGGCTACTCTTCGGCGGCGGCGTACAGGATCGCCCGGGCAGAGGGAGATCGGAAGGCGACCGTGACCGGGATGATCGGCGCGATCATATCTGTGATACTCCTCATCGTGCAGATCATCCCGCGGCTGGCGGCCATGGAAGCGATGGGCAGCGAAGCCTTCCTGCTTCTGTCGCTGTGGTGTCTGCTCGGATTCGTATTCTATTGGCGGACGGTCGTCAAGAGCACGCTCACCGAGTACAGCGGGATGTCCACCTCCGGCGTCGCGCTGTTTGCCCTGCTGGTCTATTCCGCGCTGATGTGGCTGGCAAAGCTGCTCTACGCCGGGGAGGATGCCGAGCAGATGAAGCAGGCGCTCGTCTGGGGCGGCATCATCCTGATGGTGATCATATTCGTCGGCCTCGCCGTCATGCTGTATGTCCAGAATGTCGTTCGGGAGAAGCATGAAGCGGTGGAGCGCGAGAAGATCCATGCGGTGGAGAGCAGCCTGGCAAAGAGCCAGTTCCTGTTCAACATGTCGCACGACATCCGCACCCCGATGAATGCCATCATCGGCTATACGGATCTGGCCCGAAAGGAGGAAGACGCCGGACGGATCCACGAATACCTCGACAAGATCCGGCGCTCCAGCCAGCACCTGCTTTCGCTGATCAACGACATCCTTGAAATGAGCCGCATCGAGAGCGGCACGATCGAGCTGGAATTCGTGCCGGTCGACCTCCGGGCGGTATTTGACGGCATTCGCGACCTGTTTTCGGAACAGATGGACCAAAAGGGCATGGATTTCCAGGTCCATACGGGCCAGATACAGGACCGCTATGTGTGGTGCGACAGGAAAAACCTGAATCGCGTGCTGCTGAATATCCTGAGCAACGCGTACAAGTTTACCCCGGAGGGCGGGACGATCATCGCGACGCTTTCAGAGACCGGCAGCGGGGAGAGCGGCTACGGCTCCTATGAGATCCGGGTGCAGGACAGCGGGATCGGCATGTCCAGGGAATTCGCCGATAAAATGTTCACCGCCTTTGAACGGGAGCGCACATCGACGGTCAGCGGCGTGGAAGGGACCGGGCTCGGCATGACGATCACCAAGAGCATCGTCGACCTGATGGGCGGGACCATCGAAGTGATAACGGCGCCGGGGACCGGCACGACCATCATCATCCGGCTGAAGCTGAAGCTCGCCGAAGAGAAGGATGTGGCGAACGATCAGCAGGAGATGAAAGACGGCCAGAGCGGGAAGGACGACGGGAAGGGGATCGACTTCTCCGGCAGGCGGCTTTTGCTGGTCGAAGACAACATGATCAACATGGAGATCGCCAACATGATCCTCACGCAGGCCGGATTCGTCGTGGAGACCGCGGAAAACGGCAGGATCGCGCTGGATATGGTCTCTGCCTCCGAGCCTGGTTACTACAGCGCCATCCTCATGGACATCCAGATGCCGGTGATGGACGGATACGAGGCGACGCGGGCCATCCGGGCGCTGAAGGACAGGGCCCTTGCGGATATACCGATCCTGGCCATGACGGCGAATGCCTTCAAGGAAGACGAACGCGCCGCGATGGACGCGGGCATGCAGGCGCACATCGCCAAGCCGATCGATGTCGGACAGCTGATTCAGACGTTGACGGCGGTGCTCATGCAGGCGGAGGGGAAGAAGTGATCGGCCATGGATGTTTCCCGTTCCTTGTCCAGACAACGATGATGTTTCCGGTTTCCTTCCACATAGGAGCTTTATAGGAGCTTTCAGCGAGAGATCATACGACGATGCCGCGCCATGGATGCGCGGCATCGTTTTATCAGTTCACACCCTGCACATAGCTCTGATGGAAGCCCCAGGAGAGAAAGCGCGGCATGGTCTCCTGTGCGCCGTCCAGCGATCTGCGGATCTCGACGTTCCTGCGGTTTTTGCTTCGGTGGATCAGCTTGACGATGAGTATGGGGATCCCGAAGCCGATCACCAGGCACCCGATCGCGATCGGGAGGACAGCAGTCGTGCCGGGCTTTGCCTGAAAGATATCCATCGCCGGATAGATCAGCAGGCACGAGAGCACGATGCATAAGCAGAGCACAAAGAGATAGTAGGCGGGCATGTCGCCTATGGCGCGAAGGGAAAAGCGCCGTCTGCCGGCCTGCTTTTCCTTCGGCGATCCCGCCTCGACCGCCTCCCTGGCCGCCTTCGACCAGTGCTGGTATTTCCTGCAATGCGGGCATCGACCGTCGTCGGCAGGCGCCCAATGGCCGCTTTGCGACAGGCTTTCTGTTTGCGCCTTTATTTCTGCCAGCTTCCGCTCGGCTTGAGCGATCATCTCCTGCGACCATGCGGCGTTCACGTTCCACCGGGTGTTGACGTTGCGGCCAAAGCCGTGTGAGGCGGTCAGCTTGCCGGTCTTCTCGATGCGCTTGCCGCAGAATTCACAGGTGTACTCCCACTGGAAGAGCTGCTCCGCGACCGCACCGGCAAATGTCTTGCTTGCCATCCGTCGTTCCTCCTTTATGTCATGGTCAGAATGTGTTCGACCCGCGCCAAAGTCAGTCGGTTCGCGATCGCACACCGAGCCTCGGGGAGATGCGAAAACGCCGGGAAAGGCCCGGACGTCCGGACAGGGGGATCAGAAGTCGTCCCAGCTCTCCCAGTCGGATCCCACGCCCTCGGCGGTGGGATCGTTCTCCTTGACGTTCACGGTGATGGTCGTGCGGTAGTTCTTCTTGAGCTCTACCTGCTGAGATCCGTCCTCGAACGTCATGATCTCATACTGGCCCTCGGGCCGATCGCCGAACGCCTCCTCCTCGCCGTACCAGTGCCGGCCCACCCCGTCCTTGATGACGTAGGTGCCCGCGGGCAGCGAGCAGGTGGCCTGGCCCGTGCCGCCGATGAACATCGTGCGGGCCAGGACATCG
>JAFRMB010000127.1 GCA_017430945.1 Clostridia bacterium | reverse complement strand
GAGGCCGTCATCTCCGCCGCCATAAACGTGAATCGCAAGCATCCCGAGTACAACATCGTGCCCGAGATCATGATCCCGCTGGTGGGCGAGGTGAAGGAGCTGAAGTTCGTCAAGGACGTGGTGGTTGCCACCGCAGATCGCCTGATCAAGGAGGCCGGCGTGGACATGAAGTATCACGTGGGCACCATGATCGAGATCCCGCGCGCGGCCGTGACCGCCGGCGAGATCGCCAAGGAGGCCGAGTTTTTCTCCTTCGGCACCAACGACCTGACCCAGATGACCTTCGGCTTCTCCCGCGATGACGCGGCGAAGTTCCTGGGCGCCTACTACGATCACAAGATCTACGAGTTCGATCCCTTCGCCAAGCTGGACCAGACCGGCGTCGGCGCACTGGTCAAAATGGCCGCTGAAGCCGGCCGCGCGACCCGTCCGGACATCCATCTGGGCATCTGCGGCGAGCATGGCGGCGATCCGTCGTCCATCGAATTCTGCCACAAGATCGGCCTGGACTATGTGTCCTGCTCTCCGTTCCGCGTGCCGATCGCACGTCTGGCAGCTGCGCAGGCCGCGATCATCAACGGCTGATCGCCGGGACCCGTGAGCTGACGGAAGCGCCCCGGGCATGTCCGCATCGACATGTCCGGGGCGCGCTGCTTTGAAGGGATGTCCGGAGGGCCGCCTCAGCGTGGGGCGGCGTCCCCTGAGACGCCCTTTCCGAGCTTTTGCAACGATCAAAAGGGCCGTCGCCCCGTCGGAGGTTTTCCGCCGGGCGACGGTCTTTTTTACGTTCCGGGGCCGGAAAGACAAAAAAACGGAGCCCTTGCGAGCTCCTAAATATCCCAAAGTGCCGTCTGCTTTTGCTTTTTCACCCGCCACTCAGGCAGGGCGGAGACCTGCGGCAGCTTGCTGCCTTCCACTGCAAAGGAGGCTTGGCATCTGCATGACCGACCCGGAATCCTTTTATGAATCTGTGGGTAAAAGCATCGGCTAACGCACACCCCAGGATAAATACACCGATGATGGTCCTGAACTGTTTTTATTATAACGGCAAGCCATTCCCTTGTCAATGGGTGCAGGCGAATTTTGTGCGGCGCGCCGGGCGCTTTGACGATCCCGATGCGCAATGCTCTGGCGGACAGGACGAAAGGCACCGCCCGCGGTCGGCCGGACGGCGCGCATACGACCGTCAACCGAATGTCAGCAGCTCCACTTCCGGACGCACGCCGATGCGCAGGGGCAGACGGCTGGCGCCGATGCCGCTGCTGGTCAGCACGCGCCCGTCCGGGGACAGGCCCGAGACGTGCATCGGTCCGTTCAGGCGTTGGATCTTTCGCTCAAAGCCGATCGTGTAGGGGGTGATGCCCATGAGATCGAACTGGCCGCCGTGGGTGTGGCCAGAGAGCATGAGGTCCGGCTTTTGCGGCGGCAGGATGGGGTAGTGCGACAGCAGCAGGCGATAGCAGCCGGGCGAGGCTTCCTCCGGATAAAGGCCGCACGCGTCCGGCTCACCGTATCGGTATTCGTCCACGCCTGCGATGATGAGCTTTCCGCCGTCCGTATCGAGCGCCAGGGATTCATTCAACAGAAGGCGGATCCCCGCTTTTCGCATGGCGCTGCGCAGTTCGTCGATGTCCGGCCAGGCCTGCCGGTCGTTGTTGCCGACCACGCCGAAGCTGCCGAGCGTGGGCGCCAGTCCGCTCAGCGCCTCGAAGAGCCGGACCGCGTCGCCGGCCTTGTCGGCAAAATCGCCGCCCCACAGCACGAGGGACGGCCTGCACGCCGCGAGCTTCTCCGTAAACGCCGCGAGATGTTCGCGCGTCGTGCGTGGGGCGACGTGCGTGTCGGTGATGAACAGCACGCGCAGTCCCCGGAGAAAGGCCGGCGCGCCGGGGATGCGCCGCTCGACGACCTCGAAGTGGAGGTCGCCGCACAGCTGGATCCGGTGGTCAGATCGGGACAGATCGAATCGCAATGGGTACTCCTTTTCAGATGGCGGCAGGCGCCCGGTCGTTTGCGGGACGGGCGCCGAGGTCAACGACGGTGCGCGTTGGCCTCCAGCGTATGGCTCCAGAGCCTGGGCTCGCTGGCGGAGACGGCCAGCGCGCCGGCCTGCAGGGCCAGGGCGACCTCCCGGGGTTCGGTCACCAGGCCGCCCGCGATCACGGGCTTGTTCAGAGCTTCGCAGAGCCGGTGGATCGCCTTGGGCGCTATGCCGGGCAGGATCTCCGCCATGTCCGGAGGGTCGTTGCGCAGCAGGCGGATACCGTGCTCAAAGGACGGGGTGTCCATGAGGAACAGCCGCTGGATGGTGACGGCGCCAAGGTCGGAGGCGGCCTTTAGCAGGTTCGGGCGCGTGGAGATGACCCCGTCCACGTGGAAGCGCTCGATGCACCAGCGCACCGCGGCGCTGTCCCGCCCGAGCCCCTCGGTCAGGTCGAGGTGAAGGAATACGGGTTTGTCGTTGTCGTGCGCTTCCCCGACCAGCTGCTCGAGATCGAGGATCGAGGCATTCAGCAGAAAGACGGCCGCTGCCGGGCTCCGGTAGGCCAGCCGGCCGGCCTCCAGGCTGCGCACGGCGGCGATGACGGGGCTCTTTTCGAACCGCTTCAACAATGCCTGCAGGTCAGTCATGTCGGATCCTGCGGATGCGTCCGGACGAATTCGCGGTAAAAGGCCAGGTGCTCGGGCAGGGTCTCGTAGGGAACGAGGCCGTAGGGGCATTTCCTTGCACAGGCGCCGCATCGGATGCAGTCCTCGATCCTGTCCATCTGCGCCTGCCATTCCGGCGTGACCCACGAACGCCAGGGAGAGCGCTGGAGCAGCTGCGTCATGCGGTTGGCGTTGTTGATGGGGATGCCGGCGGGGCAGGGCATGCAGTAGCCGCAGCCGCGGCAAAACGCCCCGGCCAGCTCCCGGCGATCCTTTTTGATGCCGGCCATCAGTTCGTCGGTGAGCGCCGGCGGATCCTCGGAGAGCGCCAGGATCTGCTCCAGCTCGGACATGCGCTGGATGCCCCAGATGGGCACCGCATGGTCGAATTGCTGAAGCCAGGCAAAGGAGAGCCGCGCGTCGGTGATCAGCCCGCCGGACAGCGCCTTCATGCAGATGAAGCCCATGTCCTTCTCCGCGCAGAGGCGGACCAGTTCGACCTCCCGGGGCGTGGCCAGGTGATTGAACGGATACTGGAGCGTGTCATAAAGCCCCGATCCCACAGCCTCGAAAGCGCGGGTCAGGGAGTGGTTGGTGATGCCGATGAAACGGATCTTTCCGGCCTCGCGCGCCTTGAGGGCTGTCTCGTACAGCCCGTCAGGACCGCCGGGCACGGGCACGAAGCCCGGGTTGTGGAACTGATAGATGTCGATCACATCGGTCCCCAGCCTACGCAGGCTCGTTTCCAGATCGCGCTCAAAGCCCGCGGCGTCCCTGGCGTCGGTCTTGGTGGCGATCGTGAACTCGGCGCGGCGATGGCGGACGGCTTTGCCGATCTTTTCCTCGCTGTCAGAGTAGAGATGGGCGGTATCGATAAAGGAGATGCCGCCGTCCAGCGCGCGGTTCAGGAGACGGTCTGCATCTTCAAAGCTGACGCGCTGGATCGGCAGGGCACCGAAGCCGGTCCTTGAGATCTCGAGCCCGGTGCGGCCCAGGGTGAAGTGTTGCATAGCATGGCTCCTTTCGTGAAGCATCGGACGGGATCCGGGATCGCGTCATTTCACCATCAGCGCAGCGCCGATGAGGCTGGAACGGCCGCCGAGCGCGCTGGGGATGAACCTGGCCGGATACTTCTGGTCCATCAGAGAATGATGCCGATAGGCGGCGATCATGCGGTCGATGAAGCGATGACCCAGGTTGGTCACGCCGCCGCCGTAGATGAATACGTTGATGTCGAAGATCTGATTCAGGTTGTGGAACATGCGGCCGAGGTACTCCGCGCCCCGGTTGACGACCTCGAGCGCCAGCGGGTCGTTGACGCTCAGGGCCCGGCCGACGGCGATGGTGTCGATGTTGGAGATGGTGCCGGCATAGTCCAGGATGCGGCTCTCCTCACCTTCCTTGATGCGGTCCATGGCATAGCGCGCCATGTACAGGCCGGAGGAGATGGATTGCACGCAGCCGACCACGCCGCAGCCGCAGGGGTAGCCGGTGGAGTCGGAGATCAGGATATGTCCGATCTCTCCGGCCATGCCGTGCATCCCGCGGAACAGCTGGCCGTTCAGTATGAGGCCGCCGCCGATGCCCGTGGAGATCTCTGCGTAGATCAGGTTGTCGAAGCCGCGGCCGGCGCCCAGCTGATGCTCTGCCAGCGCAGAGAGGTTGCTGTCGTTGTCCACGAACACGGGGATCCCGAGCCGCTGGGCGAGCATGTCGCGAACGGGCTGTTCGTTCAGACACATGATGTTGCTGGTCTCGACGGCGATGCCGGTCTCATAATCGATAAAGGACGGGAAGGCAGCGCCGACGCCGCGTATGTCCGCCATGTCGATGCCCGAAGCCGCGACCAGCGCGCGGGCGCGGTTGGCCAGGAAGTCCATGAGCTCGTCTGCCGTCATCTCCTTATCGGTCAGGAACTGTTTTTCCGATATGATTCGCATGTCGTGATCGAACAGCGCGAACTGGGTGCGCGTTCCGCCGACATCGATGCCGATCGCATATTCCTTCATGGTATCCCTCCCATTTGACTGCGACACGGCCGCCTGGACCGTGTCGCGATCGCGCGGCTGTGCCGCGATATTCGATTTACAGGTGGATGCTCCCCATATCCAGGGCGCTGTACTGCGCCAGAATGGGATCGACGACGCCGGTGATGAAGCGCTCGGTCTGTGCTTCGGCGCGGCCGGTGTATTTCCCCGGGGTCAAAAGCGCCGTGAGGTGCTCGCGGCTCATGGGGAAAGCGGGGTCCGAGGCGATGCGCTCCAGCAGGTCGCTCTCCAGTCCCTCGGCCTTCATGCGGGTGGCAGCGGCCTGGGAATGCACGCGTACGCGCTCGTGGATCTCCTGGCGGTCGGCGCCCAGCTTGACGGATGCCATGATGATGTCCTCGGTGGCCATGAAGGGCAGGTTCTCCATCACGCGCTTTTCGATCATCTTCTGGTAGACCACCATGCCGCCGGCGATGTTGGCGTACAGCTCGAGCACCGCATCGGTGGCCAGGAAGGCCTCAGGCAGCGACAGCCGGCGGTTCGCGGAGTCGTCCAGCGTGCGCTCGAACCACTGGGTGGCCGCGGTCATGGCGGCGTCCTGGCACAGCGCCATCACGTGGCGCGACAGCGCGCAGATGCGCTCGGATCGCATCGGATTGCGCTTGTACGCCATGGCCGAAGAGCCGATCTGGTCCTTTTCGAAGGGTTCCTCCACCTCGCGGAAGGACTGCAGGAGCCGGAGATCCTGGGCGAATTTGTAGGCGGACTGGGCGATGCCGGCCAGCGCGTCCAACACCCGGGTATCCAGCTTGCGGGGATAGGTCTGGCCGGAGACGTCGAACACCGCGGTCATGCCCATCTTTTCGGCGATGCGGCGCTCGAGCTCGTCCACCTTGTCGCCGTCGCCGTCGAACAGCTCCATGAAGCTGACCTGTGTGCCCGTCGCGCCGCGATTGCCCAGCAGCTTCAGCGAGCCCAGCGCGAAGGTGATCTCTTCGAGATCCATGGTCAGGTCCTGCATCCACAGCGTCGCGCGCTTGCCGACGGTGGTCAGCTGTGCCGGCTGAAGGTGCGTGTAGCCCAGGCAGGGGAGGCCTTTGTTGTCCCATGCGAAGCGGCGCAGCCTGCGCAGCACCTCGACCAGCTTTTGCCGGACCAGGATCAGCGCGTCGCGAAGCATCAGGATGTCAGCGTTGTCGGTGACGTAGCAGCTGGTCGCACCGAGGTGGATGATGCCGCGCGCGCCGGGACAGACGTCGCCGTAGGCGTGCACATGGGCCATGACGTCGTGACGCACGCGCTGCTCATGGCGGCGGGCGTTCTCATAGTCGATGTCGTCGATGTGGGCCTTCAGCTCGTCCACCTGGGCCTGGGTCACGGGCAGGCCGAGCTCCATCTCGCTCTCGGCCAGCGCCACCCAGAGCTTCCGCCAGGTGGTGAACTTGCGGTCGGGCGAGAAAATGTACTGCATCTCCCTGCTCGCGTAGCGGCTGTTCAGGGGCGTTTCATAGGTATCTTTCATGATCGGACCTCCGGCTCAGTCGCGGATGATCAGCGCCTCGCGCTCGGCGCCGACGGATACGTACCTGATCGGGCAGCCGACGCGCTGCTCGATGAATTCCACGTAATCGCGGGCCGCCTGAGGAAGATCCTCCCAGCGGCGCGCCTGTGTGATGTCGCAGTGCCACCCGGGCAGCGTTTCATAGACGGGCTCACAGTCATACAGGTCAGGGGTGTAGGGGAATCGGTCGATGACCCGGCCGTCCAGGCGATAGGCCACGCACACCGGGATCTCATCGAGATAGCTGAGCACATCCATCTTCGTCAGCGCCAGCGCGGTCGCGCCCTGCAGGCGCGTGCCGTAGCGGGTCGCGGGGATGTCCATCCAGGCAACGCGCCGCGGCCGGCCGGTGGCCGCGCCGTATTCCGCGCCGGCCTCGCGCAGGTCATGGGCTGCATCGCCGTCCAGCTCGCCGACAAAGGGGCCTTCGCCGACGCAGGTGGAGTATGCCTTGGTGACGCCGATGACCTCGTCGACCTTCAGCGAAGGCAGGCCGCAGCCCACGGGCGCTTCGGCAGCCAGCGGGGAGGAGGAGGACGTGAAGGGATAGATGCCGTACTGGATGTCGCGCAGCGCGCCGAGCTGGGCTTCGAACATGATGCTCTTTCCCGCCGATACCGCGCCCTCGAGCAGCTCGCCGGCATCGCACAGATAGGGGATCAGCGGGTCGCCCCAGGTGTGTATCCACTTGAGCGTCTCTTCATAATCGATCTTCGGCTGGCCATAGCCTTCGACGATGGTGTCGTTCTTCCAGTCGATCAGCCGCTTCAGGTGCTTCTCCAGCGTCTTCGGGTGCATAAGGTCGCCCATCTGGATGGCCTTTTTCATGTACTTGTCGCCGTAGATGGGGCTGATGCCGCGCAGCGTGGATCCGAAGTGTTCCTTGCCGAGGCGCTGCTCCTCCCACTTGTCCTGATCGGGGTGGATCGGCAGCACCATGATGGCGCGGTCGGAGATCTTCAGGTTGTCCGGTGTGACGGATACGCCTTTTTCGCGGATGCGCGCCATCTCCCCGTTGATGTGCTTCAGGTCGATGACCACGCCGGCGCCGAGCAGGTTGACGGCTTCCCGGTGGAAGATGCCCGAGGGCATCAGATTGAGCGCGAACTTGCCGTATTCGTTGATGACCGTATGGCCTGCGTTGTTGCCGCCCTGGTATCGGACGATCACGTCGAACTGGCCGGCAAAGTAGTCGACCATGCGGCCCTTGCCCTCGTCGCCCCAGTTGATGCCGACGATCGCGGTATTGGACATATCAATTCACCTCAAAATCGAAAGATCATTGCGCATGCGATCAAAGATGCGCGGCTCGTCGAGCCGGTCTGCGCCAGACAAGCACATTATAACAGGAAAACAGGCGCTTTTCCACTACGTGAAGGTAAATGCGCAAAATAATAACGCGGAAAGCCGGCGAGCTATGAAAAATCAATGGTTGCGCGATCCTGCGGTTGCGGATATAATGGACGACAGGACCGGGAGCGCAGACGGACCGAACGTCCCGTGCGTGGGGGGAAGGAAGGCATCACATGAAAAAGAAGAAAAAGTCCGGCGGAGCGAACAGGAACGGCATGCTGACGGTGATCGCGGCGCTGCTGCTGATCGGCCTGGGCTTTGGCCTCGGCTGGCATTTCGGCGTGGAATCCACCCGCTACCGGGGAGAGGTGCTGCTGGTGAACGACACCCATCGTTTGGCGGCGGATTATGTGCCCGAGGGGCTGGTGAACCTGTATCAGAACCGGCACTCCTTCCGGCTGGCGTCCAGCGACATCTACCTGACCCGGGAGACCTACGAGGCCGCGGAGCGGATGTTCCATGCTGCCGAAGAGGAGAATGTCAACGGATTCATCATCACATCCGGCTATCGGAGCTACGAGCGGCAGGGCGAGGTCTACGCCCAGTCGGAGCCCGGCAAGGCGCAGAAGCCCGGCGCCAGCGAGCACCAGACGGGACTGGCCTTCGATGTCACCACCGAGACCAGCAACGGCTTCGAGAGCACGCCGCAGTACGCGTGGCTGAGTCAGCACGCGCACGAGTACGGCTTCATACAGCGCTATCCGGCCAACAAAGCGGATGAGACCGGCATAAGCTACGAGCCGTGGCACTATCGCTATGTGGGCGTAGAGGCGGCCAAGCGCATCCACGCCACGGGCATGACCCTGGAGACGTTCGTGCAGCGCAACAGCTGATACGGATCCCGATCCGTATGCAAGCACCTGCGCGCATCCTTTCCGGGCTGCCGCCGCCTCGCTGCGGTCGACGATGCTTTGCAGCTCCGCTCGGGCAAAACGATGGATCGGCTCCGCATCCGGTCACTTCCAGACCGGTCTTTGTATGGGACGCCAGATCGGGCCGGGCCCGCTTTGCTGTGGAGCGGATGCGGGATGCCCCGGCTGCGCCGTCTGCAAGGGACGCGGGCGGCTTTTGACGACCGGCGGGCTTGAAAGGCGTGGCGGTCTGTCGCGCGAGGTACGTCGCGCGGCAGAAGCTGTCACGCCGTATTTGTATTTTTGCCCGAGATATGCTATAATACCATAGAGAAATTATCGCGCTCGCGCCCGTGCCCTGAACGGCTGTGGCGGCGGGCGGAAGGAGCGGTGTGCATGGCCAGAAAGATCGTAGTGCTGGATGGCTACAGCCTGATGTACCGCGCGTACCACGCGCTGCAGACGCCGATGTCCGCGCCGGACGGCACGCCGACGAACGCCGTCCATGGGTTCGTGATGATGCTGCTGAAGGTGATCGAGGACGAGCGGCCGGACGCGCTGGCCGTGGCTTTCGATATGCACGCGCCGACCTTCCGGCACGAAATGTACGACGGCTACAAGGCCACGCGCAAGCCCATGCCGGACGACCTGCGGGCGCAGGATCCGATCATTCGCGAACTGATCGGGCAGATGGGCATCGCCATCATCGAACGGCAGGGCTATGAGGCGGACGACATCCTGGGGACGATCTCCATGCGTTGCGAGCAGACCGGTGATCAGGCGCTGCTGGTCACCGGCGACAGGGATTCGTTCCAGCTGTCCGGACCGAACACCGCGATACTGTACACCCGGAAGGGCATCACCGACACGATCCGGGTGACGCCGGCGTACATCCGGGAGACCTACGGCATCGCGCCGGAGCAGATGATCGACGTGAAGGCGCTGATGGGCGACGCATCGGACAACATCCCGGGCGTGCCGGGCATCGGTGAGAAGACGGCGCTCAAGCTCATCCAGCAGTACGGCAGCCTGTCGGAGGTGCTCGACCGCGCGGAGGCAGAACAGAAGGGCAAGCTTCGCGAGCGCCTGATGGACGGCCGCGCGTCTGCGGAGCTGAGCCGGCGTCTGGCGAAGATCGAGCGAGACGTGCCCATCGCGGTCGAGCCCGAGGCCTGGCGGCTGGACGGGATACCGCAGGCGCTGCCCAGGCTTCGCAGCCTCGGCATGAACGCGTCCGCGCGCCGGCTCATCGAGGTGGCGAAAAACTGTCTCGCCGCGGACGCGGCCATGCCGGCGCAGGCGGCGGAGGCGCCGGCGGAGGCGCTGCCGGCGATCGAGGTGTTCGCTGACTCCGGCGCGCTCGCCGCCCGCGTCGAGGCTTTGGCAGCGGACGCGAAGTGGGCGGCGATCCATTTGGGATCGTCTTTGACCGTGGCGACCGATGCCGCGCGGCTTGCTCTGCCGCTGGGCGGCGATCTGCTGTCCGCAGGCGTGACGGATGAAGCGGCGTGGGACGCGGCTCTGCCGCTCATGGCGGCGGATTGCCCCAAGTATCTGCACGATCTGAAGGCGATCCCCGTGGACATCGACCGCATACGGGGCGAGGTCACCGATGTCATGCTGGCGGCATATGCCGTCAATCCGCAGCGGCCCGGTTTCGACGCGGAGTCGCTGTGCGGGCAGGAGGGGATCGACGGCTTCAACGAGCATCCCGCCACGGCGGTGCGCCGTCTGGCCGCGCTGCTGACGGAGCGGATGGAAGAGACGGGCGTGACGCGCATCTACAGCGAGATCGAGCTGCCGCTGGCGCGCGTGCTCAGGGGCATGGAGCGGCAGGGCATGCTGGTGGACGCCGACGTGCTGCGCGATCTTGGGCGCGAGTTCAAGGCCCACATCGCGGCGCTGGTCGAGGAGATCGCGCTGATGGCGGGCCGCATGGAGGCGCAGAGGCAAGGGCGTCCGGTGGAGGATGCGCGCCCCGTATATGTGAATCTGAACTCCCCCAAGCAGCTGGGTGAACTGCTGTTCGACCGCCTGGGCATCCCCTCTCCGAAGAAGAAGGTATCCACCAACGCCGAGGTGCTGGAGCAGCTGTCGGACGATCATCCGATCTGCGCGAAGCTCCTGGAGTACCGCAGGTATCAGAAGCTTCAATCGACTTACATCGACGCCCTCATCCCCATGAGGGACGCCGGCGGGCGGATCCATACCCGCTTCGATCAGGTGGGTACCGCCACGGGGCGCATCAGCTCATACGAACCGAACCTTCAGAACATCCCCGTGCGCACGGCGCTGGGCAAGGCCATTCGCGGCGCGTTCGTCGCCAGGCCGGGCTGGGTGCTGGTGGACGCCGACTACAGTCAGATCGAGCTGCGCGTGCTGGCGCACATTTCGAATGACCCCACGATGATCCAAGCGTTCAACGAAGATCAGGACATCCACGCCCGAACGGCGGCGGAGGTCTACGGCGTGCCGCTCGAAGCGGTGACCGGACAGATGCGATCGGCATCCAAGGCGGTGAACTTCGGCATCGTGTACGGCATATCCGAATTCACACTGGCGAAGAACATCGGCGTTTCGCGCGCCGAGGCCAGGGACTTCATCGACCGCTACTTCCGGCGCTATCCCGGCGTCAAGGCGTACATGGACGGCGCGGTGCGTCAGGGCCATGCGCAGGGCTATGTGACGACGCTGATGGGCCGCAGGCGCTATCTTCCGGAGCTGCAGAGCCCGAACTTCAATCTTCGGGCTTTCGGTGAGCGCTGTGCGATGAACAGCCCCATCCAGGGCACTGCGGCGGACATCATCAAGCTGGCGATGATCGCCGTGGATCGGGCGCTGCGCGAGGAGGGGCTGGAGGCGCGGCTCATCATGCAGGTGCACGACGAGCTGATCGTCGAAGCGCCCGAAGCCGAGGCAGATCGCGTGCGAGCGCTGCTCAGGCGCTGTATGGAGGGCGTGTTCCCGATGTCTGTGCCACTTAAGACCGATATATCCATTGGAGGCGATTGGCGTGCTTGCAAGTAGGCCCTATGTGATCGGGCTGACGGGCGGTATGGGATCGGGCAAGTCCGAAGCGGCCCGATATCTCGAAACGTTGGGCGCGGCGCGGTTCGACGCGGACGAGGTGTCCCACGCGCTGACGGCGCCCGGCGGCGTGGCGCTGCCCGCGATCCGCGAGGCGTTCGGCGACGGGGTGTTCCACCCGGACGGTACGCTGGACCGGACAGCGCTGGCCGGGATCGTGTTTGCCAGCGCGGCGGACCGACGGATCCTGGAGAGCATCCTCCATCCACTCGTGCAGCGGCAGATGCTGGAGATGATGGACCGCGCGGGCGAGGCGGGCGTGCCGGTGGTGATCCTGGACGTGCCGCTGCTCTTCGAGACCGGCATGGACGCGCTCTGCGATGAGACCTGGGCGCTCTACGCACCGAGGGAGATGCAGATCTCCCGAATCGTCGCGCGGGACGGGCTCACGCGCGAGCAGGCCTCGGCGCGCATCGACAGTCAGATGCCGACGGAAGAGCGCAATGCCCGTGCCACGCATGCCGTCAACACCGACCAGCCCGTCGAAAAGACCCGGCAGATCCTCGGGCAGCTGTATCATCAGGCGGTGCGGAGAGGAAAATGAACGGATCGATGAAAGACACGACGCTATCTGCCGCGGCGCCGGCCGTGGACGAAGCGCCCGCGAAGGCGACCGCGGTCGAAGCGGCGGCGGACAAGGCTTCGGAGCGATCCGGGGAAAGTGCCCAGGGGAAGCGCCGGGCGAAGGCGGACGGGGCGCCCGACGGAAAGCATAAGGCGAAGCGCAAGGCCGCCGCAAGGAAAAAGAGGCGCAGGCGGGCAAGGCGGATCGCATGGATCGCAGCGGCCATTGCGGTGGCGCTGGCGATGGCCGGGCTGGCGGTGCGGCATGCGCACAAGCAGGCTGAGGCGCGTCTGCGCCGGGCGCATCCGATGGCTTATGAGGACATCATCCGGGAAAGCGCGGCGTCATACGGGCTCGATCCGGCCTACGTGGCGAGCGTGGTCCTCGCGGAGTCCAGCTTTGTGCCGGACGCCGTGTCCTACGCCGGCGCGCGGGGGCTCATGCAGCTCATGCCCGCCACTGCGGAGTGGATCGCCGGCAAGCTGGGCGAGACTTTCGAGGCGGACGCCCTCTTCGACCCGGTGACCAATCTGAGATATGGCTGCTGGTACCTGGACTTCCTGATGGACCGGTACGGCGGCGACGAGAAATGCGCCTCTTCGGCGTACCACCAGGGGCAGGGAACGGTCGACAAGTGGCTGGCCGATCCGCAGTATTCCGCGGACGGCGCGACCCTTCAGGTCATCCCTTCCCAGGCGACAGACACCTATGTTCAAAGGATATTGAAGGCATATGAGGTATACAAAGCATTCTATGCGCAGCCGCAGGACTGACCTATTGATCCGGGTGCTCTCGCTGCTGCTGGCAGCCGTCTGGACATCCGCGGCCATGGCCGACGGAAACGTGGCATTCGAGCTCAACGGCGGCCTGGAGGCGACCGACCCCGCTGTCGTTGAGGCTCAGAACTACGAAGAGGACTATGAGCCGGATATCGACATGGTCAACGCGGACTGCATCATAGGGTATGTGGCGCCGCAGGGCGCATCGCTCAACCCGGTCAGCTGTACGGAGTGGAGCCTTTTGAGCCTGAACCAGCTGGTGTTCGAATCCGTGGTGGACCTGGATGCCAGCATGAAGCCCGTACCGATGCTGGCCGACAGCTGGGAGCAGGACGGCAGGAACTGGAAGTTCAAGCTCAGAAGCGGCATCCAGTTCCACAATGGCAGGGAACTGACAGCCTATGACGTGGTGCGCAGCTACGAGGCGATCAACGGCAGCATCGTGAAAACGCCCTATTTCGGACGGATCCAGACCATCGAAAAAATGGATGTGCTGGACAATGAGACCGTGGCCGTCACCGGCAAAAATTCCGGCATAGCCACGCTTTACGCCATGAATTTTCCGGTGATGCAGTACAGTACCCTGGGCGATCAGGTGCCTCGCGGCACCGGCCCCTATTGGTACATACACCGGGATTACGATGACACCATCCGGCTGGAATCCAATCCCCTGTGGTGGAAGCACCAGCCGCTCATCCACAGCGTGCTGCTGAAGCGCTACGATGAGGCGGGCGATGCTTTGGAGGCCATACAGACCAACAAGATCCAGATGATGTCCACCAACAGCCCGAAGGCCGCGTTCAGCCGCAAGCTCTCAGACGTGACGAGCATGGATTACCTGACGCTGACCTACGAGATGCTGGTCCCCAACCTGAGCAGCAAATCGATGATGTCGGACATCAGCGTGCGCCAGGCGGTGTTGTACGCCATCGATCGATCGATGGTCGCCTCCAATGCCTACGTGGACATGGCGGTGCAGTGTGAGGTCCCGCTGCCGCCCACCAGCTGGCTGTATGAGAGCCAGTCCGCCATCTACTACTACAGCCCGGAGCGCGCGCTACAGCTCATGAACAATCTGGGCTGGCGGGACATGACCGGCAACGGCAAGCTGAATCGCATGAACGGCGTCATGCTGCAGGAGCCTAACCTGACCATCATCACATACAACGAAAGGACCAACTCCATCCGCGAAAATGCCGCCAAACTGATCGCCAGTTACCTGGAGGCGGTCGGCTTCAATGTGACCGTCACCGCAGTCAGACAGGAGCGGCTGCGCGAGCGCATGCGCTCCAGGGACTACGATCTGGCGCTGATAGGGGTCAATCTCAGCGAGGTGCCGGATCTATCGCCGATCCTGGGCCGCAAAGGTGATCTCAACTACAATGGCTTCGGCAACGACAACATCGAGACGCTGTTCAAGCGCATCCGCGGTACGACGGACGAAACGAAGCTGAAGCAGGCCTACGCCGCGATCCAGATGTATGTGGTCGAACGGCTGCCCATCATGGGACTGGTCTTCCGCACGGGCACGGTGCTGTCCACCCGCTCGCTGGGCGGCATGAGCGGCCTGCGCTGCTACGACGCGTTCAACGGCTTTGAGTTCCTGAGCCCATAGCGGACATGGATCATACGCAAACAGCAGGGGCATCTATGTCCCTGCTGTTTGCGTATGATTGTTTTTCTGCGGGTCGAAGCATTGATCCGGATCGTCTGAGGGCTTTTTCCACCCGCCGCCCATCCGCCGCGATCGATGCGGCGCGGCTCACGCGCTTCCGGAGCCGGGGGATCCGCTGCGCGCGGCCACCCATGTGGCCGCCTCCGGCACGGACCCGCCGGCCGCGCAGCCCTATCAGATCACAAAAAAGGTTCCTTGCCCGCGCGATGCACCTGCAGTTCGTCGATGACGGCGTTGCCGCGGTGTTCCACCAGATAGGCGGCGAGCTCCGCGATCTCCTCGGGCGAGATCATGCCTTCCGGCGAGAGGTCGGGCCGCACGCTGCCGATCATCTCGGTGTAGACGCTGCCGGGGGAGATCATGTGCACGCGGATGCCGTCCGGAGCGACCTCCTTCGCAAGGGCCTTGGTCATGCCGAGCAGCGCGTGTTTCGACGCGCCGTAGATCGACTGTCCCGGATAGCCCCTGTGGGCGACCACGGAGCCGATGTTGATGACGGTGGGACACGACGACTGCCGCAGCAGCGGCAGTGTCCGCTGGCAAAGCAGGAAGGGCGCTTTGACATTCAGCGCCATGATGCGGTCGAAATCCGCTTCGGTGATCTGCTCGAACGGGCAGCTTTGGGCCGTGCCGGCGTTGTTGACCAGCACATCGAGCCCCTTGAAATGGCCGGTGAGTATGCGCATGATGTCGTCCATGGCCCCCGGCTTCGTGATGTCCGTCGGCAGCACCAGCATATCCAGCGGCCGGCCTGTGAGCGCTGCGGTCTGCGTCAGCTTTCGGGGATCCCTGCCCACCAGCGCCAGTTTCATACCGCTTTCGGCCAGCCGGAGCGCGATGGCGCGCCCGATACCGCTGCCCGCGCCGGTGATCAGTGCCTTTTTGTCCTTCAGATCTGTCTTCTGAAGCATGTCGTTCACCTCGCCGATCTTTTTATCGCCGTTTCGCGGCGAAACCGTTCATCCAGAGAGTATGCCCGCAAACACTATACCATCCCCGCCGCGCAGCGTCAAGCGCCTGCGCTTTTGCATTCGACAGGGCCGAACTTTCGCCGCTTGATCGTGAAATAGCAGATCAGATGTACGGCAAAGGTGATGATCCATGAGATGGGGTAGGAGATGTACAGCATGAACTGCGTGGGATCGAAAGGGAAGATCGCGGCGATCCACACCAGGCGGAAGACGCACGCGCCGAGCACCGACACGATCATCGGCGTCACGCTGGAGCCCATGCCGCGCAGCAGGCCCACGGCGGTGTCCATCAGGCCGCAGAAGAAATAGGTCGGGGCGAAGACCGACGATCGGACCGCCGCGGCTGCCATGACAGCCGGATCCTGCGTGTAGATGCCGAACAGTATGTCCTTGAACACCATGAGGAGCCCGCCCAGCATGAGCCCGATGCCCACCACGGCCGTGAACGAAGCCCGGGCCACCCGGGAGATGCGCCCGTAGAGCCTTGCGCCCACGTTCTGGCTGGTGAACGTGAGGGCCCCCTGGTAGATGGCGTTCATGGAGACATAGATAAAGCCTTCGATGTTGGCGGCCACCGTGTTCCCGGCGGTGACGATGGTGCCGAAGCTGTTCACCGTGGACTGTATGATGACGTTGGAGAAAGAGAAGAATATGCCCTGAAGCCCCGCCGGCAGACCGACCTTCGCGATCTCGGCCACCCTGCCGCGCTCGAGCTGCAGCCGGCGCGGATCCAGGTGGATGCTGCCGCCGCTGCGGATGAGGCACAATGTCACCAGCGCGGCCGAGATGAGCTGTGACAGGATGGTCGCCCACGCGACGCCCCGAACGCCCATGCCGAGCGCGGCGACGAAGATCACGTTCAGAACGACGTTCGCGACGCCCGCGACGGTCAGATAGGTGAGCGGGCGCCGGGTGTCGCCGACGGCGCGCAGCACGGCCGCACCGAAGTTGTAGAGCATGTTTGCGGGCATGCCCAGAAAGTAGATGCGCATGTAGGCCGTAGCCAGCGGCAGCACGTCCGGGGGCGTGCTCATCCATCCCAGGAAGGTCCCGGCAAAACAATACCCCAGAACACCGACGAAAAGTCCGCTCACCAGGCTGAGCGCCACCGAAGTGTGCACTGCCGCGCTGGTCTGCCGGAAGTCGCCTGCTCCGTGCCAGCGGGCCACGACCACGTTGGCGCCGACCGACAGACCAAGGAACAGGTTGACCAGCAGGTTGATGAGCGCGCCCGGCGCACCGACGGCGGCCAGCGCCGCGTCGCCGTCGAACCGGCCCACCACGATGACATCCGCCGCGTTGAAGGCCAGCTGAAGGATGCTGGAGAGCATGAGCGGCACGGCGAAGGTCAGAAGCTTCGGCAGTATCGGGCCGTTCAGCATGTCTATCTCGTAGCTGCGTTTATGGTATCTGAGGGCGTGGATCGGGTGCATGGCGGAACCTCCGGGATGGCGTGGGTACGGGCGAGAGGCCCGATATGCGCCATTATAGCACTGTGCCACCGCAGTTGTTTCGCTTTTTCTGTTGATTCTGCCGCCGCGATAAAATTTAACACGCATGTGCGGTTTCGCCGTCTGCATCGGCTTAGCGACGGTTGAAAAGGAGCGCGGGATTGTGATATAATACATACTGTATCATTCTGCGGACTTTTACGGAACGATACGGAGCCGATGTCCTGGGCGCACGATCGCGTCGCGCCCGGACGGACCGATGGAGGATAATGATGTTCGACTTTATCAAAAAGATCCTCTCGCCATCCAATGAAGGCGAGATCAAACGGCTTCGCAGGACGGTGGACAGGATCAATGCCCTGGAGCCGGAGATGCAGAAGCTTTCCGACGACGACATGCGCGCGCGCATCGCGGCGCTGAAGCAGCAGATCCAGTCGGGGACCGATCCCGATGAGGTGCTGCCCGAGACCTACGCCCTGGTGCGCGAGGCGGGCGTCAGAGTGCTGGGACAGCGGGCGTTCGACGTACAGCTGATCGGCGCCATCGTGCTGCATCAGGGGCGCATCGCCGAGATGCGCACCGGTGAGGGCAAGACGCTGACCGCCACCTTCCCCGCGGTGCTGAACGCGCTGACCGGCAAGGGCGTGCACGTGGTCACCGTCAACGACTATCTGGCCAAATTCCAGTCCGAATGGATGGGCAAGGTGTATCGCTTCCTGGGCCTGACCGTCGGGCTCATCGTGCATGAGCTGGACGCGGAGGAGCGCCAGATCGCTTACGCGGCGGATATCACCTACGGCACCAACAACGAATTCGGATTCGACTATCTGCGCGACAACATGGTCACCTACAAGGAGCGCATGGTGCAGCGCGAGCTGAACTTCGCCATCGTGGACGAGGTCGACTCGATCCTGATCGACGAGGCACGCACGCCGCTCATCATCTCCGGACAGGGCGACAAGTCCACGGAGCTCTACAGCCGGGCCAACCAGTTCATCCTCACGGGGCTCACCGAAGCCAAGGAGGACAAGGAGAACCGCGAGGGCAGCCTGCTGGTGGACGGCGACTATCTGCGCGATGAGAAGGATAAGACGCTGTCCCTGACCGAGCGCGGCGTCAAGAAGGCCGAGCGCTTCTTCCAGGTGGACAACCTGACCGATCCGGAAAACCAGGAGCTGTACCACCACATCCTGGGCGCCCTGCGCGCGCACAAAATGATGAAGCGCGACGTGGACTACGTCGTCAAGGACGGCCAGGTCATCATCGTGGACGAGTTCACCGGCCGCCTCATGCTGGGCAGGCGTTACTCCGACGGCCTGCACCAGGCCATCGAGGCCAAGGAGGGCGTGAAGGTCGAGCGCGAATCGAAGACGCTCGCCACCATCACGTTCCAGAACTACTTCCGCATGTACAAGAAGCTGTCGGGCATGACCGGTACGGCCAAGACCGAAGAAGAGGAGTTCAACGGCATCTATAAGCTGGATGTCGTGACCATCCCCACCAACCGGCCGATGATCCGCAACGACATGAACGACGCGGTGTTCATCACGATGAAGGCCAAGTATGCGGCCATCATCGACGAGATCGTGAAGCGCCATGCCACCGGCCAGCCGATCCTGGTGGGCACGGTATCCGTCGAAAAGAGCGAGCTGCTGAGCCGGATGCTTTCGCTGCGAGGCGTGGAGAACGTGTTGCTGAACGCCAAGTTCCACGAGAAGGAGGCCGAGATCGTCGCCCAGGCCGGCAAGATGGGCGCGGTCACCATCGCGACGAACATGGCCGGCCGAGGCACGGACATACTGCTGGGCGGCAACGCCGAGTTCATGGCCAGGCGCGCCATGCGGAACCTGGAGTACGATGACGAGCTGATCGAGGAGGCCATCGGCTTCAACGAGCACGTGCCTGAAGAGGTCAAGGCGGCGCGCAAGGTCTTCCGCGAGCTGCTGGCGAAATACGAGGTGGAGACCAAAGCCGGCCACGACGAGGTGGTGAAGCTGGGCGGCCTTCACATCATCGGCACGGAACGGCACGAAAGCCGCCGGATCGACAACCAGCTGCGCGGCCGCGCCGGCCGCCAGGGCGATCCCGGCTCCAGCCAGTTCTTCATCTCCTTCGAGGATGACCTGCTGCGCCTGTTCGGCTCGGATCGGTTCAAGCCCATGCTGGAGAAGCTGTCCGGCGCGAGCGGCGAACCGGAGGAGGCCATCGAGTTCAGCATCGTCTCCAGGCAGATCGAGAACGCGCAGAAGCGTGTGGAGAGCAAGAACTATGATATCCGCCTGCACGTCCTCCAATACGACGACGTGATGAACCAGCAGCGCGAGATCATATACGGCCAGCGGCGCGAGGTGCTCGAGGGCGGGGACATGCATGACAGGATCATGGACATGCGCCATACGCTGATCACCGAGGCCGTGGACCGCTGCATCGCCGAGGACGCCAGCGTTAAGGATTGGGATATCGAGGGCCTGGACGAGTATCTGGATCGCCTGTGCATCGAGAAGGGCGGCGTTAAAAAGCTGTTCGACGCGCTGCCCGGCAAGGACAAGGACGTCCTGGTGAAGGCCATCGAGGAGCGGGCGGACGAGATCTACGCCCAGCGCGAGAAGATGTGGGCCGAGGCCAAGCTGGACATGCGCGAGTTTGAGCGCGTCGCGCTGCTCGGCGCGGTGGACCGCCGCTGGATGGATCACATCGACGCCATGACCGAGCTTCGCGACGGCATCGGCCTTCGCGCCTATGGCCAGAAGAACCCGGTCGTCGAATACAAGCGCGAGAGCTACGACATGTTCGAGGAAATGGTGCACCTCATCCAGGAGGACACCATACGCCGCCTGTACTTCACGGTGCTGGCCAAGCCTATGGAGCGTAAACAGGTGGCGCAGCCCACTTCGGCCAGCCACGGGCAGGAAGAGGCGCCGAAGCCGGTGAAGAAGGCGACGGTCAAGGTCGGCCCCAACGACCCATGCCCCTGCGGCAGCGGCAAGAAGTACAAGAAGTGCTGCGGGGCCGGCTGATCGGGATGGATCGGCCGGGGCGGCGCAGTCGCGGGAAAGGATACAGGACCGATTCTTCCAGAATAAGGATGTGACGATATGATCGAAATGGACGTTTTCAAGCAGGACCTGAACGCCGTGCGCGACATGCTCGCGGAGGCCGGCGAATCGCTGCAGATCGACCACCTGCGCGAGCAGCTGGTCGAATACAACGAGGACATGGGCTCTGCGGGCTTCTGGGACGATACGGAGCGGGCTCAGAAGGTGTCTGCCAAGGCGAGCTCTGTCGAGCGGCGCATCAAGCATTATGAGGAGCTGAACAGCCGGGCCGACGACATCGAGGTGCTGATGGAGCTGGCCGAGGAGGCCGACGACGAGGGCATGGTGGACGAGATCCGATCGGAGTTCGACAAGCTGAAAGCCGATCTGGAGGCGCTGCGCCTGCAGACGCTCTTGACCGGCGAATACGATGGCTGCAACTGCATCCTGTCGCTGCACGCCGGCGCGGGCGGCACCGAGGCCCAGGACTGGACGCAGATGCTCTATCGCATGTACACCCGCTTTTGCGAGCGGATGGGCTTCACCGTAAAGCTGCTGGACATGCTGGACGGCGACGAGGCGGGCATCAAGTCGGTGACCTTCGAGGTCACGGGCGACTATGCCTACGGCTATTTGAAGAGCGAGCGCGGCGTGCACCGCCTGGTGCGCATCTCGCCGTTCGACGCCAACGCCCGGCGGCACACGAGCTTTGCTTCGCTGGACGTGAGCCCGATCATCGAGGACGACGGCGCGATCGAGATTCGGCCCGAGGATCTGCGTATCGACACCTACCGCGCCTCCGGCGCCGGCGGCCAGCACGTCAACCGCACCGACTCCGCCGTGCGCATCACCCATATCCCCACCGGCATCGTGGTGCAGTGCCAGAACGAGCGCTCGCAGGTGCAAAACAAGGAGATGTGCTTCATCTGGCTGCGCGCGCGCCTGGCCGAGCTCAAGGAGCAGCAGCGCCAGGAGCAGATGGGCGAGATCAAGTGCGAGCTAAAGAAGATCGAGTGGGGCAGCCAGATCCGCTCCTACGTTTTCCAGCCCTACACGATGGTCAAGGATCACCGGACGGGTTACGAAATGGGCGACGTGGACTCGGTGATGGACGGAAAATTAGAGG
>JAFRMB010000126.1 GCA_017430945.1 Clostridia bacterium | reverse complement strand
GCCCGGCCTTCACGCTGGGCGGCACCGGCGGCGGCGTGGCCTATGATGCCGGTGAGATGCGCCAGGCCGCGCGGATCGGGCTGGACGCCTCCCCCATCACCCAGATCCTGGTGGAGAAGTACATCGCGGGCTGGACGGAGATCGAGTTCGAGCCCATGCGGGACGCCACCGGCAACGCCATCGCCGTTGGCAGCAGGGCAAACGTGGACCCCGTGGGCGTGCACACCGGCGACAGCATCGTGGTGGCCCCGGCGCTTACCCTTTCCAATAAGGAATACCAGATGCTGCGCTCCGCGGCCCTGAACATCATAAACGCGCTGGGCATCATGGGCGGCTGCAACGTGCAGTTCGCGCTGGACCCGGAGAGCTTCGAATACGCGCTCATCGAGGTCAACCCACGCGTCTCCCGCTCGTCGGCGCTCGCGTCGAAGGCCACCGGCTATCCCATCGCCAAGGTGACCACGCAGATCGCGCTGGGCTACACGCTGGACGAGATCAAAAACGAAGTCACCGGCAAGACCTGCGCCTGCTTTGAGCCGACGGTGGACTACGTGGTGGTCAAGTTCCCCAAGTGGCCCTTCGACAAGTTCGTCACCGCCAGCCGCCGCCTGGGCACCCAGATGAAGGCCACCGGCGAGGTCATGTCCATCGCGCCGTCGTTCGAGATGGCCCTCATGAAGGCCGTGCGCGGCGCGGAGATCGGGCTGGACACGCTCGCGCGCGTCCCGAGCCCCGCGGAGGCCGCCATGGACATCATGGACCGGCTGCGCGTGCCGGACGACAACCGCATCTTCACCGTGTTCGAGGCGCTGAAGGCCGGCGTGAGCGTGGACGCCATCCACGACATCACGAAGATCGACCGCTGGTTCCTGAACAGGATCAAAAAGCTGGCCGCGTTCGAGGCGCGCATCGCCTCGGGCCTCAGCGACGAGGACTATCTGCGCGGCAAGCGGCTGGGCTACACCGACGCCGCACTGCGCCGGCTGTCCGGGCGCACCGAGCTGCCCCGCACCGCCTCCGCCTACAAGATGGTGGACACCTGCGCCGCCGAGTTCGCCGCCGAGACCCCGTATTTCTACGGCACCTTCGACGAGGTATGCGACGCGCGCGCCTTCCCCAGGTCGGGCAAACCGGTCATCATGGTGCTGGGCAGCGGGCCCATCCGCATCGGCCAGGGCATCGAGTTCGACTATTCGTCGGTCCACTGCGTGTGGACGCTCAAGCAGCTGGGCTACGACGTGGTGATCGTCAACAACAACCCGGAGACCGTGTCCACCGACTACGACACCGCCGACCGCCTGTACTTCGAGCCGCTGACCACCGAAGACGTGATGCGCATCATCGAGGTCGAAAAGCCCGTGGGCGTCGTGGTGGCGTTCGGCGGGCAGACCGCCATCCGGCTCACACAGGCGCTGGACCGTGCGGGCATACGCATCCTGGGCACCAGCGCCGAGGGCATCGACATCGCCGAGGACCGCGAGC
Organism: Clostridia bacterium; assembly: GCA_017430945.1. The sequence continues at coordinate 3,338 of JAFRMB010000126.1, read as the reverse complement.
GCTTCGACGCGCTGCTGGAGCGGTTCGGCATCCGCCGCCCGAAGGGCATGGCGGCGCACACGATGGACGAGGCGCTGGACGCCGCCAACGCGCTGGGCTACCCGGTGCTGCTGCGGCCGAGCTACGTCATCGGCGGCCAGAACATGGTCATCGCCCATACGGACCGCGACGTGCAGACCTACATGGAGCGCATCCTGGCGGCCGCCGGCGATGCCGCGAAGACCGCCCCGGCGCAGGCCGGCGATCCGATGCGCGCCACCCTGGTGGACAAGTACATGTCGGGCGTGGAGCTGGAGGTGGATGTCATCTCCGACGGCACCGACGTGCTGATCCCCGGCATCATGCAGCACGTGGAACGCGCCGGCGTGCACTCCGGCGACTCCATCGCCGTGTACCCGCCCTTCAGCCTGGACGACTCCATGATGGAGACCGTCGTGGCGTCCTCCGAGCAGCTGGCGCTGGCGCTGGGCACGAAGGGCCTGGTGAACATACAGTACCTGGTGTACCACGGCGAGCTGTACGTGATCGAGGTCAACCCCCGCGCCTCGCGCACCATCCCCTACATCAGCAAGGTGACGGACATCCCCATGGTGGACATCGCCAGCCGCGTGATGGTGGGTGAACGGCTGCGCGACCTGGGCTACGGCACCGGGCTTTGCAGGACGCCGCCCTACTGCGCGGTGAAGGTGCCTGTGTTCTCGTTCGAGAAGCTCACCGACGCCAACAGCTACCTCAGTCCCGAGATGAAGTCGACCGGCGAAGTGCTGGGCCTGGGCAAGGACCTGTCCGAGGCGCTGTTCAAGGGCCTGGTCAGCTCGGGCATACGGCTGCCCCACCCCGGCGAGGCCACGGGCGTGCTGCTGTCGGTGGACGAGTACGACTACCCCGAGGTCGTCGGCGTGGCCCGCCGGTTCGCCGACCTGGGCTGCGCGCTGTACGCCACGGCGGGCACCGCCGAGGTGATCGCCACGCTGGGCCTGCCGGTCACCACGGTGCAGGGCATCCGCGAGAGCGACCACTGCTTCGAGCTGCTGGACAGCGGCCGCATCCGCTACATCATCTACACCGGCGCGCTGCTGGACGCCACCATGGAGGACTACATCGCGCTGCACCGCAAGGCGTTGTCGCTGAACATCGCCTGCCTGACCTCGCTGGACACCGCCGGCGCGCTGGCGGACATCCTCGAGAGCCGCTACAGCCAGCAGAACACCGAGCTCGTGGACATCAACCACATGCGGCACGAGCGGCTGCGGCTGCGCTTTTCGAAGCTCCAGGGCACCGGCAACGACTACATCGTGATCGACGAAACGGAAGGCGCCGTCACCTGCCCCGAGAGCCTGTGCGTGCGCCTGTGCGAGCAGCACTTCGGCGTCGGCGCGGAGGGCATGGTGCTGATCGGGCCGTCTGACATCGCCGACGCGCGCATGCGCCAGTACAACCGCGACGGCACCGAGGGCGCCATGGGCGGCAACGCCATACGCTGCGTCGCCAAGTACCTGTACGACCGGGGCCTGGTGCGCACGCGGGATATCACCGTCGAGACCCCCAGTGGCGTGCGCGCGCTGCACCTGTTCACCCGCTACGGCAAAGTCTCGTCGGTGTCGGTGGACATGGGCCGCGCCAGCCTGGACCCCGCATCGCTGCCCTGCACGCTGGAAGGCGATCGGGTCATCGACCGGCCGGTCGGGATCGGCGGCGAGACCTGGCGGGTCACCTGCGTATCGATGGGCAACCCGCACTGCGTGGTGTTCACCGATCATGTGGACGCGCTGCCGCTCCAGTCGCTCGGGCCGAAGTTCGAAAACGCGCCGATCTTCCCGGAGCGCGTGAACACCGAGTTCGTGCGCGTCGTCAACCGCACGACGCTGCGGATGCGCTGCTTCGAGCGCGGCTCCGGCGAGACCATGGCGTGCGGCACCGGCGCCTGCGCTGCGGTCGTCGCGGCCGTCGAGAACGGGCTGTGCGCCAAGGGCGTGGACGTGCAGGTGCAGGTCCCCGGCGGCGACCTGCTGGTGCGCTACACCGACGAAGGCGTCACCTTGACCGGCAAGGTCGAGCTGGTCTTCGAGGCGGAAGCGACCTACTGACGGCGGGTGCGGGTCCCGGGCGGAACTTTACCGCGCGCCGGGGCGTCAAACAGGATGTCTTATGACAAAACACAACAGGAGGGAAAAGGTATGAAAAAATGGATCTCGATGGTGATGGCTCTGGTGCTCGCGCTGCTTCCCTTTGCAATGGCCGAAGCGGACGTCGACGGCGTGGACACGATCGCGAACCCGTGGGCAGACGTGACGGAGGACGAGCTGCTGCAGGTCTCCGGGCTGTCCTTCTGCGTGCCGGACGGCGCGGAAGATGTCATCTACCGGTGGCTGGAAAGCGACGGCCTCGCCGAGATGCAGTTCTCCCTGGACGGCGACGAATACTGCGCCCGCATCCAGCCCGCCGCGCTGCAGCCGGGCGAGCTGCTGGACATCTCCGGGATGTATTACGACTGGGAGCATGAAGAGGAGATCACCGTCGGCGGCTGCTACGGGAAGATCGGCATCGCGCAGGACGGCGAGGACTGGGTGGAGCTGTGCCAGTGGTATGACGCCGTGCCCGGATTGATGTACACGCTCTCCGTGTACACGATCGAAGCGGACGGCCTGGACCTGACCGCCGTCGCGGAGATGGTCTATCAGCCCGTGCAGGGAGACGCCTGACCCGCCGTTTCGGGACTTCGGTCCTCAAACATCGTACTGTACTGCCAGAGGGGCGCCGGACCGGCGCCCCTCTGGCGATCTATGGATCTCGAAGGCGGCGCGCGGTCTCCCCATTTTCGATCGACCCTGCCGGCGTATCCGTCAGGATCGCGCTTTGCATGGGCAAACGCCCGCGTCTGCAAAGAAAAGCGCTTCCCGGCAGGGTCCCATGTGCCCTGTGCGCAAGTCCCGCGTCCGCCCCCTTCGTTGGAGGACGGGTCTTCAACATATCGAGCCCCCGATATCCTTTCGATACCGGGGGCTTTTTCAATGATCGTTTGGTTTTTTGATCCCGCCGCTCTTTACTTTTCGAGCGCGGTGTAGACGGAGGATACCCAGGCGTTCGCGCCGCTCTTCGTGCGCACGCTGTACCAGTCGATCCCGCGGGAGTCCCTGCTCACCTTCCCCGTGAACTTAAGCTTCTCGCCCTTTTTGAACGTCCCCAGGCTCTTCCCGGACAGGCTCGCCTTCGTGCGGATGTTGCACTTCCCCTTCGAGACCACCTTGCTGTATCCCTTTACACCGTGCGCCTTGCCTTCTTTCGACAGCTTGCTGCCGCCCTCGCTGAACGCGATCTTCGAGGCCTTCGCCTTCTTG
>JAFRMB010000125.1 GCA_017430945.1 Clostridia bacterium | reverse complement strand
GGAAAGAGGAGAACAGACATGAAAAGAGAAGACGGCGTCTATGTCGCCGATTCGCTCGCGAACGTCGCCCAGTACGCGGACTACGGTCCCCATTTCGCGAAGGCCGTCGCGCCGGAGACGATGGTGGCGCTGGTGGCGCAGAACACCGTCTGGAAGATGGCGTAGGCCCACAGTGGCACGCCCGCAGGCAGGATGTGGCTGTAATCCTTCAGGATGAAGGGATCGATCCAGCCGAAGGCTGCCGTGCCCGCACCGAACATGATGCCGAACCCGATCAGCCAGTACAGCGGCGTGCCGATACAGAAGTCCATCAGGTTCTTCATCAGGATGTTGCCGGTGTTCTTGGCCCGCGTGAAGCCCGCCTCGCACATGGCGAAGCCCGCCTGCATGAAGAACACCAGCGCCGCGCCAAGCAGCACCCAGATCGTATTGACAGCGGAAAATGTCATAGTGAACGCTCCTTTCCCGGTCGATCCCAAACGATCCCCGGCGAAGTCCCTCGGCCTCCGCCGGACCGCGCGACCCCCGCTGAACGCTGCACCGGGCCTAACGTCAACGCGGCGGTCCGCGGATCGGACATCATCCCAAAACGAAAGCGCAAGGGCGGCGGTGAGACGGATCTCACTGCGCACCCTTGCGCTTCACGGACAGATCGCTTTGGAATTACCGTCATTTTATGCTCATTGACCGGGTTTGTCAAGAAAACAAATCGTTAACTGCATCCCTGCAGATGCCGCAAAGCGCGTGATTGCTCACGGGATCCAGCCAGAAATACAGATCGCACGGCTCCCTTACGGCGATCAGGCCATGCAGCTCCGGCAGGTCCGGGCAGATCACGGAAAACAGGTCCGGCAGGTCTTCCAGCAATTCAGGCGTATACCGCAGTGTCCGCCGGTCGTTCCAGATCGCGCTGTAGGTCATCTCCGCTTCGACCATATCCTGGAACATATGGCTTCCGTAGCTGAGTTCGGGCATAAAACCGGTCCGACTGTCCGAAACCTCGCAGATCTCGGAAAAGCGGGAAATGTCCGCAAAGCGCGTGGGGACGCCCAGCTCCGGCGACGAGGTGCCCACCCGCCCGGGAGCCATGAGCAGCATATTCTTCCCGGTGTTTGCGTAGTGCCGGTTGATCCTGCCCACCGCCGCTGCCACCTCTGCCTTGCGCGCGTAGGGAAAGGCGTTGTATCCCGCGGGGTCGATCTGCACGACGACGTCGACTTTTCGATGTCTGGACGGTCCCATGGACGCCCCCCGGACCTCAAAGAGAACGTCCGTGAGCTTCAGGTCGTCCATGTGCACCCTCTCCCCTGCGCCGCCCGTATACAGCGGCCGGCACTGCAGCAGGTTGACCACGAATTCCCCGTCCCTGTCCAGATTGATCGCGTATTCGATGTCCACCGGCGTGCCGTACACCCGTTCCAGTGTCTTCAGGATGCTCTGCATCAGCCCGGTAAAGGCCCTGTTCTCCAGCAGCCGTTGACAGCTGACGAACCACACGTCCTGACCTCGCCCGATCTCCCTGAGCCGGCTCTCCGCCTCATAGTCATGTTCCATCATGACCTGCTTGTACCACAGCGGGAGCACATCCAGCAATTGCTCCATTTTGACTTCGCGGAAGCGGTTCTCCTGACAGTCCAGCACATCGATGTTGCGCTGTGAAAAGCGGTGCTTCTGAGCCACGTCGGTGTACACGGTGATGGCAGGGCGGTCCAGATTGGCCAGGCGGGGATAATCCTCCTGCGTCCGGTCCACGGCCTTGGTGCCCAGCCCCATGACCAGCCTCAGCATCCCGGCATTCGGATCCATGTTCGGATACCACTGGTAGGCGCTGTGGCTGTAGCCCACGCCCGCGGCGCACGGCATGAAGTATTGCCCGTAGTAGGTCCCGGAGACGCGTTGGACTAGGATGGCCATCTGCTCGTCTTTGCGATCCAGTCCCCGGCGCATGCGATACTCCAGCGCGGAGACGTCCATCGTGCTCGCATAGACCGTGCGAACGGCATCCTCGAATGCCTCCAGGCGTTCCTCTTCGCTGCCGCGGTTGACACAGAACACCGACTCATATTTGCCGGCGAAGGCGTTCCCAAAGCCGTCTTCGAGGAAGCTGGACGAGCGGACGATGAACGGGTTCTGACCGAAGTAATCCAGCACTTTCTGGAACGCCTCGCGGATCTTTCCGGGAAAGCGTCCGTGGAGCAGGCGCTCTCTCAGCGCGTCCGCCGCTTCAAAGTAGCCTTCACGCGAGCGCTGCCGGATCCGCAGGCGCCAATCGCCGTTCGACACGATGTACGTGTAGAACACATCGGAGCCGATGTAGAAGGAATCATGCGGCTCGCTGTACCGTCGGAAATCCGCAAGCTCCGTATCGGCGATCTTTCGCGCCAGCAGCATGCCGCAGGCCTTGCCGCCGATGGCACCGCTGCCGATCATCCTGTCCCGCAGCAGGAAATAATCCTCCGGCTTGAAGTATCGCTTGACCAGCTGCTTGAGGCGCTTGTCCTTTGTCATGGTGCTGTCGATGATCTGCTCTTCCATCTCATCGGTGAAGGTGCCGGAGCGATAGGCCGCCTTTGCCATGCTGAAGAAGCGGTCGTGGCTGTCGATGTTCTGATCCTGGCTCTTTTCCCTCGCCTCCTGGATCGTTTGATAATAGCGGCTGATGCTCACGCCGTTGTCGATCACCTGGAATTCCCCTGTGCTCCGGCGATGACCGTGGGGCATGAACATCGTCTCTGAATTCCGCTGCCACACCTTCAACGGATGCAGGTATACCCACTTCTCGTTGGAATACACGTCCAGCAAGAGCTGTGTCGTCTCCCGGATGCGGGCGATGGCATCAAAGGAGTGCCGCCCACGCAGTATGGGAAAGTAAGCCACCGTGTCCAACTCGAACAGATAGGGGCAGGTCACCCGGAAGAAGTTGCCCATCATCAGATCGGTGTACCAAACGGATTGAAGCTCCGACAGGCAGTCGAACACGTAAAAGGCGTCCCGGCCCTTGCGCGTGATCTCTTCATGGATCGCCACCGTGAAAGCTTCAAAGCCGTCGTCCGGGTCGAATTCCACCCTGTCGACCCCGTCCAGGTCCTCCAGGATGGGCGGATGCTGCGCAAAGCGTATGTAGGTGATGCTTCGCCCGTCCTGTTTCGCCTGTTTCACGAACGGCAGCGCGAAGAAGGCGAATTCTTCGATGTCCGATACCTGCCAGACGACGTTGTCGCCCAGGCGGATGTTGTCAAGGATCGCGTCCATCTCCGGGATCCCGCTTTTGATCTTGTCAAAGGCAGCCATCGTTCTCCCTCCATTCAAATCCAAAAAAGGAGGCGCAAGGGGTGCATGCGGGAGTCGTTCCCGCCGGCACACCCTTGCGCCTCGTTCCACTGATATCATTATAAGGTGCCGGATGAGACTTGTCAAGAGATCGTGATCATCTGTCGACGTACACGGGGACGGAGCGATCCGTTTTTGCGGATCGATGGTTTACAAAAGCCGGGATCATGCGATATAATGGAAGCAGGAGAATAAAATTCAAAGGAGGTATTCATTTGAGCAAGAATCTTTCCCGCAGAAACTTTCTGAAGGGCTCCCTGGCCGGAGCCGCCGCCGTCACGCTGACCGGTCTGGGCGTGGGCGGCATCGCGGTGGCGGAGGGCATCTATACCCCCGGCACGTACTCCGCCGCCGCAAAGGGCATCGCCGGCGATGTGACGGTCACGATGACGTTTGACGCCAACAGCATCACCGACGTGCAGATCGACGTTTCCGGCGAGACCCCGGAGATCGGCGGCAAGATCGGCGAGAGCATGGCCCAGGCCATCCTGGACGCCCAGGGCGCGGATATCGACGCCGTCTCCGGCGCGACCGTGACCAGCGACGCGATCCGCACCGCGGCGGCGGCCTGTATCTCCCAGGCCTCCGGAAAGACCGTCGAGCTGTCCGTCAAGGATGACGCGGCGCCTTCCGACTGGCTGGGAGAGGCGCCGGAGATCGCAGACGCCGATATCACCGAAGAGCTCGAGACCGAAGTCCTCGTGGTCGGCTGCGGCACGGGCGGCTGGATCACCGCCATGACCGCGGCCGAGGAAGGCGCGAAGGTGCTGGTCGTCGAAAAGCGCGAGGCGCCCACCGGCATCCGCGAAGACATCGGCGCGATCGATTCCAGGCTCCAGAAGGAGGCCTTCAAGGACTTCCCCGAGTTTGAGATCGACAAGACCGAAGCGCTCCAGGACATCGTGCGCTACGCCAGCGGCTACGTGGACAGCGACCTCGTCAAGACGTGGATCGACAACTCCGGCGAGATGGTGGACTGGCTGACCGACCTGATGGAGTCCACCGGCGACTGGTACATGAGCCTCGAGGGCGGCATCGGCGATCAGGCGCACCCCGAGCGCGACAAGGCCTACGCCACCGGCCACAGCCCCCACAAGACGGAGACGGCCGCCGCCGACGTCACCACCAGCTCCACCTTCAAGGCCCACTGCGACGAACTGGGCGTGGAGTGGAAGCTCTCCACCGCGCTGGTAAAGCTGGACCAGGACGAGACCGGCAAGGTGGTCGGCATCATCGCGCAGGACCAGAACGACCAGCACTATCTGCGCATCAAGGCCAGCAAGGGCGTCATCCTGGCCACCGGCGGCTATGCCACCAACACCGATATGATGCTGGCGCTCCAGCCCATGACGATGAAGATGAAGGCCAACGTGCCCATCGGCTCCACCGCCGACGGCAGCGGCATCAAGGCCATCCTGTGGGCCGGCGGCGAGATGGATCCCTGCCATGCCTCCATGATGTTCAACCGCTGCTCCGTGTTGCCCACCGACACCGCGGGCTACAAGACCAACGGCAAGTGGTACTGGTTCGGCGAGCAGCCCTTCCTGAAGGTCAACCTGAACGGCAAGCGCTTCTGCAACGAGTCCGGCCCCTATGAGTTCATGCTGCACTCGATGTACATGCAGCCGCACCACACTTACTGCGACATCTTCGATGCGAACAACAAGCAGTATTGCGAACAGTTCGACGAGGTGGGCTGCTGCCGACTGTTCCCGTTCGACAACGGCGCGCTCTCCAACATGCCCTATGACTACGTGTGGTCCTCCATGACCGAGGGCGAGAACTCCCACCTGGAGATGGGCTACCTGCAGAAGGCCGACACCCTGGAGGAGCTGGCCGAAAAGCTGAACATCCCCGTGGACGCGTTCGTCGAGACCGTGAACCGCTACAACGAGCTGTGCGCCAAGGGCGTTGACGAGGACTACGGCAAGTCCGCCCACCGGATGACGCCCGTCGATACCGCCCCCTTCTACGGCATCCGCACCTGCGCCTGGCACCTGACCACCCTGGACGGCTGCCGGATCAACACCGACATGCAGGTCATCCGCGAGGACGGCACGCCCATCGAAGGTCTGTGGGCTACCGGCGACGTCACCGGCGGCTTCTTCGCCAACAACTATCCGAACCTCTTCACCGGCCTGGCGTGCGGACGCACGATGACCTTCGGGCGCCGCGCCGCGAAGATCGTGGTGAACGGCAAGGCTTGATGCCGGCGGAACTGAAGCGAAAACAGATCAGGGCGGCCCTCTGCGCCAGTGCAGAGGGCCGTCCCAGTGTCATGGGGACTCAGTGTCATGGGGACGGTCCTCTTGACAACCCACTGTTGCTCTTGGCATTTAGCGCCACCACTCTCCCCTGATCGGAGCATGCCGGAGAAAGATAGCGTGTCAGGAGAACCGTCCCCCTGTCACCTTGTCATTCATGTTTCGGCAACCCACATGTAAAATGTACGCCACGCTATTGACACCGTGTCAACCATGCTCTATAATGGCATTGCTGACACGGTGTCAGCAATGCCGCACGCGCATCGGAGGGAAACGCCATGATCAAAGGGACGCCGGAACTGATCGCCCGGCGGCGGGAGGAGATCGTCAACGCCTGCGAGAATCTGTACCGCACGATGAGCTTCAAGGACATCACGCTCAAGGAGATCGGCAACGCGACCTCCTTTTCGCGCCCGACCATCTACAACTATTTCCAGACCAGGGAGGAGATCTTCCTGGCGCTGTACGAGCGGGAGTACGACCGCTGGAACGCGGAGCTGTCGGCGATCCTGGAGGCGCATGAAGCGCTGACCAGGGCGCAGCTCGCAGATCTGCTGGCGCGCTCGCTGGAGCGGCGGGAACAGCTGCTGAAGCTGCTGTCCATGAACAACTTCGACATGGAGAGCAACAGCCGCCAGGAGCTTCTGACGCACTTCAAGGCGGCCTACGGCAGATCCATGGCTCTGATCCGCGCCATCCTCGGCAAGTTCTGTCCGGACATGAGCGCCGGGGAGATCCGGGGCTTCGTCTACGTGTTCTTCCCGTTCATGTTCGGCATCTACCCCTACGCGCGGGTGACGGACAAGCAGCGCAGCGCGATGCGGGACGCGAACGTGGACTTCGCCTACCCATCGATCTATGAACTGACCCATGCGTGCCTGACCAGGCTGCTGGGCGCATGAAGCGCGGCGCTCCGGGCCGGATCCGAAGTGGGATCGCCGGCCGGCGTCGCCGGACCCGGACAAGGAGGAAAACACGATGAAGACCCTTCGCACGATCGCTTTGCTGCTCGCCTGCCTGCTGCTGTGCGCATCGCCGGCACTGGCGGCCGACCTGACCCTGACGACCAACGGCGGCGTGGAGGTCGCGCTCGCGGATCTGCCCCACCGGGACGAGGCCGCCCCGGCTGCGGTGTATTTCATCAGCGACATCTCGCCCGAAAGCCTGGTCAAGGCGTATCGGGCGCTGAACGCGGAATTGCCCGGCAGGGTGGGCGTCAAGCTGTCCACCGGCGAGAGCGAACACTCGAACTACCTTCGCCCGGCGCTGATCGGCGACCTGGTGCGGATGCTCGACGGCACCATCGTGGAGTGCAACACCGCCTACGGCGGCAGCCGCGCCTCGACCGCCATGCACCTGCAGCTGGCGAAGGACCACGGCTTCACCGACATCGCCGAGGTGGACATCCTGGACGCCGAGGACAGCATGGAGATCCCGGTCGAGGGCGGCCGGCGCCTGAGCGTGGACTACGTGGGCAGTCATTTCGCTGACTATGATTCGTTCCTGGTGCTGTCCCACTTCAAGGGCCACGCCATGGCGGGCTTCGGCGGGGCCATCAAGAACATCTCCATCGGCTTCAGCTCGTCGATGGGCAAGGGCTGGATCCACTCCGGCGGCACGCGCACCAGCGGCAGCATCTGGGGCGAGCAGGACCCGTTCCTCGAAGCCATGGCGGACGCGGCGAAGGGCGTACATACCTACATGGACGGGAACATCGTCTACGTCAGCGTGCTGAACCGGCTGTCCGTGGACTGCGACTGCGACGGCTATCCCGACGAGCCGGACATGCACGACATCGGGATCCTCGCATCCGCCGACCCGCTGGCCATCGACCAGGCGGCGGTCGACCTGGTGTACGCCATGCCGGACAGCGAGAGCCTCGTGGCCCGCATCGAGAGCCGAAACGGCCTGCACACGCTGGACGCCGCCGAAGCGATCGGGCTGGGCAGCAGGACCTACGATCTTGTGGTCATAGAATGATCGAATGGATCCGTCGCGAGGCGATCTACCTCTGGTACTACCTGGACATCCAGGTCCGGCAGATCGCGCCCTACTGGGCGCTGGGCATCCTGCTGGGCAGCGCGGTGTCCGTGTTCGGCAGGAAGGCCATCCACGGCGCGCTCGCCGGGATCGGCCGGCGCAAAACGGGCTGGCTGGGCGTGATCCCCGCGAGCCTGCTGGGCGTCGCCTCGCCGCTTTGCATGTACGGCACGATCCCCCTCGCCGCTTCTTTTTCGCAGCAGGGCGTGAAGGACGATCATCTCGCGGCGTTCATGATGTCGAGCATCCTGCTCAACCCGCAGCTGATCTTCTACAGCGGGGCGCTGGGGCGGACGGCGGTGGTCATACGCTGCGTCAGCTGTACCCTCTGCGGCTGTGTGGCCGGTTGGCTGATCCGGCTGTTCTACAGCGGAAAGGGCAGGTCCTTCTTCGACTTCACCGGCTTTCACGAGGGCGCAGACCGCGACACCGACCCGAACCTGCTGATGCGCTTTTTGAAGAACGTCGGGCGCAACGTCAGGGCCACCGGCCCCATGATCGCGCTGGGCATCCTGCTGACGGCGCTGTATCAGATCCACGTTCCGGGCGATCTCGTCGGCAGCCTGTTCGGGAAAAACGAGGGCTTCGGCGTGCTGATGGCGGCGGCCATCGGGGTGCCGCTGTACATGTGCGGCGGCGGGACGATCCCGCTTTTGCAGCAGTGGCTGCTGGACGGCATGCGCATGGGCAGCGCAGCGGCGTTCATGATCACCGGGCCCGCGACGAAGATCACCAACCTCGGCGCGATGAAGATCGTGCTGGGCTGGCGGCGGTTCGTCATCTACATCCTGTTCACCGTGACGTTCGCCTGGGGAACGGGCATGATCGTCGATCTGTTGGTATGAGAGGGAGGCATGGATATGAAAGAAAAGATCACGCAGACGGCCGGCCGGCAGCAGTTGGGGGCATTCGCGCCGATGTTCGCGCACCT
>JAFRMB010000124.1 GCA_017430945.1 Clostridia bacterium | reverse complement strand
GACGCTGGCGCCCGGCGCGCAGTGGGAGAGGCAGCTCGAGGCGCTGCGGCGCTTCCCGAACGCCCCCGCGGCGCTGCTGCTGGACGACTGCAACCTGGCCGGTGGCAGCGACCCCATGGGCCGCCTGACCGCCTGCCTGCCCGCCGAATGGCGGGTGATCGCCGGGCTGCAGGACAGCCATTCCGGCGAGCCTGTGAGCGCCGCCGTGTGGGACCGCGCGTTCGCCGTGCGGCTGCAGCTGCCGGCGGATATGCCGTGGCAGCCCGCGACGGCTTCACCGTTCGAGCCGCTCGCGCCCGTGTCCATCGCAGCGCTGCGCGACAGCCTGCCCGGAGACGGCGTGCCGCAATCGCTCACGCAGCGGATGGACGCGCTCAGGCGCGCGATGACCGCCGCGGGCATACCGCTGTCCCGGCGCGCGCTGGACGACGCATGGCGTTACACCGCTGCGATGCTCGCCCTGGTCGGCGACGCCCCGCACGAGGCGATCCTCGACCTGGCCGTGGCGCAGCGACTGCTGCCCGGCGCGCTGGCCGCTGCGCCCATCGAGGCCGCGGTGCGGCTGAGGCCGCTGCTGCGCGATTTCCCCGTCAGCGCGGCGCTGCTGGACCAGCCGCTGCCGGTGACGGTATAACGTATCCTTTGCCAAATGAGTTTGGCAATGAGGGCATGCAGGCGTCTGTGATGCCTGCGGCATCACGGACAGCCAGTGGAGAAGGCTGAGAGGAGCCATCATTTCGATCAGAAAAGCGACATGGGGAGGCATCGCGCCTCCCCATGTTTATTTTAAGTATCGTCCGCCTGGCACCGGGCGGCTTTTTTATTGAGGGCAATGACCTTTGCGCGACTCCCTCCGTCGACCCTTCGGGTCGCCACCTCCCTCTGTGAGGGAGGCTTTGGCTACGGTGTTCTCCGGCGCCCTCTCTGAGGGAGCTGGCTGGCGAAGCAGACTGAGGGAGTTCGGTCCACAGCCCCGTTCCTGCGACGAACGGAGACATGCTGAAAGCGGAGCACCCCATCAGCCCGCAGGCTGCCCTTCGAAATGACACCAAGGAGGATCCGCTGTAAAGATCCTTTTCGTCATAAGGCTTGGATACACTTTGCTCAGAAAAACAAACACGACAAGCCATTCTGAGCAAAGACGAAGGATCATTCTGGTCACAAACCACATCAGTCCGCGTCGATCGAAACGATCCCCGCCTCCAGCAGCTTCTGCACGCTCAGCAGGATCCCGAGCTTGGCGTGGTACCAGGTGAGGCCGCCCTGAAAATAGACGGCGTAGGGCTCGCGGATGGGCCCGTCGGCGGAGAGCTCGATGGAGGAGCCCTGCACGAACGCTCCGGCAGCCATGATGACGTTCGCGTCGTAGCCGGGCATGGGCCACGGCTCGGGCAGCACGTAGCTGTCCACCGGCGCGGCGGCCTGTATGCCGTGGCAGAAGGCGCGCATGGCGGCCTCGCTGCCCAGCTCCACGGCCTGTATGATGTCGTAGCGCGGCTCGGCGGCGCCGGGGACCGCCCGGAATCCCAGCCGCTCGTACACATTGGCGGCGAAGATCGCGCCCTTCAGCGCACCGGCGACCACGGTGGGCGCCAGGAACAGCCCCTGGTAGAACGCGGGCAGTATGCCCAGGTTCGCGCCGACCTCCTGGCCCAGGCCCGGGGCGCTCAGCCGGAAGGCGCAGCGCGACACGCAGGCCTCGGTGCCGGCGATGTAGCCGCCGATGGGCGCCAGGCCGCCGCCGGGGTTCTTGATGAGGCTGCCCACGGTCATGTCCGCGCCGACATCGGAGGGCTCGACGGTCTCCACGAATTCGCCGTAGCAGTTGTCCACCATCACGTTGAGCCCGGGCTTGACGGACTTGATGAACGCGATCAGCCGGCCGATCTGTTCGACGGAGAATGTGGGACGGACGGCATAGCCCTTCGAGCGCTGGATGGTCACGAGCTTCGTGCGCTCGTTGATGGCGGCGCGAATGCCGTCCCAGTCGAAGGTGCCGTCCGGCAAAAGATCCACCTGTCGGTAGCTCACGCCGTATTCCTTCAGGCTGCACTTCGAGGGACGTATGCCGATGACCTCCTCCAGCGTGTCGTAGGGCGCGCCGACGGGGCTCAGGAGCTCGTCCCCCGGCAGGAGATTCGCCGACAGCGCCACCGCCAGCGCGTGGGTGCCGCAGGTGATCTGCGGACGCACCAGCGCCGCCTCCGTGTGGAACACGTCGGCGTACACCTTTTCCAGCGTGTCGCGGCCGACGTCGTCATAGCCGTAGCCCGTGGTCGCCGCAAAGCACTGCGCGCTCACGCGGTGCTTCTGCATCGCCGCGAGCACCTTCGCCTGGTTGAACTCCGCCACCGCGTCCACCGCTTCGAAGCGCGGTCTCAAGGTCTCGAGCACCGCCTCGCCGCGGCTGTACACCGCCGGACTCACGCCCAGCCGCAGGTACATATCTTTCAGGTCCATGCGCATTCCCGTCCATTCTTGACAAATTTGTGCATCAATCATCATAGCAAAGCGGCGCGGGAATGTCAAGGCTGTGGCAGGATCAAAATGTCATAACTTTTTAACACATTTAATGCTTTTTAAATATTTAATTTGTCCCCCTGTTGCGTCTATAATATGGGTATCAGAGAAAAACGACAGAGGAGGGCTGAAAGATGAAAGCAAAGCAATTGATCTGCGCGCTGCTGTTGATGGTGCTGCTGTGCAGCGCCGCGCAGGCCGCGAGCCTTGAGAAGGCCTGGATGGAATATGAGGACTACTCCGGCAACCGCGCCGAACAGACCGTCACCGACGCCGGCAAGCTCCGGGAGATCGAGAAGATCCTGACGCGCGCCCGCAAGAACAAGGCCAAGCTCGAGGGCTGCACCGTGAACTGTACGCTGTTCTGCATGACGACCAGCGGCGACATCTACGACTTCGCCTGCGCGACGGACGGCTGCCCCTACATCCAGAACCGCGATACCGACGCCACCTATACCCTGGGACTGGATTACGTGCGCTTCTGGGAGATATTCTCCAGCGTGCGCGACGGCATGGGCTTCGACGCCAGCAGCGTGTTCGGCTGATATTCAGGGATGACTGCGTCTGTCACGGAGGTCTCCCCCTGGAGAGAGCGGGCTGTGGAGCAGCCTGAGAGAGGTAGCTGCGGACAGGTCGCGCTCACCGACAGACCATGCATGATCTCGGGCGCCCCGCGATATCGCGGGGCGCCCGATGCGTCTGTTTGTTTGGTTTCACTTTTCGAGCGCGGTATATACGGAGGATACCCAGGCGTTCGCGCCGCTCTTCGTGCGCACGCTGTACCAGTCGATCCCGCGGGAGTCCCTGCTCACCTTCCCCGTGAACTTAAGCTTCTCGCCCTTTTTGAACGTCCCCAGGCTCTTCCCAGACAGGCTCGCCTTCGTGCGGATGTTGCACTTCCCCTTCGAGACCACCTTGCTGTATCCCTTTACACCGTGCGCCTTGCCTTCTTTCGACAGCTTGCTGCCGCCCTCGCTGAACGCGATCTTCGAGGCCTTCGCCTTCTTG
>JAFRMB010000123.1 GCA_017430945.1 Clostridia bacterium | reverse complement strand
TGAACCGGCCGGAGATCTTCCGCACGCAGCTGCGCGCGCTGTACCGGGCGTCGGCCTACGGCAGGCTGGGCATCATGTTCCCGATGGTCACCAGCGTGTGGGAGGTCAAGGAAGCGCGCAAGATGTGCGACCTGGTCAAGAAGGAGCTGGATGCCGAGGGCAAGCCCTACAGCCCGAACGTGCAGATCGGCATCATGATCGAGACGCCCGCCGCGGCGGTGATGAGCGACAGGCTCGCGAAGCTGGTGGACTTCTTCTCCTGCGGCACGAACGATCTGACCCAGTACACGCTGGCCTGCGACCGCCAGAACAACGACCTGGGCCGCTTCTTCAACCCCCATCACCCGGCGGTGCTGCGCCTGCTGAAGCTGGTTTGCGACAACGCGCACAAGAACGGCGTGTGGGTCGGCATCTGCGGCGAGCTGGGCGCGGACCTGGAGCTGACGGAGACGTTCCTCTCCATCGGCGTCGACGAGCTGTCGGTGTCTCCGCGGGCCGTGCTGCCGCTTCGGCAGAAGATCCGCGAAACGACGGTCGGAGACGTCAAGGACAAGCTGCTCGCCGACCTGCTGGGCGACGAGAACGCGATCTGATGCCCCATCAAAAAGGCCCCATGCCCGTTCCACCGGCGGAACGGGCATGGGGCCTTTTATGTCGATACTTCCGCGATCGATAATGATCGAATGCCGCATCGGGCTTTCGCGCCGCCCGGGCGCCGCATCAAAAGGCGATCGCGGGGCTGACGGCGACGCCGGGCGGCAGAGCGGGGCTCACCCCTTCCGGTCCCCTTCGAGATCCTTTAAAAAGCCTTCGATGAGCGCGTTGACGCGATCCGGCGCGTCGGTGTTGGCGTTGTGGCCGGCCCCCCTGATCCATTCGATCGGGATGCCGGTCTTTTCGTGCCACGCCCGATTGTACCGGACGCACGAGCCCGCGCGGTCCTTCTCTCCGCAGATGAGCAGCGCCGGGCACCTGATCTCATACGGGAGATCGGCCGCCATCGCCTCGGCCAGCATCCGGAACCCGTGGCCGGAGATCCGGGCGTACCGGGCCTGATCGCCGTCGTAGGTCATCATGATGCGGCGCATCAGCTCCCTGCCGTATCCCGACGTGGCGACGCCCCGCGTCCCCGATCTCAGCAGCGCCTTCCACGGATAGTGCCGATACACCGGCTCCATCCGCTTCAGAAGCCAGATCTCCGCCGCGGTGACGTAGGCCCTCTGGAGCGGCGCCGAATCGATGGAGATGAAGCCCTTCAGCTTTTCCGGAAACAGCTGGGCGTACATCTGGCCGACGTATCCCCCCATCGACTGCCCGACGATGACCGGCGTGTCGATCTCCTCACGGCGCAGGATCCCGTCGAGCCACCGCGCCTTGTCGCTCAGATCGAAGGAAGGCTCGAAGGGCCAGGACGCCGCGTGCTCCGGCGCGTCCCATACGAGCACGCGCCGCCTGCCCTCGAAGTGTTCGATCTGCTTCTCGAACAGGCGATGATCCGCCGTCAGCCCCGGCAGGAAGACCAGCGCCGCCTCCTGCGCGCGGCAGTCATCGTTCGTCCAATAGTGGATCGCGCCGCAGGGCGTTTCATAGACCCTTTCGACCATGATCATGCCTCCCGTTCGATGTCCCCTGCGCGCAAGGCCCTGCCGGCCCTCGCGCACTCACCGCCTATTCTACGCCGTTTCGGCGCTGCGGCAAGCCCAAACAGGTAAAACCTTCAAGAGCCTGCCCGTACAAATTGACACTTCCCGCGGGATATGCTAGAATGAACGGGATATGACACCGGCGCGGCGCCGACGCGCCCGCACGAACGAGCCACAGGAGGAGCCCATGACCGCCGTAAACACATTCGATCACTCCATACTCTACTGGATCCAGGAGAGCCTGCGCAGCGACGCCTTCTCCCCCATCGTCAAGCTCATCACCCATCTGGGCGACGCGGGCATGTTCTGGATCGCGCTGACGCTGCTGCTGCTGATCTTCCGCAAGACCCGGCGCATCGGCGTGACCTGCATGATCTCGATGATCATCGGCATGGTCATCACCAACCTGGTCATCAAGAACTGGGCTGCCCGTAT
The DNA here is from genome assembly GCA_017430945.1 of Clostridia bacterium. Next base: position 17,402 of record JAFRMB010000123.1, on the reverse strand, counting down.
CCGGCCCTACGACTTCTTCAACGACCTGACGGTCATCATCGAAAGGCAGAAGGACTTCTCCTTCCCGTCCGGCCATACCACGAACTCGTTTGCCTGCGCGTGGGTGATCTTCCGCATGGCGAAGAAGCGCTACGGCGTGCCCGCACTGGTGCTCGCGATCCTGATCGCGCTGTCCCGGCTGTACGTGGGCGTCCACTATCCCACCGACGTGTTCGCGGGCGTGGTCATCGGCATCCTGAGCGCCGAGTGCGCGCGGCTGATCGTGCGCACCCTTCGCCGGCACGTAAAGTGGTTCAGGGCGTTTACCCGGAAGAAGGCCTGAGCCCGGCCGCGAACGTCACGCAGGCGCCTTTTCGGGCGCCTGCGTTTGCATGCGCCCCGCTTGTATAACCCAAGTTTTCCATTAAACCGCTTGCGCGTTCCGCGCCCCGTGCTATAATGAAAATGTAGGTTCATCCACCCGCAACAGGAGGACGACGAGTATGGACAGATCGCAGAAGGCCGCCGGATGGGACACCATCATACGCCCGCGGCGCGGCTGGTTCGACATAGATTTCAAGGGGCTCATCCATTACAGGGATCTCATACTGCTGATGGTCAAGCGCAACTTCACGGTGCTCTACAAGCAGACGATCCTGGGCCCGGCCTGGGTGATCATACAGCCGCTGCTGACCACGCTGGTCTTCACCGTGGTGTTCGGCAACATCGCCGGGCTGCCCACGGACGGCATGCCGAAGTTCCTGTTCTACATGGGCGGCAACATCTGCTGGCACTACTTTTCCAGCTGCCTGACCGTCACCTCGAACACCTTCCTCACCAACCGCGACATGTTCGGCAAGGTCTACTTCCCGCGGCTGTGCATGCCCTTTGCCACGGTGCTGACGGAGCTCATCAACTTCTTCGTGCAGTTCGCGCTGTTCATCGTATTCGTCGTCTGGTACGCCACGCGGCCGGAGCCGGTGGTGACGCCGCACTGGGGCCTCATCGCGCTGACGCCGCTTTTGCTGCTGCAGCTGGGCATACTCGGACTGGGCTTCGGCATCATCATCTCCGCGCTGACCACCAAATACCGCGATCTGGCGATGCTGGTGACCTTCGGCGTACACCTCTGGATGTACGGCACGCCCGTGACCTACGCCACCTCGCTGATCGCCGACAAATACCCTCAGCTTCTGGGCGTCTACATGCTCAACCCCATCACGCCCATCATCGAGCTGTTCCGCGCCGCCTATCTGGGCACCAGCGTGTACGGCTACCGGTACAATCTGCTCTCGGTGGGGGTCACGATCCTGGTGTTCCTGCTGGGCGTGGTGCTGTTCTCCCACACGGAAAAGACATTCATGGACACGGTCTGACAGGAGGCGCGCATATGGGTGAAAGACTGCTTGAAGTGGACGGCGCCTCCAAACAGTACCGCCTCGGCATGATCGGCGGCGGCACGCTGCACGGCGACCTGACCAGCTGGTTCGCGCGCGTGCGCGGCAAGGAGGATCCGAACACGAAGATCGGCATGGAGCATTACTCCGGCAACGAGATCTTCTGGGCGCTGTCCGACGTGAGCTTCAACCTGGACAGAGGCGACGCCCTGGCGCTGATCGGGCGCAACGGCGCGGGCAAGTCCACGATGCTGAAGCTCATCTCCCGCATCACCGCCCCCACGAAGGGCGAGATCCGCATCCGCGGCCGCGTGGCGAGCCTTCTGGAGATCGGCACGGGCTTCCACAGGGAGCTGAGCGGCCGGGACAACATCTACCTGAACGGCGCGATCCTGGGCATGAGCCGCGCGGAGACCAACTCCAAGATCAAGGAGATCATCGAATTCTCCGAGATCGAACAGTTCATCGACACGCCCGTGAAGCGCTACTCCTCCGGCATGTACGTGAAGCTGGCCTTTGCCGTCGCGGCGCACCTTGACCCGGACATCATGATCTGCGACGAGGTCCTGGCCGTCGGCGACATCGCCTTCCAGCACAAGTGCCTGACCAAGATGTCCGAGATCGCCCGCAGCGGGCGCGCGGTCATCTACGTCAGCCACAACATGCGCACGGTCACGCAGCTGTGCAACCGGGGCATCTATCTGGAGCAGGGCCGCGTGAAGTACGACGGCACCGTGGAGCACGCCGTCGAGCTCTACGGCGGCAGCGGCGAACGCAGCGTGCACCAGAACCTGGACATCATCCCCCATCCCAAGGATCGCGGCAACACCATGCGCATGCTGGAGATCAACTTCCTGGACACCCAGTCCCTGGAATACGAGATGGACACCACGATGGCGTTCCGGCTGCGCAGCATCGCCCATCTGGCCGACCCGCACCTGCGCATCAGGCTCATCCTGAAGAACAGCATCGGCGTGCCCATCGCCATGACGCAGACCGTCCCGTTCCCCGTGGACGACGAGGAGACGTTCGAGCGCACGGTGCGCTTCCCGCTGGACGGCATCGCGCCCGGCGAATACATCATCAAGCTCTCGCTGGTCTCCGGCACGCCCCAGGGCCGGACGACCTACTACGACACGCTGGAGGACGTCAGCCGCTTCGTGGTGGTGGACGACCCCGCGCTGAACTCGGGCTTCATCTGGTCAGAGCGGCTGTGGGGCAACATGCGCCTCAAGCCGCTCACGATGGACTGACGCCCGGCGACGGAGGTATGCCCATGGAGATGCAGCGCCTGAACGCCGGCATGATGGCGCGCTATGAGATCGCGGACCGGCGCCCCGTGCGGGTGAACGCCGTGCAGTTCGGCATGTCGGAGGCCCTGCTGGGCACCGTGGACCGCCTGATCGACGACTACACCGCCGCGTCCGAGCCGGACGCGCGCATCGGCTTCGCCGCCGTCGAGGCGGGCGGGACGGGCTTCGCCGGGCGCCTCTCGGAGCAGGACGGCATGTACACGATCCTCATTCGGGGCTATGTGCGCGAGGAGCCCGTCAAGCGCGAGCAGGTGGTGCAGTGCATCCTGCGCGCCGTGGATCCGGACGCCGATCCCAACGCGCTGCGCACGCTGGCGCTGGACCCGGGCATCCTGACCGGCTTCGTGGACGACGCGCCCGGGGCCCGGGCGCTGGCGGCACGATTCCTTGAATTGCGCCGCGGGGCAGGGCTGCCCGACCCGGTCCTGTTCCGGCTGGGCAATGCGGACAGCGATCCGGATGCCGCGCAGCACCCGACCCTGGCCGACAGCCTGGCCTTTCGCGCCGAGCCCGACGAGGCCGCGCGGCAGTGCGCCGAGATGAACTACCTGGACGACATGCTCTACATCGCCGAGCCCTGCGCGCGGCTGACGCTGGCGGCGCCGGAGGGCTTTGCGCGTCGATTCCCGCTGTCGCGCGCGGCGGGCATCTGCCTTTCGGACGCGCCCGGCGCGGCGCTTGCCGCGCGGCTGAAGGCGCAGCTGTTCGACGGCGGCATCTTCCTGATGGCCGCGGCGGGCTGGCTCAACGGCTGCGACACGCTGCGCGACTGCATGGCCAACGAGCGCCTGAGGCGCTTCGTCGGCGAGGGCTTCGTGCGGGAATTGATGCCCGCCCTGGCGGATGCGGACCGGCCGGCGGTGGAGGCCTGCGTCGTCGAGAGCTTTGAGCGCTTCGAAAATCCGCTGAACCGCAACCGCATCCTTCGCGCCGCCGAAAACCTGACCGACCGGTTCGTCCGCGGCCCGCTCCGTCCGCTGCGCGCCCTCGCGGAGGAGCACTTCGAGCCGCCCCGCGCGCTGTCCTTCGCGCTGGCCGCCACGATCATGCTCTATGCCGGCGCGCGGAAGGACCCCGGGAGCGGTGTCTGGGAGGTCGCGCGGGGCCGGCACACCGAGGCGATCCACGACGACCCGGACCGCCTCGCCCGCTTCGCGGCGCTGTCTCACGACATGGATCCCGAGTCCCTCGCGTACGCGGCGCTGGCCGACCGCGAGCTCTGGCAGGGCCGGGACCTGCGCGAGATCGACGGCCTGATGGCGCGGGTCGCCCTCGACATCGCCGCCATACAGCGCCGGCCGGACTTCCTGCCGGAGCCGGAATGAACAGCCCTGCCATCGCCTGAACGCTGCCCCGCGGGGCGCCCGCACGCCGCCCCGCATATCCAGCCCCGGGAAGCGCCGAGGGGTCCGCGGTTTCCGGGGCTGGGTGCGTCAAAGCCGCATGACCGACGATCAGAACTCCGGGGAGGTGGAGGCCGTGAACAAAAGGATCAAGAGCGTCGACATCGCCATCGTCGCGACCCTTTTGCTGCTGGCGGCGCTGCTGCTGATCCCCAGGTTCACCTCCTCCGGGGAGCAGACCGCTGCCATCGCGGACGCCGACGGCGACGGCCGGGTGACCCTTGCGGACTATTCGGGAAAGAAGATCGGTTCGATCACCGGGGCCAATTACGATACGATCGTCGACCGCCGCATTCCCGGCGCGACGATCGAGTACTACGGCAACTATCCGGATCTCGTGGTCGCCCTGAAGGCCGGACTGATCGATGCCTTCATCATCGACGAGCCGGCGCTCGACGTCATCATGGCGGAGGATCCGTCCATCGGCAAGCTCCCCGAGCCCCTGGACACCTGGCAGATGACCTTCGCCTTTTCCGACAAGAGCGCGATCGCCGGCCTGCCCGATCAGATGAACGCCTTCATCCGCATGATCCGGGAGAACGGCGATCTCAAAAAGATCGGGGACATCTGGTTCGGCAGCGACGACAGCGTGAAGGTGATCCCGCCGCTTCAGGATCTCTCCGCCGAAAACGGCACCGTGCGGGTGGCTCTGGAGACCACATACGCCCCCATCGTCTACATCAGGGGCCGGCAGATCGTCGGCTACGAGGTCGACATACTCTATCGGTTCTGCGCGTTCCACCGCTATGGGCTGCAGCTCATGGACATGCAGTTCGACGCGGTGCTGCCGGCGGTGATATCCGGCAAGTGCGACATCGGCGCTTCGGGGCTGGAGTACGACGACGCGTACGCCGGATCCGTCACGATGTCCGATCCGCACATGACCGCCCTGACCTCGCTCGCCGTGCCGGCCGCCGACCTTCCCGGCGGGGCAGAGCGCCCGGACGACGGCGGCGAGGGCGATCTGCTGGATCGGATCTACGGCAGCGTGCAGAAGAACTTCCTGCAGGAAGCGCGCTGGCAGCTCATCGTCAAGGGCATCGGGACCACCTGCCTGATCACCGTCCTGTCCGCGCTGTTCGGCACGCTGCTGGCCTTCGGGATCTGCCTGCTCCGCCGGACGGACAGCCGCCTGGCCGGTCCGGTCTGCGATGCCTACGTCCACATCATACAGGGCATGCCGATGGTGGTCCTGCTGATGATCCTGTTCTACGTCGTGTTCAGCGGATCGAATATCGAGCCCGTGTGGGTCGCCGTGATCGGCCTCACCCTGAGCTTCGGCGCGTTCGCCGCCGAGGTCATGCAGTCCGGCCTGGACGGCGTCGACCCCGGGCAGGAGGAAGCCGCGCTGTCCCTGGGCTATACCCGGACGCAGGCCTTCTTTCGATTCCTCTTTCCCCAGGCGGCGGTCCGCTTCATGCCGGTGTACCGCGGCGAGCTGGTGACGCTGTTGAACGACACCTCCATCGTCGGCTACATCGCCGTACAGGACCTGACCAAGATGAGCGACATCATCCGCAGCCGCAGCTACGAGGCGTTCCTGCCCCTGATCGTTTCCACGCTGATCTACTTCCTGCTGGCGAGGATCATCACGTGGGCGCTGGACAGGCTGCAGAGGAAGATCCGCCCCAGGCGCCGTACCGGTACCGCAGGAGGTGATGACGCGTGAGCATGATCGTGGTCGAGCATCTTCGCAAGGAATACCCGAACGTCACCCCGCTGAAGGATGTCTGCGCCGAGATCGACCGGGGCGACGTGATCTCCGTCATCGGGCCCTCCGGCACGGGGAAATCCACCTTCCTCCGCTGTCTGAACCAGCTGGAGCGTCAGACCTCCGGCCGGATCATCGTGGACGGCGAAGACATCACGTCGCCGAAGTGCGACTTGAACCGGGTGCGCCGGAAGATGGGCATGGTCTTCCAGTCCTTCAACCTCTTCGCCAACCTGAACGTGATCGAAAACGTCATATCGGCCCCGGTGGACCTGCTGAAGATCCCGCGGGAAACGGCGATCCGCGAGGCGCAGGTCCTCCTGAAGCGCGTCGGCATGCTGGACAAGGCCCGCAGCTTCCCGGACGAGCTTTCCGGCGGCCAGAAGCAGCGCGTGGCCATCGCGCGGGCCATCGCCATGAAGCCGCAGATCATACTGTTCGACGAGCCGACCTCCGCCCTGGACCCCATCATGGCGGGCGAGGTGCTGACGGTCATCCGCTCCCTCGCCCAGGAGGGCATGACCATGATGATCGTGACCCATGAGATGCGGTTCGCCCGGGAGGTCTCCACCCGCGTGTTCTACATGGACGAGGGCGTCATCTATGAAGAGGGCGCCCCGGCGCAGATCTTCGGCGACCCGCGGCGGGAAAAGACGCGCCGGTTCATCAAACGCATGAAGACCCTGACGCTGGATGTGGACTCGCCATCCTTCGACCTCATCGGGCTGAGCACCCGGATCGGGATCTTCGGCCGGGACAACCTGCTGACCCCAAAGCTGATCCGGAACATGAATCTGGTCTTTGAGGAGCTGACGTCCGCCGGCATGATCCTGCGCCCGGAGGCCCTGCCCATCCGCGCGGAGATCGAGTATTCGGACGCGGACGGGACGGCCGTGATGACCATGACCTACGGCGGGCCGGCTTTCGATCCGCTGACGGACGGGGATCCCCTCTCCGCCACGATCGTCCGGAAGTTCTGTTCCTCCTGTGAGCACACCTTCGACGACAGCAACCGCATCGTCCTCAGTCTGAGATCCTGACGCGGCCCGCCCCGGCGATCCCGGGGCGGTTTTTTACGTGCTTCGGCGTGTGCCCATTTTTCCATTCATACTTGACAAGAGCCGATGTGAATACTATAATAAGAAACGGTTAAATCACATCACATCAGGAGGTATTTGTCATGAAAAAGATGCTTGCGATCCTGTTGGCCGCGCTGATGGCGCTGGGCTGCTGTGCCGCGCTGGCTGAGCCGGATGCGGACCTTGTCGCCGCGGCCAGGGAAGAGGGCGAACTGATCGTTTACGGTTCCTGCGAAGAGGACTATCTTGCTGCTGCCGTGCGCCACTTCGAAGAGCTCTACGGCATCAAGACCCAGTATCAGCGCCTCTCCACCGGTGAGGTCCCGACCAAGATCGAGGAAGAAAACGGCAACCCCTCCGCGGACGTCTGGTTCGGCGGCACCAACAACCCCTATGACGACGCCGCAGCGAAGGGCCTGCTGGACAACAGCTACGTGCCCGCCAACGCCGCGCACCTGACCAAGGACATCTACAAGGATCCCAACGGCTACTGGTACGGCATCTACACCGGCATCCTGGGCTTCATGGTGAACAAGGACGAGCTGGACCGCATGGGTCTGGAAGCGCCCCAGACCTGGGACGACCTGCTGAAGGAAGAATACAAGAACCTGATCTGGCTGTCCAACTACAACACCGCCGGCACCGCCAAGCTGGTCGTGAACACGCTGCTCCAGATGAAGGGCCACGACGCGGGCATCCAGTACCTGGTGGATCTGGACAAGAACATCCAGGTCTACACCAAATCCGGCTCCGGCCCCTCCAAGAACGTGGGCACCGGCGAGTGCGTGATCGGCATCGGCTTCCTGCACGACGGCATCACCCAGATCGTGGACAACGGCTATGAGAACATCCAGCTGATCATCCCGCAGGACGGCACCACCTGCGAGATCGGGCCCGTGGCCGTGTTCAAGGGCGCCAAGCATCCCAACGCCGCCCACCTGTTCCTGGAGTACGCGCTGAGCCCCGACTGCGTGGAGATCGCCGCCAACACCGGCTCCTACCAGTTCCTGGTGCTCGACAACGCTGCCCAGCCTCAGGCGGCCATCGACTTCGGCCTGGATCCCAACCTGGTCTGGGACGGCTATGACTTCGCCGACGCCGCGGCCAACACCGCGACTTATGTGACGGATGTCATGAACGCCCTGGGCGGCGGCGACGACCGCTTCAAGACCGAATGACCGACGTCCCCCATCTGCATCCCCGCCCCGTCCAGGTGCGGGGATGCTTTCTCCCATCGCTGTAGTGGATCTCCCCAGGGCATCCAACCAAATCCTCAGGGAAGGAGTTGCTGCTTATGGCACGCAGCCAAAGCGCAGCGCTGGATCGGAAGAAGCTGATGGCGGATCCCATCATGATGACCACCATCGTGCTTCTCATCACCTTTCTGACGCTGTTCATTCTGTACCCGCTGGCGATCCTGCTGGTCGACAGCCTTCAGGGCACACACGGAATCTCTCTGGAGACCTTCCAACGCATCTTCCAGATGCACACCTTCCGTCGGGCCATCACCAACACGCTGCTGGTGGGCTTCGTGGTGGGCATCCTCTCCACGCTGATCGGCCTGCTGTTCGCCTACGTCGAAGTCTACGTCCGACTGCGCAAGGGCGTGGGCGTGCTGTTCAAGATCGTGTCCATGCTGCCGGTCGTGTCGCCGCCCTTCGTGCTGTCGCTGTCGATGATCATGCTCTTCGGCAAGGCCGGCCTGATCACTCGCTTCCTTCTGGGCATCTACGACAACAACGTCTACGGCTACTGGGGCATCGTCATCGTGCAGACGCTGACGTTCTTCCCGGTCTGCTACATGATGATGAAGGGCCTGCTCAAGAACATCGATCCCTCCATGGAGGAGGCCGCCCGCGACATGGGCGCGTCCCGCTCGAAGGTCTTTACCACGGTCACGCTGCCGCTGCTGCTGCCGGGCCTCGGCAACGCCTTCCTGGTGACGTTCATCGAGTCCATCGCGGACTTCGCCAACCCGATGATCATCGGCGGCTCCTATGACACGCTGGCGACCACCATCTACCTGCAGATCACCGGCGCCATGGACAAGCAGGGCGCGGCGGCGATGGCCGTGGTCCTGCTGTGCATCACGTTGGCCATGTTCGCGGTGCAGAAGTATTACCTCGAGCGCAAGACGGCCGCGACGCTGACGGGCAAGGCCAGCCGCGTGCGCATGCTGATCGAAGACAAGTCCGTCACCGTGCCGCTGACCGTGCTGTGCTCCGTCGCGACGCTGTTCGTGATCATGATGTACATCTGCGTGCCCATCGGCGCACTGTTCCCCACCTGGGGCTACAAGTTCACGCCGCTGACGTTCAAGTGGTTCAGCCAGGTGTTCGTCCGCTACAGGGGCCTGCAGGCATTCCGCGACTCCTTCGTGCTGTCGCTGATCGCGTCGCCCATCACGGCACTGCTGTCCATGATCATCTCCTACCTGGTGGTCAAGCGCAAGTTCAAGGCCAAGGGCTTCATTGAGGCGGTGTCCATCCTCGCGATGGCCGTGCCCGGCACGGTGCTCGGCGTCGGCTACATCCGCGGCTTCGCCAACGGCATCTTCCACACCGGCTTCATGAGCGGGCTGTACGGCACAGGCCTCATACTGATCATCGTGTTCGTGGTGCGCTCGCTGCCCACCGGCACCCGCAGCGGCATATCGGCGCTTCGGCAGATCGACAAGTCCATCGAGGAATCGGCCTACGACATGGGCGCCGACAGCCTGAAGGTGTTCACCTCGGTCACGCTGCCGCTCATCAAGGACTCCTTCCTCTCCGGCCTCGTGACGGCGTTCGTGCGATCCATCACGGCCATCTCCGCCATCATACTGCTGGTGACGCCCAGCTATCTGCTGATCACCGTGCAGATCAACGAGTTCGCTGAGAAGGGCGCCTACAGCATCGCCTGCGCCTTTGCCACCATACTGATCCTGATCACCTACGGCTCCGTGCTGCTGATGAACTTCATCATCAAGCACTTCGGCACCAGCAAAAACATAAAGGAGGTCGAATGACCATGGCAGATATGCGCGTTAAACAGCCCAAGGGCGTCCGGCTGGATCACATATCCAAGATATACAAGGACCCCAAGACGGGCAAGGACTTCTACGCCGTGCATGACGTGTCGCTGGACATGGCGCCCGGTTCATTCGTGACCCTGCTGGGCCCGTCCGGCTGTGGCAAGACCACCACGCTGCGCATGATCGCCGGCTTTGAATCGCCGGACGAGGGCGAGATCTACCTGGGCGGCAAACCCATCAACGCCCTGACCCCCAACAAGCGCGACACTGCCATGGTGTTCCAGAGCTACGCGCTGTTCCCGCACTACAATGTGTTCGACAACGTCGCCTACGGCCTGCGGCTGCGCAAGGTGTCGGCGGACGAGATCAAGCGCCGGGTCACCGACATACTGGCGCTGGTCGAGCTCTCCGGCATGGAGGCCCGCATGACCAACCAGCTCTCCGGCGGCCAGCAGCAGCGCGTGGCCTTGGCCCGCGCCCTGGTGGTGGAGCCCGGCGTGCTGCTGTTCGACGAGCCGCTGTCCAACCTGGACGCCAAGCTGCGCGTGCAGATGCGCACCGAGATCCGCCGCATCCAGCAGGCACTGGGCATCACGGCCATCTACGTCACGCACGACCAGTCCGAGGCCATGTCCATCTCCGACCAGATCATCCTGATGAAGGGCGGCGTCATCGCCCAGATGGGCAGCCCCATGGAGATCTACTACCGGCCCAACAGCGAATTCGTCGCCGACTTCATCGGCGAGTGCAACTTCCTGAAGGGCACCGTGCGCGACGTCGACATGGACGCCGCCGTGATCGAGGTGAACGGCCACCCCGTCAGCGTCGCCGTGCAGTCCGACCACAGGCCCGCCCTGGGCAGCGATGCGGAGATCGTGCTGCGGCCGGAGGCCATCGTCATCGCCGACGAGGGCCAGCTGCCCTGCCGCGTGGAGCTCAGCTGCTTCATGGGCTCCTACCAGAACTACCACGTGCGCGTGGGCGATACGCTGGGGAAGATCACCGACAACTGCCCCGTGAACAAGAAGATCTTCAACGTGGGCGACGACGCCTGCATCTCCTTCGACAGGAACTGCGCGCACCTCCTGTGACGCCGTTCCGCCCGGCCGGAGCCGTCCGCCTGAGACAGCCCCGGCCTTCTCATCTGCCGCAGCCAAAGGGGATCCCGCCTGAATGAAGCGGGATCCCCTTCACATCGCTGAAAACCCGCTCGTTTTGAGCGGGCGGGGTGGATCAGGTATGGGGAGGCCGTGCGGCCTCCCCATGCCCATTTTTCGGATCTGTCGATGATCAGTACTCGATGACGCCCTTGACCACGTTGCGGATATCCCGCGTACAGGTCGTGAAGGCATCGATGGTGTCGTCGAACTTGAAGCGGTGGGAAACGATCGCGCCGACGTTGATCCTGCCGTCCCCGATCGCGTTGATCGCGGTGGGATACAGGTTGCGGTAGCGGAAGATCGACTTCACCGTCAGCTCCTTGGTGGACATGATGCTGGTGTTGAAGCCATCCACGCGGTCCTGTCCCAGGCCGACGATGACGACCATGCCCGCGCGCTTGGCGCTGCTCAGGCATGCGTCGACGGTAGCGGAGAAGCCCGCGCAGTCGATGCAGACGTCCGCGCCGCGGCCGCCCGTCAGCTCCATCACCTTCGCCGCAAAGTCCTCTTCCTTGGTGTTCACCGCGATGGCGCCCAGCTCGCGCGCCTTGTCCAGGCGCTTGTCCAGCACGTCGCCCACGATGATCTGCGTGGCGCCATAGGCCTTCGCGGCCAGCAGGGTCACCAGGCCGATGCAGCCCGCGCCGACGATCGCCACGGTGTGGCCCAGCTTCACGTTGCCGGTGTTGCACGCATGCAGGCCGATCGCCAGCGGCTCCACCAGCGCGCCCTCGGTAAACGACATATTGTCCGGGATCTTGAAGGTGAACGCGGCGGGATGCGCCACGTACTCGCTGAGTACGCCGTCATAGGGCGGAGTGGCCCAGAATTTCACGTCCTTGCACAGGTTATAGTTGCCGGTCAGGCACTCCTCGCACTTCATGCAGGGCACGCCGGGCTCCATGCACACGCGGTCGCCCTTCTTGAGGTTCTTCACGTTTTCGCCCACGGCTTCGATCACGCCGGCGGCCTCATGCCCCAGTATGAAGGGGAACTCCACCACGAAGTCGCCGATGGAGCCGGTCTTGTAGTAGTGCAGGTCGGATCCGCACACGCCCACGGCCTGGATCTTGATCAATACGTCGTCCGGGCCGATCGAGGGCATCGGGGCCTCGCCCACCTCAAGCTTTTCGAGCTCGGTCATGTAAAAGGTCTTGTTGGACAACACGCATCATTCCTTTCATTTGATTTCGCGCCTCCGCCGTCGCATCGGCACAAGCCAGGGGGCCGCCCCCATTGATGGCCATCCATCAACCTGGAGCAGCCCCCGGGTCAGTCAGTCACAGACGGGCATTGCCGCAGGGATCACTGCAGCGCGCCGGCCTTAACGTGGATGTCGCGCAGCTCGGCCACGTTGTCGATGGTGTAGAGGGGGTTGCCGACGTCGGTGTCGATCTGGGTCTCCTCGCCGGTCAGCAGCTTGTGGGCGGTGTCCAGCAGCAGCTCGGACAGCTCATAGGCGTTCTGCAGGCAGGTGGCGGTCATGCGGCCTTCCTCGATCAGCAGGCAGGCCTCGGCGGTGCCGTCGACGCCGAAGGACAGCACGTTGGCGTAGTCGGGGTTGTCCTTGATGGCCTCGAGGGCGCCGGCGCACATGTTGTCGTTCATGGAGGCGATCAGGCCGATCGGGGTCTCAGCGGCGGTCACCCAGTCCTCCATCAGGGCCATGGCCTCGTCCTTGTTCCAGTTGGCATAGTCGTCGCCAACGATCTTGACGTCGGGCCTCTTGTCGAAGAACTCAGCCATCCAGGCCTTCAGGCGCTCGTCGGCATGGAAGTTGCCGGCCGGGCCGCGCAGGATGACGGCGGTGGCGCCTTCGGGCACGACTTCCAGAGCCATGCGGGCGTTCACGGCAGCCTGCTCATAGGGCTGGGCGTCGACGGAGGAAGCGCCCTCGATGCCGTCGATGCGGGCGTTGGTGGTGATGCAGATGATGCCGGCCGCGACGACCTTCTCGGCATAGGGCCTCTGGGCTTCGCCGTTGTTCGGCTGGATGATGATGCAGTCGTACTGGTTGGTGATGGCGTTCTCGATCAGGGAGTTCTCGGTCTCGTCGTTGGCCTGGCCGTCGAACACATCAACGGTGATGTCGGGATACTTCTCGGCCTCTTCCTTCACGCCGTTGGCGAGCCACGCAGCGAAGGAGTCCGCCTGTGCGCGGGCGATGTAGGCCACGCGGTAGGTCTTTTCCTCTGCAAACGCACAGGTGAACAGTGCCAGGGTCAGCGCCAGGATCAGCGCCAGGGACAAGATCTTCTTCATGGGTTTACCTCCTTCTATTTCAAGCGGTCAAGCCGCTTGGTTACAGATTCGCCGCCTTGTCGGCTTTGTCCTCGATATTGCCCAGCTTCTTGCGGGTGCGGGCGTTCTTGGCATAGATGTCGTAGATGACCGCCAGCGCGATGATCGCGCCCTTGATGATCTGCTGCACATAGGAGTTCACGCCGGTAAGGTTCATGATATTGTTCAAAAAGCCCACGATGAACGCGCCGACGATGGTGCCGCCCGCGGTGCCGATGCCGCCCGTGAACGACGTGCCGCCGATGATTGCGGTGGTCAGCGCCTCGGTCTCATAGCCCTGGCAGCCGTTGGGCAGGCCGACGTTGTTGCGCGACATGAACAGCACCGCCGCCATGCCGACCATCACGCCGTTGACCAGGTATGCCGCGGTCTTCACCTTGTTGACCGCGATGCCCGAGGCGTTGGCCGCAGCCTCATTGCCGCCGATGGCGTACAGCGATCGGCCGAAGCGCGTGTCGCTCAGTATGTATCGGGTCACCGCGAAGAAGAACAGCATGAACAGGATCGGGATGGGGATGATCCACAGCGAACCCTGGCCCAGCACCGTGTAGTTGCCGATCTGATAGATGTTCTGGCCGGCGGTCAGCAAAAGCGCCGCGCCGCGCGCCATGGTCTGCATGGCGAGGGTGACGATGAACGCCGGCGCCTTGAACGTGGTGGTCATCAGCGCGTTCAGCGCGTTGCAGAACATCGCGACGACGATGGCGATCAGGATCGCGACCAGCATGGACCAGCCGTTGTCGCCCATGGCCTTGTAGCACATGACCGACAGCGTGCCCGCGAAGGCCATCACCGCGCCGCTCGACAGATCCAGCAGGCCGGAGATGATCAGGATCGTCTCGCCGAAGGCCAGGATCGTCGTCACCGAGATCTGCCTGGAGATGTTCGTCAGGTTGCCCCAGGTCAGAAAGTTCTTGTTCAGGAGCGTGCATATGACAAACAGCACCACCAGCACCAGAAAGATGGCATATTTGCTCTTGATCGTCTCCCACAGATTTGCCTTGTTCTGTCTAGCCTGCATATCCCTATCCTCTCCTTGCTCCGTTTGTCAGACACGATCCGTGCCGACGGCGTAATGCATCACTCGTTCCGCGGAAAACTCCCCGCGCTTCAGTTCGCCGTTGATCCTTCCGCGGCAGAGCACGTAGATCCGGTCGCACATGCCCAGCAGCTCCGGGAGCTCCGATGAGACCATCAGCAGCGCCTTGCCCCTGCGCGCCAGCTCGATCATCAGCTTGTAGATCTCGTACTTGGCGCCCACGTCGATGCCGCGGGTGGGCTCGTCCATCAGCAGGATGTCCGGATCCACTTCCATCCACTTGGCCAGCACGACCTTTTGCTGGTTGCCGCCCGAGAGCGCCTCGACGGTGGTCTCCAGCGTCGGCGTTTTGACGTTCATGCTGCGGCACTGCTCGGCGACGGCGTCGCGCTCCTCCTTGCGGTGGAGGCGGCCCTTATAGATGAACTTCTTGAGATTTGCCAGGGAGACGTTCTCCATGACGGAGCGCACAGGGATCAGGCCGTAGCGCCTGCGGTCCTCGCTGAGCATCACGAGGCCGTCGTCGATGTTGCCCTTGACGGTCAGGTGCTTCTTCGGCCGGCCCTTGACGAGGACCTCGCCCCCGTCGGAGGGATCCAGCCCGAACAGCGCGCGCACCACCTCTGTGCGACCCGCGCCCATCAGCCCGGCGAAGCCCACGATCTCGCCCGCGCGGATGTGGAAGTTGATGTCCTCGAACACCCCCGCGCTGCGGAAGTGCTTCACGTCCAGCAGCACATCCCCCTTGGGCACGTCCTCCCAGGGATACTTGTTCTCCATGCGGCGGCCCACCATCATCTGGATGATCTCATCCACGTCCAGCTCGGACGCCGGGCGGCTGTCCACCATCGTGCCGTCGCGCAGCACGGTGATGTCGTCCGCGATGCGGAATATCTCGTCCATCTTGTGGGAGATGTAGATCACGCACGCGCCGCGGGACTTCAGCACGCGGATCATGTCGAACAGCTTGTCGATCTCCTTCTCCGTGATGGCCGACGTCGGCTCGTCCATGATCACGATCTTCGGGTCGTTGGAGACCGCCTTGATGATCTCGAGCATCTGTATGTCCGAGACCGACAGGTTCTTCAGCTGCTCGTAGGGCGAATAGTGCAGCCCCTCGCGATCCATGAGTTCCTGCGCCTGACGGTACATCTGCGCGTGATCCACCCTGTGGAACCGGTCCGTCGGCCAGCGGCCCAGAAAGATGTTCTCGGCCACCGTCATCTCGGGCACATAGCTCAGCTCCTGGAATATCATGGAGATGCCCAGGCTGCGCGCGTGGATCGGATTGTCGATCTTCACCGGGACGCCGTCCAGAAGGATCTCGCCCTCGTCCGGCTTGTAGATCCCGTTGATGATCTTCATCAACGTGGATTTGCCCGCGCCGTTTTCACCGCACAGGACATGGGTCGTCCCCGGCCGCACCTTGAAGGAGATGCGGTCGAGGGCCTTTACACCTGGAAATGACTTGGATATGTTCCGCACTTCCAGCTTGAACTCAGAAGACATCGAACATCCCCCCGAACTGCCGCGTTCTTAACGCAACAATAATCACGACTGTCACACATTATTCTAAACGGAAAACCCGCCGTTGTCAATATCTGTATATATTATTATGCTTCTGTCACCGCGGCCGGATCAGTCGACGGCGACCCGGATGCCGCCCTTGCGCTCCGAGGGCTGGATCACGACGGTCACGGGCTGGTTGGCGCCCCATTCATAGGCGTAGGACTCGCCCGAATGCTGGCCGATCAGGTTCTTCCAGTTCAGGTCCGTCTTGATGGCGGGATCGCAGTTGTGGCCCTCCTGCCCCATCCAGCACACGACCGCGTCGGGGTCCACCGAGAGGACGTTCCCGGATCCGACGTTGGAGAGCACCAGGGGATTCCCGTCCGCCAGCACCGCGACATAGGCGCTGGCGCCGCGGCCGGTCAGCGTGGAGGTGGCCAGTCCCTTCTGGCTGAGGACGCCCTGCCCCAGGAAGCGGACGCTGTAGTCGCAGTCCTGCGTGAAGGCGAGCAGGTTCTCAGATTCCACCGCGATGACCTCGCCCATGTCCAGCTTGTATGCGATCACATGCTGCCCGTAATTTGCGTAAAAGGTCTCGCTGTCGCCGCTCATGGTGACCTTCATGAGCGGCAGGTTCTCGCCGGTCACGCGGCGGGCCAGCGCGCCGAGCGCGGCGCCCAGCACCCCCTGCTGCGGCCCCAGCAGCACCTTTTCAAAGCGATAGTTCTTGGCGCCCCGGCTCTGGCCCGCGATGAAGGCGCCCGCCTTCGTGAACAGCACGTCGCCGCCGCGGCACGTCACCTTGAGCGTCAGTTCATTGACCGTTTCAAATGTCAGCATAGCTCATCTCTCCTAATCGCCGATCGTCACGCCGTACACGGCGCATTGTCCCGCCAGGTCCGTGTTCACGCCGTTGCCCACCGGATTGAACCGCCATTCGCCGTTCCTCAGGTAGATCTCCCCCAGCGTCATGGAAGTGATGTTTTCATACAGCTCCTGCGGACGGTAGCTGACGGCTTCCCGCCCCGTCCCGTCCAGCACGCGGAGCCAGGCATCCCGGATCATGCCGAAATTCAGGCGCCTGTCGAGCGCCTCGTCGATCGTCATGACGAAGACGATGCGCTGGATCGACGGATCGAGCCGCCCGAAGTCGATGGCGATCTCCTCGCGCTCCTCCGCCGAGCCCCCGGCAAAGCGCACCGCGCCGTCGGGGCTGGCCGGCTGGCCGTAGAACACGAACCAGTCGTCGGACGGCACGCGGCCGTCCTGCCCCAGCAGGAACGCCGAGGCGTCGATGTCACAGCGCGCGTCCGTCACGTTCCAGCCGAACGCGACGCGCAGGCGCGCACCGGCGCCCTGCCCGATCCCCAGGGGCGTCTTCTGTCCCCGCTGTACGGGGCGCAGCAGCTCGGGCATCCTGATCGCGGGCGCAGGCTGCGCCGGCGCACGGGCTGCCTCACCTGAAGCCGGCGCGGTCCGGCGCGCCGCCCCGGGCGGC
>JAFRMB010000122.1 GCA_017430945.1 Clostridia bacterium | reverse complement strand
TGTCCTTTCAGCTTGACAGGGGAAAAGTGCTTGGCATCGTGGGGGAGTCCGGATCGGGTAAATCCGTTACTGCTTACTCCATCATGCAGATCCTGGCCGGGACCGGCCGCATTGTCTCCGGTTCCATAAAGATCGATGGACAGGAGCTCGTCTGCGCGGGCGAAAAGGTCATGAAGACCGTCCGCGGCAACAAAATTTCCATCATCTTTCAGGACCCGATGACCAGCCTGAACCCGACCTATACCATCGGTCACCAGCTCGTGGAGGCCATCGTGCTCCACACCGACCGTGACCGCAAGCAGGCCTGGGACCGCGCGGTCGAAATGCTCCGCCTCGTCAATGTCAACGAGCCGGAAAAGCGCATGAAGCAGTATCCGTTCGAGTTCTCGGGCGGCATGCGTCAGCGCGTCATGATCGCCATGGCGCTCGCCTGCGAGCCCGATATCCTCATCGCCGATGAGCCGACCACCGCGCTGGACGTGACCATTCAGGCGCAGATCCTCGAGCTCATGCAGCAGCTGCAGGAAGAGATCGGCATGGCCATCATCATGATCACGCACGATCTCGGCGTCGTCGCGCAGCTGTGCGACGAGGTCATCGTCATGTACGCCGGCTCCATCTGCGAGCAGGGCACGGCGGACGAGATTTTCTACAATCCCCGCCACGAATATACCAAGGGCCTCATGCGCTCCATCCCCACGGCGGACACGGCCGGCCAGCGTCTCCAGCCGATCACCGGCACGCCCATCGACCTGCTGAACATGCCCGAGGGCTGCCCCTTCGCGCCCCGGTGCGACGCGGCCATGAAGATCTGCATCCACCAGCGCTGCGAGCGCATGCAGATCAACGACGATCACGCCGCCGCCTGCTGGATGAACGTCAAGAAAGGTCTCGAGGACGGCACGATTGTGGCCGAAAAGAAACAGGAAGGCGGTGAGCAGGCATGACGGAAAACACCAACCGCCCTCTGATCGAGGTCAAGGATCTCAAGGAGTATTTCCCGATCAACACCGGCCTCTTCCGCACCAAGCCCCTCAAGGCTGTGGACGGCGTCTCCTTCACCATCAACAAGGGCGAAACGCTCGGCCTCGTCGGCGAGTCCGGCTGCGGCAAGACCACCGTCGGCCGCACGCTGCTGCATCTCTATAAGCCCACCGGCGGCGAGATCTACTATGACGGCAAGCTCATCAAGACGAAGGATGACATCCGCCAGTTCCGCAAGAAGGCCACCATGGTCTTTCAGGATCCCTATTCCTCGCTCAACCCGCGCATGACCGTCGCCGACATCATCGGCGAGCCGCTGGATGTGCACAAGCTCTGCAAGACCAAGCAGGAGCGGCAGGACCGCATTCTGGAGCTGATGGACTATGTCGGCCTCAACAGCGAGCACGCCGCCCGCTATGCCCACGAGTTCTCCGGCGGACAGCGCCAGCGCATCGGCATCGCCCGCGCGCTCGCGGTCGACCCGGACTTTATCGTCTGCGACGAGCCCGTCTCCGCGCTGGACGTGTCCATTCAGGCGCAGGTCATCAACATGTTCGATGAGCTGCAGGATCGTCTGGGCCTGACGTATCTCTTCATCGCCCACGACCTCCTCGTCGTGCGCCACATCTCCGACCGCATCGCCGTCATGTATCTCGGCCGCATGGTCGAGCTCGCGCCGGCAGGGGAGATCTATGACCACCCGCTGCACCCCTATTCCAAGTCTCTGCTCTCCGCCGTGCCGCTGCCGGATCCGAAGGCGGCCCGCGCCAACAAGCGCATCGTCCTCACCGGCGATATCCCGAGCCCGCTCAACGCGCCGAGCGGCTGTCCGTTCCGCACGCGCTGCCAGTATGCCACGGACGCCTGTGCCGAGAGCATGCCCGAGTTCAAAGAGGTCGAGAAGGGCCACTTTGTTGCGTGCCACCGGGTAAAAGAGATCAACTAACCGCAATTATCTGCCATTGGCAGTTAATTAAATTTGTTCAAGAAAGGACGAACACAATGAAGAAAAGAATCGCCGCATTGATCCTGGTTCTCGCCATGGTCCTTGCACTGGCGGCTTGCGGCAGCAAGCAGGAGCCCGCTCAGGGTTCTGCGGATGCTGAGCCCGCTGCAGCCGGCAGCTCCCTCGCCGTGTGCCTGGCTTCCGAGCCCGACACCATCGACCCCGCCCTCAACTCTGCTGTTGACGGCGCCACCCTGCTTGCCCACCTGTTCTCCGGTCTGGCCAAGTGGTCCCAGGATGCCGACGGCAACCTGGTCATCGCCCCTGACGCCGCCGAGGAGCTCGTGGAAGGCGTTGAGAACGAAGACGGCACCGTGACCTACACCTACACCCTGCGTGACGGTCTGGTCTGGTCCGACGGTCAGCCTGTGACCGCGGGCGACTTCGAGTTTGCCTGGCAGCGCGCCGCTTCTCAGGAGCTGGCC
>JAFRMB010000121.1 GCA_017430945.1 Clostridia bacterium | reverse complement strand
GGCCCGGGCCGGATCCGGCGCGGCGCAGCAGCGCCCGAACAGCCGCCTCATACCGCAAGCCCTCCTGCGGGCCCCGGGGCCACGCCGGAAAAACCGTTGCACGCGACGTCCCGGCCCAGCGGCGCCGTGCGCCGGCCGGTCACCCCGGCCCGGCGGCCTGTGGCAGCCTTCTTCGTCAGATCCCCCGCCTCCCGGACGATGTCCGCCGCGGCGCGGGCGCGTGGATCGCTCATAGTCTCGTTCCTTTCATATAAATGGCGCTGCGTCTACGCTACAATTATAGCAGAGCTGTCCGGATAGTCAAGCCCGGCCGCCGCTCCCGCGCCTTTTCCCCACGGCCGGACCGCGCGGCGGGCGGTATGTTAAATCCTCACCCTGTCGCGCGCCGGCACCCTTCGCGCGCTTGACAATTCGCGCGCGTCTGTTTATAATGGAATGGCCGTGGAGGTGTATCGAAGTGGTCATAACGGCCCTGACTCGAAATCAGGTAGGTGGAAACGCCTCGTGGGTTCGAATCCCACCGCCTCCGCCAAACAACACAGTCCCTCATCGAGGGGCTGTTTTGTTTGGCTTGGGCGGTGGGATATGCGGACCCATTTCGCGAGCCTGCGAGCGAATGGGTTCGGCCGAAGGCTGCGGCGCACCGCGCCGCCATCCCACCGCCTCCGCCGACAGGTCGGCCCCCTGAAGCGTGGGTCGTTCTTTTTGGCTTGGGCGGTGGGATATGCGGACCCATTTTGCGAGCCTGCGAGCGAATGGGTTCGGCCGAAGGCCGCGGCGCACCGCGCCGCCATACCACCGCCTGACCCGGTTCCCTCGAAGATGGGGCCAAGGATATGCGCGGACCGGTGACGCGGACGTCAGATTCCGGCCTCCGCACCCTCTCAACCGGCTCCCTGGCGCCGATGCCTCTTTCGCGGAACATTTCCGCCCGATCCATCGTCCAATCAGCGAAAAAAAGAAAAGGAGACGCAGAACATGAAGAAAATCGTTTTTCTGACGATCCTGGCCGCGCTGATCCTGGCGCTCGGATGTGTGGGGGTCGTCCATGCAGAGATCATTCCGCCGCACGGCGAGGGCCAGATCGGCCTTCAGGCGGTCGTGTTGTGTGAAACGCTCACCGTGCGTCAGGATCCCAACGCTTCTTCCAGAGTCGTGGAGACCCTGCGATATAAGGATCTGCCGATCGTGGTCGACCAGAGCGACGGATGGGCATACTGCGTCCTAGACGATTCCGAAGATGCGGCTTCAGGGTGGGTGAACGCCGACTACATCGCCGTCGACCCGGCCTGGTACCGTACGGAAAAGAAAACGACGGTATATGCCTGGGACGAAGCCGCGGCGCCCAAGGTCGCCCTGCTGGACGCAAACACCACCCTGCCCATTTTGAAGGACGAGGGAGATTGGCTCGTCGTCAGTCTGCGCGGTGCGGTCGGATGGATCCGCAGATGACCCGGATCGGACGGCGCAGGCATGGACCGGCCCAGGTTGTCGCTTTGGGCCCGCCCCGCTGAAGAGATGCCATGCGTCGGACCGGCCAAAACAAAATGCCCCACTGCGGGGCGTTTTGTTTTGGCCGGCATCCGGAACGGCGATTTACTTTTATTTAAAAATCGTGTATAATCGTCTCGATCCGGTCCGACGACAGGGCGCATCCGCATGCTCTGTGCGCCAGCAGCGAACGCACGCCGCTGCGATCATCGCCCATCGGCCGGACGCGGTGAAAGCGGCGCCATCCATGACATGCCGCCCGGCAGGGCTCGCCGTCGCGATCCCTTTGGCGGCTGTGGAGACGGAGACATGGACCTGCGCGTGTTCCAAAGATGATAATAAAAGAGGCGAGGATATGCAACTGGAAGAATACATGCCGAAGAGCTGCCTTGAGGTGCCCGCACATCAGGTGCCGACGCCCAAATACCCCGTGGTGGATATGCACACGCACTGGGGAAAGCTGATGATCGGGGACGATTACGCCGATCGATACGACACGGGGCGCGCCGTGGCCGCCCTGCGCTCCGCCGGCATCCGCAGGGTGGTGAACCTGGATCTCGGCTTCGGCGACGAGCGCAGGCGCATGCTGGAGAAGCTCAAGGGCTACGAGGACTTCTTCCTGAATTACGGCACGGTCGATGTCAGCCGGTTCGAGGAAAAAGGCTTTGAGTCGATGGTCCATCACTCGCTGACGGAGGGTGTCAGCGACTTCGGCATGCGGGGCGTCAAGCTGTGGAAGCCCATCGGGCTGGGGTACCGGGACAGCTCCGGTGCATACCTGAGGCCGGACGACCCAAGGCTGAAGTGCATCTTTGAAACAGCGGCTTCGCTGTCCATACCGGTTTTGTTCCACATCGCGGACCCGGTCGCCTTCTTTTCCCCGGTGGATCGGACCAACGAGCGCTACGAGGAGTTGTGTCAGCATCCGGACTGGAGCTTCGCCGATCCGAAGTTCTATCGCTTCCATGCGCTCATGGAGATGATGGAGCGCATGATCGCGGATAATCCCCGGACCACCTTCATCATGGCGCACGTCGCCTCCTATGCGGAGAACCTGCGCCAGGTCGGCGCGTGGCTGGACCGTTATCCCAACATGTATGTCGACATCGCCGCGCGCATCGCAGAGATGGGCCGCCAGCCCTATACCGCGAAGGCTTTTCTGGAAGCACACTGTGAACGCGTGTTCTTCGGCACGGACTACGCCCCGACGAGCGAGGTGTTCCATCCGAATTACTTCCGCTTCCTGGAGACGATGGACGAGTACTTCAATCCCGAAGGCGACGATGCGCCATACGCGCAGGGCCGCTGGAACATCTACGGTGTCGGCCTGTCCGACCATGCCCTTGAAAGCATCTACTGCCGAAACGCAGAAAGGCTGTTCGGCTATTGACCTGCGCATTGATGGCCCGTTCCCGTCAGATCAGGGCCTGTGGATCTGTCTGCCCGGCTAAAAATCCCAAAAGCCTGTTCCGGTCTCCGGATCGGGCTTTCGTCGTATAGTGCCGCCGATCACGGGCCTCAGTTCGATCTCGGCGGTATAAAGCACGGTCATCGATCCGATATGCCCGCCGGCGGTGCCATGAACGCCGTTTGCGCTGAATGAAAACAGGGCATGTGTATGATGGAAGACCTCGCCCTCTTCATCGCTGAAGATGTTCCCGTTCAGCGAGACAAGCTCGAGCATCCCCGACAGCTTCCGGGTCTCGAACATACCGGCCGCCGGGTCGAAGATCTGGATATCCGCCTCGCTGCACCCGCCGATCCCGCTGAACACCGCGGACGCGATCTTCTCCTTCCGGCAGATCTCGAGCAGGGTACCTATGATCTCGTCACCCTTGTCCATCCTTATGTAATACGTCTGATCGAATCTTCTGAAGTCCATTTCCGTTCGCTCCTCCTCGGGTCCGGATCGTACCACATGGATCCCATATGGATATTGTATCACACGCCGTCCGTCTGCGCAATCGCGCATAGAGACGGTGCCCGGCTCCGTCGGTCCGGGCCGCACGCCCGATCCCATATCGCATATGCGCGCATCCTTCTCTGCGGACGCGCGCACCGGACGACGGTTTCTGCCCCTGTGCGCGGCATCGCCGAAAATTCATACTACTTTTCAATATTCAGGCCAGAAAAAGTCACATTCTTATGGTACAATATTTCATAGAATTGAAATAATTGTGATAAATAGGATTGATTTGATTGAAGTTCGACTACTATCTGTTTGATTTTGACGGCACCGTCTGCCAGACGGGCGAGGGCATCCGCCGGAGCGTGGCATACGCGCTCGAAAAGCTGGGGATGCCGGTGCCGCCGGACGAAGTGCTCGACCGGTTCATCGGGCCGCCGCTGCTGGACAGCTTCAGATCGCAGTTCCACCTTGACGACGCCGGCGCGGCGCGCGTCATGGCGGCGTACCGGGAGCGCTACATCGACATCGGCCTGTACGAATCGCAGGTGTATCCGGGCATCGCACAGCTGCTGAAGGCGCTGCACGAGCGGGGCGCCTGGGTGGCGCTGGCCTCGGCCAAGCCCGCGATGATGCTGGAGCGGTTGACGAAGCACTTCGGCATCGACGCGTACTTCGACGCGGTATCCGGCACGATGCTGGGCTACCACGACGCGGACAAGAAGGACCTGCTGCTGGCGGCGCTGCCGGAGGGCGCGGACATCTCCCGCGCGTGCATGATGGGCGACCGCTGCTTCGACATCGAGGCCGCGAAAGCGCTGGGCATGACCGCCGTCGGCGCGGACTACGGCTATTCCATCGAGGGCGAGCTCCGGAAAGCCGGCGCGGACAGGGTGTTCGACAGCGTTCTCGCCATGAGCGAATGGCTTCTGGACGGCGACCTGCCCCGGGGCCGCTTCATCACGATGGAGGGCTCCGACGGCTGCGGAAAGTCGACGCAGATCGCAAAGCTCCGCGACTACCTGACCGCGCGCGGCTACGACACGGTGCTGACCAGGGAACCGGGCGGCTGCCCGATCTCCGAGCGCATCCGCGAGGTCATACTGAGCCTGGATTCCAGGGGCATGTCCGCGGAGTGCGAGGCGCTCCTGTACGCCGCTTCCCGCGTGGAGCACGTGCGGGAGGTCATCGAACCGGCCATACGGCGCGGCAGGATCGTGATCTGCGACCGCTTTCTGGATTCCAGCATCGCATATCAGGCCTATGGGCGTGAACTCGGCGAGGCTTTCGTACGTCAAATAAACGCGGCTGCCGTAAAAGACGTGCAGCCGGACGCGACCATCCTGCTGGAGGTCGATCGGGACCGCGCGAAGCGGCGCATGGCCGCCGGCGCGCCGCTGGACCGGCTGGAGATCGAGCAGGAGGATTTCTTCGAGCGCGTGCGCCGGGGATACGAGGCCGTCAAGGCCGCATCGCCGGAAAGGGTGTTCCCCATCGACGCCGGCCGAAGCATAGATGAAGTATTTGAGGACGTCAAGGCCGTCGTGGACGGCATCCTGTGACGGCCCGGGGAGCGATCCCCGCTGAACAAAGGAGTGTATAGAATGGCATACGACAATCTGTGCATGTACTGCTTCGAGGACATGCGCGGCCAGAGCAGCTGCCCGCACTGTGGCAGGGATTCCCACGCCGCGGTATCCCAGATCCAGCTGCTGCCCGGGACGCTGGTGTACCACGACCGTTTCCTGGTCGGCCGCGCTCTGGGCCAGGACGCCACGGGCATCGTGTACGCCGCGTTCGACACCAAGCGGGAAAAGAAGCTGCGCATCCGCGAATATCTGCCCCGGGACTGCGCCGAGCGCCTGAACGACGGCTCGGTGGTGCCCGTCGCCGGTCTGGAGGATCGCTTTGACGCGGGCCTCAACAAGCTGCGCGCCAGCGTGGAGGGCGAAGAGGATCCCCGCAAGCGCCACTTCTTTTTCGAGGAGAACGGCACCGCCTACATCGCCCAGCGCAAGTCCGCCGCCGCGCAGGAGGACGCTCAGCCGCGGGACGAGGATCCCGAGCCGACCGGGCGGCGGCGCATATTCATCATCGCCATCATCGCCGCGCTGGTGGTCGTCCTCGCGGCGCTCGGGTTCATCCTGTTCTTCAACGGCGCCGTGAGCCCCGCCAAGGATGTGACAGAGGCGCCCACGCTGGATCCCAACATGGTGTGGATCCCTGCGGAAACGCCGACGCCCACCCCCAGAGTGACGCCGACGTTCGCCGCGCTCGTGGATCCGGACCTTTCGTGGATGGATTACAGCTATGACGGCGACACCGGCGACGACTCTCCCGTGCAGGACGTCCGGGGCGGTGTGACCACGCCCGTACCCAGGGTCACCGCCGTGCCAACGCTGTCCGGCGATGCCTCGGCCTACAAATCCGTATCCACGAAGTCCGGCCAAGCGGAGGTCCGTGCGCTTCAGCAGAAGCTGGTCACGCTGGGCTGGCTGGACTATTCAAAAATCAGCGGCAAATACGACAATGCCACGCGGCAGGCCGTGCGCGACCTGCAGACCTATATCAACGAATACTACGACCCGAGGCCCACGCTGAAGGTGGACGGCATCGCCGGCCCCAAGACCCAGCAGTGGCTGTACCAGACCGGCGCGACCCGTCCCACGGCTACGCCAACGCCCACGGCCACCCCGAAGCCGAAGGTCACCGCGCGGCCGAACGAGAACGTGATCGATGAGAACTCCGGCGCGAACCAGATCCGCGACATGCAGCGCAAGCTGGTGGTGCTGGGCGTGATGCCGGAGGGTTCTGCCAGCGGCCGCTATGACAAGACCACCCGCGAGGCCGTGCGCCGCTTCCAGAAGCGCGTCAACCAGCTGCAGGGCTACGACGTGCTGGACGCCAGCGGCAGCATGGACGCGCTGAGCCTGGCGTTCCTCGATTACTATGTGGACGAGTGGAACAAGCTCCAGTCGGCCACTTCGGAGCCCACCGTCTCCCCGACCCCGACGGCGACGCCCGGCCCGACGCCCGCCCTGCCTGAGAACGAGACCATCAACGGCCGATCCTCCAGGGATGTCATCCGCGCACTGCAGCGCCAGATGATCACGCTCGGTCTGCTGCCTGTCGGCGCCGACGACGGCGTGTACGGCCAGGATACCATCGACGCGGTGTCCGCGTTCCAGAGATGGGTCAACGAACAGCGCGGCGAAGATGTGCTGCCCACGAACGGCAACGCCGACGCGCTCACCCGCGCCTTCCTGCAGTACTGCCAGGACAACAACCGCATCCCGGACATCCGGAACGGCGAGGACGAAGAGCCCAACGAAGATGAGGACTTCACCATCGACCGCTCCTCCGATCCCGCCTCCATCCGCCGCGTGCAGGAGATGCTGGTGACGATCGGTCTGATGGATGAGGAAGAGGTGAACGGCGTATACGACAACGCCACTGCCAAGGCAGTGCGCGCCTTCCAGCAGTGGGTGAACCGCAAGGGCGGCTCCCTGCCGGTCAGCAGCGTGGTGGACAACGCCACCCGGCAGGCTCTGGAGTACTATTCCGATCACGAGATCAACGTACTGGGCACGACGCCCGAACCCGAGCCCACCGAAGAGCCCACACCGACGCCCGCACCCACCGAGACGCCGACACCGGCCCCCACCGAGACGCCGACGCCCGCTCCCACCGAGACACCGACACCGGCCCCCACTGAGACGCCGACACCGACGCCCGAGCCTACGAAGAAGCCCAACGAGCGCGTGCTCGCCATACAGCAGATGCTGGCGCAGGTCGGCGCCCTCCCGGCGGAAGCGGTGAACGGCCAGCTCACCGAGGCCACGAATGAGGCCATCGCCGCCTTCCAGCGGTGGGCCAACACACAGCGTCCCAATGTGCTGAAGGTCACCGGCGAACTCGACAGCAAGACGCAGCAACTGCTGAAGTATTGCTGCGACAACGGCTACAACATCCACAGCAGCATCGACGCGGCAACGCCGACACCGACGCCTTCCCCCACGCCTGTGCCGGATACCGCCACTGACGGCGACTTCGGCGATGACGACGGCTTCGACGGCGATACCGGCGACGACGACTTCGACGACGGCGGCGACTTCGACGGCGATACCGGCGACGACTTCGACGACGGTGACTTCGACGGCGATACCGGCGACGACGACTTCAGCGATGACGGCGGCTTCGACGGCGATACCGGCGACGACGACTTCGGTGATGACGGCGGCTTCGACGGCGATACCGGCGACGGCGACTTTGACGGCGAGGACGGTGATCCCGACGAAGAGGTCTGGCCTTCCCCCACACCGACCCTCGACCCGTTCGGGACCGTTGACCCGGATGCCGATGGGATGTCGAACATCGATCCTGACGACCCTTTTGACGAGCCCGACGACGACGAAGGCGGACATCCCGCCGGATCGCCCTTCAAGGCGACCGTTGATCAGTTGGAGATCAGCGTTGCCGGTCATGTCGCGTCGGGCGACATCATCGAACTGAAGAAGGGCAATTTCACCATCAACTGGCGCGCGCAGGGCAGCGTCGTCTCCTACCAGGTCTACCTGTATGACAGCAACGGACGCTCTATCGTTGCCCAGGAATCGACCCGCCAGACCGAACAGAAGGTGAGCACCAACGGCATGACGCCGGGCGAGATCTATACGCTGAACGTCGGCGCGCTGCCCATGGGCGGCACCGATGATGACGTGGTGTGGGCGACCGCCCGCTTCACCCTGCCGATCCCGCCGACGCCGGAACCGACGGCGACGCCCGAGCCCACACCCGTGCCGACCCCGACCCCGACGCCCGAACCCACGCCCGTGCCGACGCCCGTGCCGATGGTGGCCTCCATCGAAGCGCCGGTCATCACCATCGACGGCAGCGTGCCCGAGGACGCCGCCATACTGATCGACTCCCGGAGCTTCGATATCGAATGGGAGGCGAACGGCGATGTGGCAAGCTACAGCGTACAGATCACCGACGCCGCGGGCAACGTGGTCGCCGGCACCCCGTCCACACGGCAGCAGTCGCTGACCGTGCCCGCTTCCAAGCTGAGCCCGTCCGTGATCTACACCGTCTCCGTCGGTGCGCTGCCGGAGAACGGTGCAGACAAGGATATCGTTTGGAGCCGCGCGCAATTCGTGCTGCCCGCGCCTGCCACGCCCGAGCCCACGCCCACACCCGAGCCCACGCCTGAGCCCACCGAGGTGCCGACACCCGTACCCACGCCTGAACCGACGCCCGCACCCACCGTCGGGCGGGTCGAGCAGCCCACCGTCACCGTCGGGGGCACCGCCTACCAGCAGAACGGCGTGGCCTATATGACCAGCGACAGCATCATACTGCAGTGGGGCTCAGATGGCGACGTGGCCGGTTACATCGTCTATGTGGAGAATCAGTCCGGCGAGCGCCAGTCCATCGGGAACACCACGGACACCAGCCGGAACATCTCTGCCAGTCGCCTGCCCTCGGGGATCTACACCGTGTACGTCGGCGCCGTGCCGGTGAACGGCACCCAACAGGACGCCGTCTGGGGGACCGCCGTTTTCGGCATACCCGCTCCGACGCCCACCCCAACGCCCGAGCCCACGCCCGCGCCCACCGAAGCGCCCGCACTGAGGCCTCAGGCCGGCTTCAACGCGCCGATCGACGCGTCCTCCGATCCGTCGGAGATCGAAAAGCTGCAGCGCAAGCTGTACATGAACCAGATGATGTCCTCGGAACCCGAATCGGGCGTGCTGGATCGCATCACGCTGTCCGCCGTTTCCGAATTCCAGCGGCGCGCCAATGAAAAGCTCGGCGCCGGGCTCAACGTCATCGATCCCTCCGATCCGAACGTCGTGGTGGACCTCGA
Source organism: Clostridia bacterium (assembly GCA_017430945.1). The sequence continues at coordinate 11,406 of JAFRMB010000121.1, read as the reverse complement.
GACGCTCAGGCTGCTGGACCGCGGCCTGGATTGATGCCCGCTGCACACAAAGGGACTGACTCAAAACTGTGTTCTGAGTCAGCCCCTTTTTTGTGTCCCGCAGGCCGAAAATGTGGTATAATACTGTGAGAGGTGATATCATGCGGTTGTTCGTCGCGATCCCGATGGAAGGCGCCATGCTGCGCGCCGCGCTCGAAGTGCAGGACGCCTTTCGGCGGCACGGCGTGCGGGGCAACTACACAAAGCCGGAGAATCTCCACCTGACGCTGGCGTTCATCGGTGAGTACCCGGATCCACGGGCCGCGCTGGAGGTCATCGACGCGCTGCCCTTCGAGCCCTTCGAATTGAGATCTCAGGGCATCGGCGCCTTTTCCGACCTGTGGTGGCTGGGGTTCAGGGACGCGCCGGAGCTTTCATCCTGCGTGCGCCGGCTGCGCCACGGCCTGGCCGAGGCGGGCATCCCCTTCGATAAAAAGCGCTTCTCGCCCCATGTTACGCTGGTGCGTCAGGCGGTCTGCCCGGTGCGGGGCCTGCCCGCCGTTCAGATGCCGGACGCCGGGATGACCGTCCGGCGCATCGCGCTCATGCGATCGGACAGGGGCAGGAATGGCATGATCTATACGGAGATCCGATGACGATCCGCGCCGCGGCGCCGGGGCGCCGGGCAAAGCGATCGGGGAGGTGCGCGCATGCGATGGTATATGGTGGTCCTGTTGGTCTGTCTGATCGTCAGCCCGTTTGAGGCGCTGTATCTGCACATCCGCGCGGAGAAGCGCAGGGCTGCCGCACCTGGGGCCCGACGCGCCGCCAGCGACATCGAGGGCTACTACTGCTACGCCACCGGCGTGTCGGCCCACGTGTTCCGCGCGGGCGGCAGGGCGCTGTGCGACGTGACCCGCGCCGCGCTGCCCGGCGGCCCCGCCGCTGTCCACGCAGATGGCATCGACTGGGTCTGCCCTGCCGATGCCCAGGCGTCCGGCAAGATGCCGCTCATGGACCGCGCCACCGGCGCATGGGCTGCCTCGGTGGAGCGCCGCGATGACGGCGCTCTGGTGCTGCGCGCCGGCGACGACGTCGTGGAGGGCATCCCCTCTTCGGAAGGCATCGCGTACGCCCGGGACGGCGTCCCCGTGGGCTTCGTCCGCCGCCGCCTTGACCCGCAGCGCGTCATCGAGCGCTACGGCGACAGATTCCCCATGCGCTTCGAGGCCAGCTGTGCCTTCGGCCTTCCCGACGCGATGCGCACGCTGATGCTGTGCGCGCCCTTTCTGGCGGACCTCTCCCGTGACAGATGACGGCGAAACAGCCGGTTCGGAGGTGGATCCCGATGAGCCAATACGAGATCATGACGACCGTTCCCATACGTCGGCTGACGCTCCGCCTTGCGTTCCCCTCCATACTGTCCATGCTGATCGCCACGATCTACAATATCGTGGACACCTGGTTCGTCTCCCGCCTGGGCACACAGGCCACCGCCGCGGTGGGCATCAGCTTTGCCATCATGGAGATGATCAACGCGCTCGGCTATCTGTTCGGCACCGGCGGCGCGACCCGCATCGGCCTCATGCTGGGCGCCAGGGACAGGGAAGGCGCGTCCGCGGCCGGCTCTACCGCGGTCTTCAGCGCGCTTGCGCTCTCTGTGGCGCTGGGCGTATCCGGCCTGGTGTTCCTGTCGCCGCTCATGCGCCTTCTGGGCAGCACCCCCACGATCCAGCCCTATGCCGCGGCCTACGGGCGCTTCATACTGCTGGGCTTTCCCGCGCTCTGCCTGTCCATCGTGCTGGGCACGCTGCTCCGCGGAGAAGGAAAAAACCGCCTGTCCATGATCGGCATGGGCCTGGGCGGTGTGTTGAATATGGCATTGGATCCATTGTTCATATTCGCTCTGGATATGGGCATTACCGGCGCGGCGCTCGCCACGTTCGTCAGCCAGCTGGCGAGCCTGGGACTGTTGCTGTTTTTCTTCCTGTCAGGCCGCACGGAGACGCGGCTCGCCGCATCCCGCGTACGGCTCCGCGGGGGGCTGCCGGGAGAGATCTGCCGGGCCGGGCTCCCCTCGCTGTGCCGCCACGGAGCCGGCATGCTTGCTTCCGCCTGCCTGAACATCTCCGCCGGCATGGCGGGCGGCGACGCGCTGATCGCCGCCCTGTCCATCGTGGCGAGGGTCACGGCCTTCATACTGGCCATCGTAAAGGGGCTATTCCAGGGCGCGCAGAGCATATACTCCTACAACAGGGGCGCAGGCCGGAACGACCGCATCCGGGAGGCCTATCGCCTCACGCTGAAGATCAACATGATCCTGATCTGCATCGTCGCCGCGCTGCTCTGGGCTGCCGCGCCTGCGATCATCCCTCTGTTTGCGGACTCAAGCGATGCCACCTGCGCGCTGGGCGTCGAAGCGCTTCGCCTTCACGGCATCGGCCTGGTCTTCATGCCCTACGGCTTTTCCGTCAACATACTGCTGCAGGCGGTCGGCGAATCGCGAAAGTCCACCTTCCTGGCGTCGCTCCCGCAGGCCATCTGCTACGTGCCGCTGGTGTTCCTGCTGCCCGCCTGCTTCGGGGCGACGGGCCTGATGCTGACGCCGCTGCTGGCCTACCTGCTCACGGACCTCATCACCATCCCCTACAAGCGGCGCTGGTTCGCGGGCGCCGCCCAGGCCTGATGCGCGGATGCCGCCCGTCGTCAGAACGAGTACTTTCGCGCGGTGGTCACCATCAATGCGGCGCCGTCAGATGTGATGGTCACGTGGCTGTGGCGGTTGCTCGACGTGATGTAGACCTCACAGCCCCGCTTCCTGATCCACTTCACAAAGTCCGACTTGGGCTGCCTGCCGCTGCTGGTGGAGAAGACCGTGATGTCCGGGTCGCAGCGCTTGACGATCTCTTCCACCCTGCCGTTGTGGTGCGGGTTCTTCAACACGTTGGCTTTCAGGCTCGAATGGTCCTTTTTGTAGATCTGATTCATCTCATCCTTCGTGGCATCGCCGGTCAGCAGGAAGGTGTTCGAGCCGTGCGTGACGCGGATCACCAGCGAATTGTCGTTTTCCCGCAGGCTGGTGTAGCTTGCCGGACGCGCCTTGATCGGACCCAGGCAAAGCATCGACGTGCTGCCCAGCGTGACGACATCGCCGCGCTTCATGGTGCGATACCGCTGTGATTTGGCGGCGGCCTTTTCGGCGGAGCCTTCCGCCCAATTCTTGATGCGTCCCTTGCATGAACCATGCGGCACCAGCACCGTATCCACATCGAACGCAGCGAGGATAGCGGCGGCGCCGCCGATGTGGTCCTTGTGCCCGTGTGTGCCGATGTAGTACTTCAGATGTGTGATCCCCCGGCTCCGGATGTACTTGACCGCCTTCACGCCGTCGCTGTGCATGCCGGAATCGATGAAGGCATATTCGCCCTGACAGCACAGCAGTATGCCGTCGTTGCGCCCGATGTTCATGAAGGTGACCTTCAGCTCGTCCTCGGGCGCGCAGTCGACGTATACTTCGCTGTTGGCGTATTTGCCGTTGAGCGTGCGCGCGGTGATGACGGCGCTGCCCCTGCCCACGGCTTCGATCATGCCCGTATCGGGATCCACTGTGGCGACGGACGTATCGCTGGACGTGTAGCTGACTCTGCTCAGGCCGCGCACCAGCGTGTACGCCAGCTGGAATTGTTCACCCGTATTGAGCGGGATGACGTACTTGTTCAGCTTGACCTTGTCTGGCCCGCGAAGGACCTTGACCTTGATCGTTGCCTTCTTGCCGTTGGCGGCTTTGAGCGTCACCTTCGTGCTGCCCTTTTTCCGGGCTTTGATCGTATTGCCCGATATGGAGGCGATCTTCTTGTTTTTGGACTTCAGGGTGAACCCCTTGTAGGCGTCGTCCGGATCCGTGATGAGCACAGGTTCATACACCTGGCCGATATACATCGAGATCGACGTCTCCTGAAGCTTAAATGATGTCGGCCTTGATTGCACGTACAGGCGACACTCGCACTGCTTTTCGTTGTGCGTCTCGGCAAACAGCCGGGTCTCGCCCGCTGCCAGAGCCTTCACTTTGCCGGTCTTTGCGTCGATGCTCGCGATGGAGGGATCTTCGACACTGTACTTGATCGAAGCCGCGGTGCCCTTCGGCAGTACGGCTGTGAAGGTCCCCGTGGCGCCCACGGCGCCGAGCGCGCACAGCACCATCTCGTCTTTATTGGAACTGATCCTGTCCGGCGCGGGCAGGATCGTGATCTTCTGCGTCCTGCTCTTGCCGTTGTAAGCCGTCGCGGTCACCCAGGCGTCGCCCAGCGCCTTGGCGGTGATCGTGCCCTTTTCGGGATCGTATTCGAGGTTGCCGCTCTCATCCACCGTGATGGTGTATCCGCCGCCCGTCTTCTTGGGGAAGCTCGCCCACACGGCGGTCGATTCACCTTCGCCCAGCGTCGTCTTGCCCACCTTGACGTAGATCTTCTTGGGCTTCTTGAGCACCTTGACGCTGATCGACAGCGTGAGGCCCTCGCCCGCGGAGACGACGATGGACGTCTTGCCCGCCTTTTTGCCCTTGACGATGCCGTCCGCCGTCACTGACGCGACCTTGGATTTTTTCGAGCGATAAGTCATTGTGCGCGAATCGTCCTGAGACCGCAGCGTAACATCGAGGCTGACCGCCTCGCCAACGCCCAGCACCAGGCTGCGCTTCGGTGCGACCAGTTCATCGGCCGGCACTTCGCCTTCGCCGTTGCCCTGTGTTTGGCCGTCCCCGCCGGTGCCGCCTTCGCCGTTGCCCTGCGATTGGCCGTCCCCGCCGGTGCCGCCTTCGCCGTTGCCCTGTGTTTGGCCGTCCCCGCCGGTGCCGCCTTCGCCGTTGCCCTGTGTTTGGCCGTCTCCGCCGGTGCCGCCTTCGCCGTTGCCCTGTGTTTGGCCGTTCCCGCCGGTGCCGCCTTCGCCGTTGCCCTGCGACTGGCCGTCTCCGCCGGTGCCGCCTTCGCCGTTGCCCTGTGTTTGGCCGTTCCCGCCGGTCGTTCCTCCGCCGGAAGGATCGTCCCCGCCCATCTCAAAGGACGGCACTTCGTCTGCCTGCACCTCAGCAGGCGCCGCCAGGACGATACCATCGATATCGTCTTCCGCCTCCGCAGCGGCATCGGCCGCGCTGTCCGTCGACAGCAGCACCGGTACCTCGCCAGACGCGATATCCGTCTCCGCCCAGCTGACAGTGCTCATCAGCAGCACGGTCGACAGCAGGACACACAACAGCTTGCACATCTTCATCGTCAGCTCTCCCCTTCGCATCGCGTAGTCGGTGTGCCTGGCAGGTGTGATCGGCGTCCTTGCCGGCCCTGCCTTATCATCAGGCGGACATCGTCCGCCATGTCGGTCCGCTCACTTGCCGTCTCAAACCAGCTCGAGCCGCTTCAACAGATCGCCGCCGCCCAGCAGCGCCAGGCCGTGCAGCGCGCGGGAGCATGCCGTATAGAGTCGACGGCGCTCGCCGTCGGTCAGCGGCACATCCGGCCAAACGACGATCACGGCGTCGAACTCCAGACCTTTGGTCAGGTGGTAGCATGCCACCACGTTGTCGTCCGGCTCGTAATTCAGATCCGCCTCGCCCCCGTCCAGTCGGTACACATTGCTGAGCTTGGTGGAGAGGGAATCCGCCTGCGCCTGCGTACGGGTGATGACAGCGATGGACTTGTGCCCCTCGGCGCGGTAGCGCTCAAGCGCCTGCTTCAGCCGCTCCTCGGAATAGCCAGCCACGATCGGCGCCTCGCCGCCCCTGCCGAACGGCTGCAGCGGTTCCGCATCCGGCAGGATGCGGTTGCACAGCTCCGCGATGGGCACCGCGGATCGGTAGCACTTGCTGAGCCGGAAGATCGGCGCATCCGGCATGTCGAAGCTCGCGCCCCAGCCCGACGGGTCGCACGGCTCCATGCCCGGACAGGTGCGCTGGCGCGGATCCCCCAGCAGCGTCACGCGGGCGTTCGGATAATACGCCGCCAGCATCGCCAGCGCGGTATCCGAGTAGTCCTGCACCTCGTCCACCAGCAGATGATACACGGTCTTGTCCGGCTGCGCGAAGCCCAGTCGGACGATGAGATATGCCTCAGCCACAGCGTCCTCCCACCAGGTGAGGTTCGCCTCGCGGTTGTCGTACCACGCTTTGCGCAGCTCGCGCGGCGCGTCCGCCATGACCGACGCCATCAGCGCCGGGCCGTTGAGCTCCAGCACAGACCTCAGCTGCGCGCGCACCGGCTGCAGCCGCTGCGCCACCGCCATGTTGCAGGCCATGCGCAGGTCGCGCCCGCTGTACCTGCCGGAGAAGCTCTGCTCATACTGGCGATACAGGTTCTCCTCCAGGCTCGACAGGCGGGTCTCCAGCGTGACCGCCATGCGGGAGAGCTTCTGGGCGGGCGTCAGCAGCTTGAACTCATTCAGGTACATGCGCTTGAGCTCGTCGCGGCGGATCAGCACCTTGCCCTCCGCCCGAACGTCCTTGAACGCCGGCCCGTACTGCACGAAGCTGTCCGCGAAGCGCTTGAGCCGCGCGAGGAACGCCGCGCCGCACTTGTAGTGGATGGACGCCCGGCGCAGCGTGTTCTCCTGGTCCAGCAGCAGCTCCAGCTGGCGATAGGGCTTTTCCACCTTGCGGTCCAGCACCGTCTCCACGACGTCCCGCAGCGTGCGCGCGCGGATGTTCTGCTCGCCGAGCTCCGGCAGCACGCCGGACACGTACTCCGAGAACGCCACACTGGGCGAAAGGATCATGATCTTCGTGGCATCCAGCACATCGCGCTGACGGTACATCAGAAAGGCCGCGCGGTGCATGGCCACCGAGGTCTTGCCGGAGCCCGCTCCCCCCACCACGGACACCACGCGGGAGCCCTGCTGGCGGATGGCGGCGTTCTGCTCCGCCTGGATGGTGGCCACGATCTGCCGCATGTAACGGCTGGTGGCGCCGGAGAGTATGTCCAGCAGCATCGAATCGTCGATGCTCACCTGGGTGTCCACATAGTATTTCAGCTGCCCGTTTTCCATGCGGTACTGGCGCTTGAGCGTCAGTTGTCCGAAGATATCGCCGGAGGGGCTCTCGTACTTCGCCTCTCCGGGCATGGCGTCGTAATACAAGCTGCACACGGGCGCGCGCCAGTCGTGCACCAGCAGCTCGCCCTTCTCGTCCTTCAGGCTGTACAGGCCGATCACGATCTTCTCCACCTGCGTCGAGCCGCGCTCGATGAAATCCACTCGGGCGAAGAACGGGTTTCTGAGCATGCGCCTGGACCGCTCGGCCAGGCTGTCGGTGAATTCACGCCGGACCACGAAGCGGTCCACCTCCGTGGACAGCTGCTCCAGATCCTCCTCCGACAGCGCCGTGGGCTTCACGCGCAGATCCTCCCACGCGTCCGCCACGATGGCCTGTATCGATTCCAGGTGGTCGCGGGAGATCTCCTGGGCCTGTTCGATCAGCGCCAGCAGCAGCTGCTGCACGCGCACGGTATAGGCCTGTTCCTCCTTCAGCTCTCTCAGGTTGTCCATAGGTATCCTCCGGGTCTGGGTGTTCGGTGCCGCACAGCGGCGCTGACTGTGTATCACAGTCGCATCATTATATCATAGTTTTAAGAAAAAGAAAAGACCTGAACCGCATATTATTGGGCAAAGGTGCTCCAGCCCGAAAAAACGCCCCGGCTGCGGCCACGCGATGTCATCAAAAAGCCTTGTCAAACGGTTGACACAGCCCCACGTTATGATATAATTATTGATGTAACCATATAATGAAATATTGTGCCGCAGAGTGCCTGCGGCCTGATCCTGTTTGCGTTGATCCCCGAGAGAGGAGGTGCGTTGTCATGAGCGAGCAGACTCCCCGCCGAGCGGCCGCCGGCGTGCGCCTGAGCCTGATCGACGGCATCGCCGTCGCCGCCGCGCTGATCATCTTCGCGCTGCTGCTGTTGGCGACACGCCAGGCGATCGATCGCTACAACGACCTTCAAACGCTCACCGAGCGTTACATCGTCTTCCAGCACGATGCCATGCTCTTCCAGGATGCCTCGGACTACCTGACGTCCGAGAGCCGCAGCTTCGCCATCACAGGCGACATCGCGCACGCCCGCAACTTCATGGAAGAGGTCGAAGTCTCCCGGCGGCGCGAGAACGCCATCTCCGGCATCGAAGAGCATCTCCGGGACGCCGATTCCTACGAATACCTGTCGGAAGGGCTGCGCCGCTCCGAAGCGCTGGCACGAACGGAGCTGTACGCCATACGGCTGGCTGCCGATGCGTTCGACTTCGATCCCGCTTCGCTGCCCGAGGGTCTGCGCGCGATCCGGCTGTCCGATGAAGACGCGGCCAAGGACGCCGACCGGAAGCGGGCAGACGCCGTCGAAATGCTGTACGGTCAGGCCTATCAGGACGCAAAGGCCGGCATCCACGCGTGCGTGCAGGAGAGCGTCGACGCCCTGATCGCCGACACGCGCCAGGCGCAGATCGACGCGTCCGACCTTCTGAACCGCGAGCTGCTGAGGCAGCGCGCGCTGATCGTGCTGTTGCTGATCATGCTGCTGGTGGTGGTACTGGTCACCTATACGCTGGCCATCCGGCCGCTGCGCCGCGCCGTGGTGCACATCCGCAACCAGCGGGAGATCCCCGTGGCCGGCTCCGCGGAAATGCAGTTCCTGGCCCGGACCTACAACGACATGTACATCCAGAACCAGCGCTCGACCGAAAAGCTCACCTACTCGGCGACCCACGATTCCCTGACCGGCATTTACAACCGCACCGCCTACGACGAGGAATACCGCCATCTGGACGTTACGAACGTGGGCATGCTCATCATCGACGTCGACAAGTTCAAGATCCTCAACGACACCTACGGTCACGACGTGGGCGACAAGGTGCTCAAGCGCGTGGCCCAGGTGATCACCGACAGCTTCCGATCCAACGACTTCATCAGCCGCATCGGCGGCGACGAGTTCTGCGTCATCATGCGCAACGCCGATTCGCACCTCCGCGCGCTGGTGGAGGGCAAGATCGAACGCGCCAACCAGCTGCTGCAGCACCCGACCGACGACCTGCCGCCCGTTTCTCTGAGCGTGGGCGTGGCCTTTGGCGACCGGGAAGCGCCCTCCAGCGATATTTTCAAGGATGCCGACACCGTCCTCTACGACGTCAAACGCAGGGGCGGCGGCGGCTGTGCCTTCTATTGACGAAAACAGCATGCCGTCCCTCCTCCGCCCCGCTGTGCGCGGAGGAGACCGATCGTAAGGGGCGAACCCCGGCAAAGGAAGGTATCGTATGGATAACACCGTCCGCATACAGATGATGGGCAATTATCTCATCTATATCGACGAGCAGCGCGTGGAAAACCCCATCGGCAAATCCCGCAAGGGCGCGGCACTGATGTCGTTTCTGATCCTGCACCGCGGCCGCCAGGTGCCGAACCAGCGGCTGCTCAGGGCGCTTTGGCCCGGAAACATCGCCTCCAATCCGGAGAATGCGCTCAAGACGCTGGTCAGCCGCATGCGCACCCTCCTCAACCAGATGGCGCCCGGGATGGGCAGCTGCATATCCTCCGACCGCGGCGCCTATCACTGGGAGAACGCCGCGATGGTCAAGTGCGACGTGCTGGAGCTCATGGACCTATTTGACGAGGCGAAGACCACGCGGGACGAGCAGCAGCTGCGGCGCATCTACCGGCAGATCGTGTCGCTGTACAAGGGCGACCTCTACCAGACCGGCGACCTGGACGAGGAGGCCGCTTACGCCCAGCAGCTGCACAGCCAGTACCTGCAATGCGTGTACGACTACATCGATCTTCTCAGGCGCGAGGAGGCCTATAACACCATCAGCGCCGTATGCCGCAGTGCGCTCGAGGTGGACAGCTTCGACGACCGGCTGCACATCGAGCTCATGAAGGCCATGGTCAGCCTCAACCGCACGAGCGACGCGCTGGGCCAGTACAAGCACGCCACCAACCTCACCTACCGCTATCTCGGTACAGAGCCCAGCGAGGAGATGAAGGCGTTCTACCGGCAGATGAACCGCTCCCGCAAGACGCTGAAGTTCAACCTGGACGCCATCCGCAACGAGCTCCAGGAGTCCAGCATGGAGCGCGGCGCGTTCGTGTGCGACTACGCCATGTTCAAGGAGATCTACAACCTGCAGATGCGCAACCTCGAACGCCTGGGCACCACGATGTTCCTGGGCATCATCATGATCGGCGACGCGGAAGCCAGCCACGTGGATTACATCCGGCAGGACAACATCATGAGCGGGCTCATCGACATCCTGCGGGACAACCTGCGCAAGGGCGACATCATCACCCACTTCGCGCCCACCATCGTGGCGCTGCTGCTGCCCACCGTCAACTACGAATCCGGCGCGCTGGTCCTCGAGCGTATCCGGCAGCTGTTCTATGTGCGCTATCCGAACTCCAACATCCCCTTCTACCATCGCCTGGGCATGCTGGGTCCGAAGGCCCGGGAGGAGGACGACATCGAGGAAAGCTTCACCAACCCGGACGCGTGAACGGCGCGTCAGATCACACAGCCCCGCCTCCGAACAGGAGGCGGGGCTTTCGTTGTTGAAGGGCCCTTGTTTTCAATGATGGGAAAGCGCGTGGCCAAAGAGCGATCCCGGCGCACGTGTCGCCGGAATCGCATGAAGATCCTTCGGAGTCTTCGGCTCAGCGCGCGGTAGAGCCCAGGTAGGCGTCCCGCACGCGCTGATCCGCCAGCAGCTCGGCGCCGGTGCCGTGCATCGTGATGCGGCCGGTCTCGAGCACATAGGCCTGGTCGGCGCAGCGCAGTGCCGCGTTGGCATTCTGCTCGATGAGCAGGATCGTGATGCCCTCGGACTTCAGGTCGCGTATGATGGCGAAGATGTCGCGCACCACGAGCGGCGCAAGGCCCAAAGAGGGCTCGTCCATCATGAGGAGCTTCGGCCTTGCCATCATGGCGCGGCCCACGGCCAGCATCTGCTGCTCGCCGCCGGAGAGCGTGCCCGCCAGCTGCCACTCGCGCTCCTTGAGGCGCGGAAAGCGCTGGAAGATGTCCTCGATGCCGGCCTCGATCTCCTCCCTGTCATTTCGAAGATACGCGCCGATCTTCAGGTTCTCCAGCACGGTCAGGTTGTCGAACACCCGGCGTCCCTCGGGCACCATGGCGATGCCCTCGGCCACCACCTGCTGCGCGTTGAATGGGATGATGTCCCTGCCCAGGAAATTGATGGCGCCGGAGGCGGTCTTGACCAGGCCGGAGATGGCCCGCAGCGTGGTGGATTTGCCGGCGCCGTTGGCGCCGATCAGGGTGACGATCTCGCCCTGCTCCACGTCGAAGCTGATGCCCTTGAGGGCCTCGATGCGCCGTAGTTGACGCGCAGGTCCTTCACCTTCAGCATGCTCATGCGTCCACCTCCTCTTGTGCGGCTTCCTCGTCCTCC
>JAFRMB010000120.1 GCA_017430945.1 Clostridia bacterium | reverse complement strand
TCCAACCTGGACGCCAAGCTGCGCAACCAGATGCGCGCCGAGATCATCAAGCTGCGCAAGCGCATCAACACCACCTTTATGTATGTCACCCACGATCAGACCGAGGCCATGACTCTGGGCGATCGCATCGTGATCATGAAGGACGGCTATGTGAACCAGATCGGCACGCCGGTCGAGGTGTTCAACAAGCCTGTGAACCTGTTCGTGGCGGGCTTCATCGGCATGTCCGTGATGAACTTCTTCGACAACTGCAAGCTGTTGTACGAAAACGGCCTGTACTACGCGGAGATCCGCGGCGTCCGCTTCCAGCTGTCCGAGTTCCAGCAGAAGGCACTGCATCAGAACGAACAGAAGCCCTGCGATATCGTGGCCGGCATCCGTCCGCAGCACATCACTGTGGGCCAGGGCGAGCTGAGCGCGCTGATCGAGGTCTCCGAGATGCTGGGCACCGAGGTCAACCTGCACACCCGCTCCAACGAAGACGAGGTTGTCATGGTGATCCCCACCGTCGATCTGACGGTCGATGTATCCATGGGCAACAACATCCGGTTCACCACCCAGCCGAGGCTGATCCAGCTGTTCGACAAGGCGACCGGAAACAACCTGATCTGGTTCGACGAGGAATCGTCAAAGGCAAATGCGCCGATGTGCAAGGAATACGCATTCTGATCCTGCGCAAAGGGGGACTGGAGGCCGGGTCGACCCGGCTCCAGTCCTTTCTGTTTGTGTCGTATCTTCGGGAGGAGAACGCGAATCATGAAAATGAAAACGATCGTCACATGGGTCCTTCTGATGGCCCTGTTTCTCTTTGCCGGCGTCGTCGCGTCAGCAGAAAGTGCTGACGATGGTGTCTATGCGCCGGTGGCGTATCGCCTCTATCCCGCGCCGGATGGCGGCTACGTGGGCGACACCATGCCCTTTGTGACAGAAGAGGACACGCTTGAGCTGTATTACCTGTACGACACGGACCACAACGGCCAGGGTTATCATCCGATCCATAAATACACGACGAAGGATCTGTGCGGGTATGAGGATGACGGCATGATGCTCGACTACGGGCTCATGTCGGATCCGGACCCGGCCATTGGGACCGGTTCCGTCCTGCAGGACGGGGAGTGTGTGTATCATCTCTTCTATACAGGGCATAACGATACCGGCAACGGGGGCAGGGGCAAGGAATGCGTCATGCATGCCACGAGTTCGGATCGCTTGAACTGGCAGAAGCATCCGGAGGACACGTTCTTCAGCCCGGACGGTTATTCGAAGGACGATTTCAGGGATCCAGAGGTGTTCTGGTCGGAGACGGACCGGTGCTACTGGATGCTCATCGCAGCCAGGGAGGATACGCTTGGCGGCGTGATCGCCAGGTATACTTCTCCGGATCTGAAGTGCTGGACGTTTGAGGGCCCGCTCTATGCACCGCAGGCTCAGTACATGCTGGAATGTCCGGACCTGTTTTGTATGGGCGATACATGGTATCTGACCTACAGCTGGGATTGCGTCACCTACTACGCCATCGGTGAATCCATGATCGGTCCGTTTGTCGCGCCGAGCGACAACACATTGGACGGCCAGGGTCAGATGGAGGGGAATGGCTTTGTCTTTTACGCGGCCAAGACCGCGGCGTGGGGCGACAGCACTTATCTCTGTGGCTGGCTCGGACGGGCTGCGCTTTCCATGGATTCCGGTATTTATCAGTGGGCCGGGAATGTGCTCAACCATCAGCTGGTGCAGCATGAAGACAAGACGCTGGGCGTAACGGCACCCGAAGCCTATGATGATTACTTCGCCGTGGACAGTCCATTCACGGCTGAGGGCATTGAGGGGACGTCCAGGATCGACGGGAACGACATCGCGCTGACAGCACGGGACGACGAGATCGCGCTGGCGGACATGGGCATGCGCGCACCGACGATGATGCTGGAATGCGATGTCACACTTGACCCGGACGGCTGTGCCGGTTTTGCCTTCGGCGGCAGCGACGGGGATGAAGCATACACCGCTCTCTGCCTCGACAGCCGGCGGGACATGCTGCACTACGAGGGGTATGAGCTCACGGAGCTTTCGAAGTACGAGCCCATGGCGATCACACGGTTCGATCTTTCCGACGATTCGGTCCACCACGTGACGCTGGTGTGCGAGAACGAGATCGTCGTGATGTATATCGATGATGAAAAGGCGCTCAGTTCAAGGATCGGCCATTCCACGGGCGGCGCCCACATCGGCGTGTTCGCAGAGGGGTGCAGTGCCGTCTTCAACGATATCGTGATGAAGGTACCGGGGTATTGAGTGATTGTGACGGCTGCAGGTCGTTTTGAGAGATCGGGCAAACCGATCGGGGCATGATCACATACGGCATGTGGACAGGCACAGCGGTTTTCACACAGTCGCTGTAGCCGGCCGCGTGCCATAAGGCACCGTTCTGCGTCTGGCGGGCGATGCCGCATAAAAGAAGCATCCCTCGGAGCACAGCTGCGGGGGATGCATATCTTTTTTTCGCCTGTCAGAATCGCGTGGAATCCCGGTAGATCAATTCCGTCTCCGTATGCACGATCCGGTAATTCAGGCTCGGCTCCTCGATGCGTGAATGCAACAGATCCATCGCTGCGATAGCCATGACCTGGGTGTGGATGTGTACAGTGGTCAGGGTCGGTGTCATGATGCGGGAATTGGGAGAGTCGTCGAATCCGCAAAAGAGGACATCCTCCGGAACGGATTTGCCAAGCTTGCGCAGGGTATACATCACATCATCCGCCACAAAGTCATTGGCGCAGATGAACACGTCCGGGGTTTCCGGCAGAGCGTTCAGCGCATTTGCGACCTGTTCCATATCACCGGTCTTGATGCAAAAGCGTTCGTCGACCGGAACGTCGGCCATGAGCATGGCGCAGCGAAAGGCGGCGTAGCGCTCAAAGAAGGATTGGCAGTGTTCGTAATCGCCGATAAAGCCGATCCTGCGCTTGCCTGCTGCCAGCATATCATTCACAAACTTCGTTATGGCGGTGGTGTTGTCCATGTAGAGTTGATCGGCGGGCAGGTCGACGCCGCCCCGCTTGTGAGGACCGTCCACGAAGAGCACCGGCAGGCCGAGGGAGCATATCATCTCGTCGTAGTCCCGGTCGAACATTTCGATGCATATGATGGCGCTCACCTTTTCGGGCGAAAAGGTGAAAGGCAGAGACCGGCGCGCGAAGTCATCCCGCTCGACCCGATGGGTGCTTAGGCTGTAGCCGAGTTGAGACATCTCCATTTTTAGCTTGTCCAGCATCAGCGAGGCAAAGTGGGCGGGTGTGATGACATTTCCGCTGAGCAGAGCGATCTCACCCTTGTGCTGTGGTTCCTGCCCAAAAGCATTGACTTTCCAGGCATTTATATAGGAAAACTGCTTGTAACCCATTTCGGTCGCTTTTTGAAGGATCCTATCGCGGGTAGACTGTGCCAGGCCATCTGCATTGTTGATGGCTTTGGACACGGTATTGCGGGAGATACCCAATTCATCCGCAATGTCTTGTATCGTGATTTTTCTCATTTGACACCCCTCAGCTTATCTGAGTGTATTGTATCATATGTAGAAACATAATTCAAATAAAAATCAACGTCGGTCGACCACGTATTTTTTCCGCGGATCCTTTGACGGATCGCCGGATCGGGCAGGAGATCCGGGCTATTACGAAATGTATCAGGTTATCGCCGGGAAGATCAGAACGACGGACACGATGCCTGCGGCGTTCAAGTTGCAAGCCGGGCCTGCGCGCATCCATCGACAGACCAGAATGGTCTGGCGATCGGATAAAAATTTGTGTAAATGCTGTAACGACGCCCAGGAATGGTGTAAATGCAAATAGTATTGATATGAAAGTATGCATTATACCATTTTTGGCTTGACAGCCGTATGGCGCTTTACTATAATGATAACAGGACCTTATAGGGGTCGTATCAGTAATCGCCGAGGAGGTAGATATCATGAAGAGGATCGTCGCCATTATGCTGAGTGTCGCCTTGCTGCTGTGCCTGGGGATCGCACTGGCAGAGGACTACGCCATCGCCACCGACACGGCTTTCCGTCCATTCGAATACACCGATGAGACCGGTACCCTGGTCGGCATCGATGTAGAGCTCCTGGCTGCGATCGCAGCGGATCAGGGTTTCACCTACACCATCGAGCCGCTGGGCTGGGATGCCTCCATCGCCGCATGCCAGGCGGGCCAGAAGGACGGCATGATCGCAGGCGCTTCCATCACCGAGGAGCGCAAAGCGTCCGGCTGGATCTTCTCCGATGGCTATTTCAATGCCACACAATCCATGGCCGCTGCTCAGGGCTCATCCATCAAGGGCTTTGAGGACCTTAGGGGACACAGCGTTGCCGTCAAGATCGGCACCATGAGCAAAGATTATGCCGACAGCCTGTCTGAGCAGTATGGCTTCAAGGTGGTGACCTTCGAGGCCAGCCCCGACATCTATATGGCGGTCATCGGCGGCCAGTGCGCGGCCTGCATCGACGACACCCCCATCCTGGCCGACTACATCCAGAGCGGCGGCGTGCTGTTGGAGATGGTGGACGGCACTGCCAATGAAGGCGCAGACTACGGCTTTGCCGTGTTCGATCCGGACAAGCAGGAGCTGGTGGACAAGTTCAACGCTGGACTGGCCAACATCAAGGCCAGCGGCGTGTACGATGAGATCCTGGCCAAGTATCTGGGCTGATAACACGATCTGTTCACGATACAGGGAGGCACAGATGTGTGCCTCCCTGTTGTGACGGATTCGAAGTTGAAGGGAGCGCTGTACTTTGCTGAGGATCATATCCACCTTTGGCCAACTGCTGATGACAGCCATGGGCCAGACGCTGCTGCTGGCGCTGTACGGTCTGTTTTTTGCATGCATCATCGGCATGATCGCAGGCATCATGAGCGTGCTGCACAGCCGGGTCTGTCGGATCATAGCAGCGATATTCGTGAACCTCATACGAGGCGTCCCGATGATCGTGCTGGCGTATTTCATCTACTTCGGTATTCCCTACATGTGGAACACCATACTGGGCATCGGAGGATTGACGCTCACGGCGCTCCATGCGGGTTCGATCTGTCTGGCACTGAACTGCGGCGCTTATATGGCTGAGATCATTCGTGCCGGCATCGAATCGGTGGATGTCGGTCAGATGGAAGCCGCCCGGTCCCTTGGACTGCCTTATTGGCGATCCATGCAGCGCGTGGTACTGCCCCAGGCCATCCGCACGATGATCCCCAGCATCATCAATCAATTCATCATCACGCTGAAGGATACCTCGATCCTGTCGGTCATCGGCTTCCCGGAGCTCGTGAATACCGCCAAGAACGTGGTGGCTGCCACCTTCATGTCCTTCCAAACGTGGGCCATCGTCGGTATGATGTACCTGATCGTCATACTGCTTCTGCAGCGCGCAGCGAAAGTGTTGGAGAGGAGGCTCAAGTATGGAGCATAGTGGGAAGATCGTTATCCATGTCAGCCACCTGCAGAAGTCCTTCAAGCAGTTGGAGGTCCTCAAGGACATCAGTGTGGATGTGAAAGAAGGCGAAGTGGTGGTCATCATCGGCCCCTCCGGAAGCGGCAAGTCCACCTTTCTGCGATGTCTGAACCGGCTGGAAGAGTCCAGCGGCGGCGAGATCATCATCGACGGCATCGACATCACAGACAGGAACACGGACATCAACAAAGTCCGCGAACGGGTGGGCATGGTCTTCCAGCACTTCAATCTGTTCAACAACATGACCGTGCTGCGGAACCTGATGCTGGCTCCGGTGGATCTGAAGAAGGCAGACAAGGAGACGGCACGGACAGCAGCGCTCGATATGCTGAAGCGCGTGGGCCTCAGCGACAAGGCGGACGCATATCCACACCAGCTGTCCGGCGGCCAGAAGCAGCGCGTGGCTATCGCTCGGGCACTGTGCATGCTGCCCGACATCATGCTCTTCGATGAACCCACATCCGCGTTGGATCCGGAGATGGTCGGAGAGGTGCTTGAGGTCATGAAGCAACTGGCTCATATCGGCATGACCATGGTGGTGGTCACCCACGAGATGGGCTTTGCGCGCGAGGTGGGAGACCGGGTGCTGTTCATGGACGGCGGGCTGATCCTTGAGGAGGGCACGCCCGATGAGATCTTCGATGCTCCGAAAAATCCGAGGACACGGGATTTCCTGAACAAGGTGTTGTGATGGTTTTATCTGGCAACAGTGAAAGCCCGGTCCGATCTTTATCCCGCAGGGTGTCCGGGTCCCCGAGTCTTTTATTCGAAACACCCCTGTGTCTGGACGTATCTTTACCGGATCATATCCATGATTCGCGCCCGGACAGAACAGGCTCCTTGAAAACGCTGCTTTTTCAAGGAGCCTTTATTCAATTGCAGAGGGACCGGCGGGCATCATGATCTTAAGAAGCTGACAAAGCCGATCGTGGATCGATGCCAACAGGAACGTCACGTGATAGTATCAAGCAGCCGTCTTCATGCCGCGGGGGACCCGACGGGACCCAAATCCAGCCATTCCTTTACAGTCATCAAAGCGCTCTCGTGCGCGTGCCCGGTCATCGCGACGGATAGGGGGATCACCTTTCGAAGTCCTCGCGCGCAGGGGATCTGCGCGAGGTGATCCAGCGGCCGCCCGTGAAATCGGGGATCGCGACCGGGGCGCTGCCGGATGCGATAGACGCCTCGCTGAGTGGCGTGATGCTCATCCAGGCCGCGGCGTCATAGACGTCGATAGGAGGTTCTGTGCTATTCTGCACGCTCTCGATGAATGCACGCAGGACCAGATAGTCCATGCCGTCGTGGTCGCCGCGGATGCCAAAGGCCTGGTACTCGCGCCAAAGCGGATGCATGTATTTTTCCATGTATTTTGCGTCGCTTTCCGGGCGATGCTCCCAGTCGCCCTCTTCGACAGGCGTGACGCCGTCAAGGAAGATGAAGCGACCGTCCTCCATCCACATGCCCTTCGTACCGCGGATGACGCCGCCGCGGGAATAGAACCGGGGCAGCGTGCAGTCATGGGTCAGCTGGATGGTCTCGCCGCTGGCGCATTTGATGAGCGTGGTCACCACATCGCCTTCGTTCACATGGGCATTCAGCAGATCGGGGCGATCCTGGCGATGGGTCTTCATCCATTCATGCAGACCGCAGGCTTTGCTGGCCATGGACGTCAGACACGTCATGCGGTTGCCCCTGTTCAGGTCCAGGTAGTTGGCGATGGGCCCGAGCTCGTGGGTGGGATAGAGCTCGCCGTTGCGGGCGAGAAAGTGGCGCTGGCGATAGTGCCTCGTGATGTCGCCGTTTCCGATCTCCGTGCGCAGATCGTGGGAATAGGCCCCGGCACAGTGCACCACCGTGCCGAACACGCCCTCGTGGATCATGTGCAGCAGCGTCAATTCCTTCTCGCCGTAGCAGCAGTTTTCCAAAAGCATCACCGGTACGCCGGTCTCCTCGCTGGCGCGCACCATCTGCCAGCATTGCTCGACGCTGTCGGCGCCGCCGACCTCCATGGCGGGGCGCTTGCCGCAGCGCATGGCCTTGATGGCGAGGGGGATGTGGGTCTCCCAGCTGGTCATGATGACGACGGCATCCACATCCGGGCGATCGATCGCCTCATCGCAGTCGGTGGTGGCGAACGGGCGATGCCCGCGGGCCTTCAGGACGATCTCCGCCGCTTGATCTGCGCGATCCTGATAACCGTCGCAGACGGCTGTGATGTCCACATCCTTCATTTCGAGCAGGGTCTTCATTTGACCGATGCCGCGGTTGCCGAGGCCAAGCACGGCTATGCGGACGGTTTCACCAAAGTGGTCCAGCTTCATGAGCGATCCCCCAGTCGAGCGCCCTTTCGGGTGATTTTTCGGATGCATTATAGCACATCGCCTCAGAGGGGTCAAGACTTGCGGACCTACATCCGTCGAACAGGAACGATCGGTGCGGACGCTTCGATTATTTTAACAAACTATTGAAAAATGTGCTCATTTATGCTATAATAGCATCGATTTTTAAGTGCTATTCGATGAAATACAATAAGAATGTGTTTAGACGCCCGGCATTCGATGTGGAGGTGAGGGCGATGAAGGGCCATGCGTTGACTCCGCGCAAAAAGCGCGAATTCACCGCCGCGTTTCTGATGATCGCGCCGATCGTTGTGGGTATCCTGATCTTCTTTCTCATTCCCACGATATGGTCGATCGTTCTGTCCTTTACGGAGGGCCCCGACTACATGACCTACAGCTACGTCGGGCTCAAGAACTACAGGACGCTGTTCAGCGCCGGTTCCGACATGTGGCAGGAGCTTGGGCATCGTGCCGCTGCCGATCATGAAGGAGCGCAAGACCGTGTCCCACGGTCTGAGCTGGGTCGGCGCCGCCAAGACCGAGCATCCCGAGGAGGTCAAGACCTTCCTGGCCTACATGGGCTCCTATGACGCGCAGGCCCTGACTGCGGACGTCGTCGTTCCCGCCTATGAGGGCTGTGACGAACTGTGGGCGACCAAGTTCGCCGATTACAACACGGACGCGTTCCTGGGCGCCGCCAGCCAGGGCTGGGCCGTGCCGCTTCCGGCTGCTGACAACAATACCCAGCAGATCTTCACCCGTTTCGAGGACTATATGACCGAAATCCTCTCCACCGGTGAAGTGGAAAGCAACCTCGCCGCCATGCAGGACGAGTTCAATGCGCTGCTCGCCGAATAAAGCCTGTTCGGAAGGCGCTCTGTGCGGTCCGGCGCCCTGAGAGGACGCCTGAGCTGACCGCCTGGATAACAGCAAAACGGGGAGGCCGGAAGGTCTCCCCGTTTCTGACAGGTGAGGCCGGTCGTTCGGCGAGGGCGAGGCGGCCAGTCAATATGAAGTTTACTTGCAAATCGAAACAGAGGGGAGTATAATAGCATCAACTGAACAGTTGCGGTTGGGAAAAAAGCGCGCGTGGATATCGTCAGAGAGCCGGTGGCTGGTGTGAACCGGCGTTGGAAACGCAGCGTCTCCGCTTTCCCGGGCCATCGGCCCGAGCGTCCGGCGAAGAGCCGGAGGGGTGCGCCCCGTAGAGCGCCAAGAGCGGTCCGGCCATGCACCGGACAAGCTGGGTGGCAACGCGGAGTCTTCCGTCCCAGATGGGGCACGGGAGATTTTTTATTCCGATGCGGGCTGAATGAAAGGAAGATGAGTGAGCGATGCTGGACATCAATCTGATCCGTAACGATCCCGACCTGGTCCGGGAGAACATCAAAAAGAAATTCCAGGACGCCAAGCTGCCCCTGGTGGACGAGGTGCTGGAGCTGGACAGGAAGAACCGCGAAGCGATCCAGCGCGCGGATTTCCTGCGCTCGCAGCGCAACAAGATCTCCAAGCAGATCGGCGCGCTGATGGGCCAGGGCAAGCGCGACGAGGCCGAGGCCGCCAAGCAGCAGGTCAAGGACATGCAGGATGAGATGGCCGAGGTGGAGGCGAAGGAGGTCGAGTACGCCGAGGAGATCCGCAAGCGCATGCTGGTCATCCCCAACATCATCGACGGATCCGTGCCGATCGGCAGGGACGACAGTGAGAACGTGGAGCTCGAGCGCTTCGGCGATCCCGTGGTGCCCGAGTGGGAGATCCCTTACCATACCGACATCCTGGAGCGTGTGAACGGGCTGGATCTGGATTCCTCACGCCGCACCACCGGCTACGGCTTCTATTACCTCAAGGGCGACATCGCGCGGCTTCACAGTGCGATCCTGTCCTACGCCCGCGACTTCATGATCGACCGTGGCTTCACCTACTATGTGCCGCCGTTCATGATCCACGGCAACGTGGTCACCGGCGTCATGAGCTTCGCCGAGATGGAGAACATGATGTATAAGATCGAAGGCGAGGATCTCTACCTGATCGGCACCAGCGAGCACAGCATGATCGGCAAGTTCATCGACCCGATGCTGGACGAGAAGGAGCGGCCCCAGACCCTGACGTCCTATTCCCCCTGCTTCCGCACGGAGGTCGGCGCCCACGGCATCGAGGAGCGCGGCCTGTATCGCGTGCACCAGTTCGAAAAGCAGGAGATGGTCGTGGTCTGCAAGCCCGAGGACAGCATGATGTGGTACGAGCGGCTGTGGAGAAACACCGTCGACT
>JAFRMB010000119.1 GCA_017430945.1 Clostridia bacterium | reverse complement strand
TTCCTCATCTATACCGATTACTTTTATTCCGAGCCCTACTACAGCTATCCCGGCCTCGCTTCCAGCGTGCTGGTACACCGAAACGGGAGGCTTGAAGTGCAAAAAGCATCGAATCTCTTCTACCTGTACCGGACGAGGACCTATGAGTCCGACTTTTCCGGCATCATCGAGGAGATCGTCGACCTGAACGGCGCCTATAACGCCGTCTATCGCCTGCTCGAGGAATAGAGCGCATCCCAAACGACCCACCGACGCAAAGGAGGTTTTCCCATGCCCGAGCTCCAGTTCAACCCCGGCGACACCAACCGAATCACCCGCGACTACTTCGACTCCATCCTGATCGAAATGCGCCACCTGGACGGCGTCAAGCCCTCCACAAAGACGGAGATCTTCGGCAAGACCTTTGACACCCCGATCATGATGGCCGCCTTCTCCCACATGAAGACGCTGGAGGACGTAGCCCGCGCCGCGAAAATGACCAACGCCCTCAACTGGGTGGGCATGGGCGACGAGGCCCAGCTGGAGCAGCTGATGGCCACCGGCGCGGAGACGGTGAAGATCATCAAGCCCTACAGGGACAACGAACGCATCCTCCGCAAGATCGAGCACGCCAAGGGCCTGGGCGCGCTGGCCGTGGGCATGGACATCGACCACGCCTTCAGCCGCAAGGGCGAATACGACGTGGTCGTGGGCGAAGAGATGCGCCCCAAGTCCGCCGCCGAGCTGCGCGAATTCGTGCAGGCCGCCGGGGACACCCCCTTCGTGGTCAAAGGCGTGCTGTGCGTGACCGACGCCGTGAAGTGCGTCGAAGCGGGCGCAAAGGGCATCGTCGTCTCCCACCACCACGGCATCCTGAACTACGCCGTCCCGCCGCTGATGGTCCTGCCCCGGATCAAGGAGGCCGTGGGCGACAGCGTGACGATCTTCCTCGACTGTGGCGTCGCCTCGGCCTACGACGTGTTCAAGGCCCTGGCCCTGGGCGCGACGGGCGTCGCCCTGGGCCGCGCGCTG
Organism: Clostridia bacterium; assembly: GCA_017430945.1. Next base: position 4,122 of record JAFRMB010000119.1, on the reverse strand, counting down.
TTCCCCGCCCTGGAAAACGGCGCGGAAGGCGCGGCGGAGTGCATCCGCCAGATGACCGCGGAGCTGGCCGGCATCATGGCCCATACCGGCAGCCCTGACCCGCAGCACATCGACCCGTCCGTGATCTGGACGCGCTGAACTGAACCATTCGGGAGAGAAAATGCCCTATGAATACAATCGTCGTTAAATTCGGCGGCACCTCGCTGGCGAGCGCGGCCCAGATCAAAAAGGCGGCGGCCATCGTCCGGGATGACCCGGCCCGGCGCTTTGTGGTCGTCTCCGCGCCGGGCAAGCGGGGGGACGCCGACACCAAGGTGACGGACCTGCTCTACCGCTGCTGCGCCGCGGCCGTGGTCGGCGCGGATTATGCCGCGCCCCTGGCGGAGATCGAAACCCGCTTCCGGGACAGCGCCACCGAGCTGGGCGTCCGCCGCGACCTTGACGCGGACTTCGCGCGCATCCGCGCCCATCTGCAGACCGCGCCGGAGCGCGATTACATGGCCAGCCGCGGCGAGTACCTGAACGGACGCCTCATCGCCCAATATCTGGACGCCGCCTTTATCGACCCCGCCGAGACCATCCGCTTTGGCCCGGACGGACAGCTGGACCTGGAGACGACCTGCCGCCTGCTCGGCGAGCGGCTCGCCGGGGCGGAGCGCGCCGTCATTCCCGGATTTTACGGGGCGCTGCCGGACGGCCGCGTGCGCACCTTCACCCGGGGCGGCTCCGACATCACCGGGGCCATCGTCGCCCGCGCCGCGCAGGCCCGGCTCTACGAGAACTGGACGGACGTCTCCGGCCTGCTCACCGCCGACCCGCGCGTGGTGGAAAGCCCCCGGGTGATCGACTACATCACCTATACCGAGCTCCGGGAGCTCAACCACATGGAGGGCATGCTCGGCATCCCGGTCGTGCCCATCGCCGCGTCGCTCAACGAGGGCGTCGAGGAGCTCGTCAACCACGCCATCCACGTGGCGCATTACCAGGAGCGCCCCGGACGCCAGGACTTCTGTGCGGCAGACGAGAACGGCGGCGCCGTGCACCGCTGCCTCCACGGCATCATGCACCTCATCCAGGACCATGCCGAGCGCGCCGGCATCCCCGTGCGCTTCGCGGCGACCAAGCTCGCCGAAGGCGACGGATCGGTCGCCCGCGCCCTCAACCTCACCGAGAACGAGCGCGGGATGATCGAGCACATCGTCTCCCAGATGGAGGAGGAGCGCGGGCTCGACCGTGCCGCCGCCATCGCCGACATGCGCTTCTCGTTCATCAAGAAGGTGGTCGACGCCACCGTGGTGAAGCCGCGCGAGAGCAGGGAGCGCACCCGCAGCGCGGCGATCGACCGCCTGCTCACGGGCCAGTGGACCGCCATCCCCCTGTTCATCCTCATCATGGGTCTGATCTTCGTGCTCACGTTCAACGTGATCGGGCCGTTCTTCCAGGGCATCATCCAGACGGGGCTCGACGCCCTCATGGGGGCGACATCAGCTGCGCTCGCATCCGCGAACCCCATCATCCGGTCCTTCATCGTCGATGGCGCGCTCAACGGCGTGGGCACCGTCATCCTGTTCTTCCCCATCATTGTCACGATGTTCTTCTTCCTGTCGCTGCTGCAGGATACCGGCTACATGGCGCGCGTCGCGTTCTTCATGGACCGCGCGCTGCGCAAGATCGGTCTGTCGGGCCGCTCGATCGTCCCGATGATCATGGGCTTCGGCTGCACGGTCCCCGCCGTCATGGCCACGCGCACCCTGCCCTCCTCGCGCGACCGCAAGCTCACCATCCTCCTCACGCCGTTCATGAGCTGCGTGACCAAGCTCACGATCTACGGCTACGTCGCCGGCGCGTTCTTCCCCAGGCATGCGGGCTTCATCATCATCGGGCTCTACCTGATCGGCATCGTGATGGCCGTGGTCGTGGGCGCGCTCTCGCACAACACGGCCTTCAAGGGCGAGGCGGTCCCCTTCGTGATGGAGCTGCCCAACTACCGCATGCCCTCGCCCAAGAGCGTGGCCCAGCTCGTATGGGATAAGTCCAAGGACTTCATCACGCGCGCGTTCACCGTCATCTTCGCGGCGACCATCGTCGTATGGGTCCTGCAGTCGTTCAGCCCGCAGCTCGAGTTCGTGGAGAGCCCCGAGAACAGCATCCTCGCCCTGCTCGCCGGTTGGCTGGCGCCCCTGTTCGCACCGCTCGGATTCGGCGACTGGCGCTTCGTGATCGCGCTGATCGTGGGCTTCATGGCCAAGGAGACCGTCGTCTCCACGCTCACGGTGCTCTTCGTGGATGCCGCGGCGCTCACCGCGGCGCTCACCCCCGCCGCAGCGCTGAGCTACCTCGTGTTCTGCCTGCTCTACACGCCGTGCGTGGCGGCAGTCGCCGCCATCAGGCGCGAGCTCGGCGGGAAGTGGTCGACGGGCATCGTCGTCGCGCAGTGCGCCATCGCCTGGCTGCTGGCGTTCATCACGTACCTGATCGCAGGGGCCGTGCTCGGCTGATCGTCAGCCCAGCATCGTCCTGACCAGCCAGATCAGCAGCAGGTGGCCGGGATAGAAGAGGTAGAAGAGCCATTTGAGGCCGCGGCCCCGCTGCCCGTTGTACGAGAGGATCGGCAGGAATCCGAGCAGGCCGAACCAGTAGATCCCCATGTTGCGCAGGAGCGCATGGTAGACTGCGCCGGCGGCGACCTCGATTTCGAGACCCTTTCCGCGCAGCAGGTAGAACACGAAGATGAGACCGCAGCCGAGCATGTTGTAGTCGAGCCCGAGCAGCACCGAGAGCATGGCGAAGACGGCGAGCATGATGCAGCCCGCAGCCTGGCGGCTCTTCGGTGCGCCCTCCCCTGCGATCCTCTCGAAGAGCATGAGCCCGAGGATTGCCCAGAAGAACGTGGCCATGATGTTCTGGTGCGAGAACTCGAGCGGAACGCCCGCGGTCACAAGGTCGAACGGCACTTCGCTGACCAGCGCGAAGATGCCCATGCGCATGAGATAGCGCTGCTTGTCGTGCGTGTGGGCGAAGCCTTCGGAGATGCAGAACGCGAAGATGGGCATCGCGATCCTACCGAGTGCGCGCATCCACACCTGGTCGGGGAAGAAGCTGTCTCCCACATGGTCGAGCACCATGGAGGCCATGGCGATCAGCTTGAGCGTGGTTCCGTCGAGTACTCGGAAGCGCTTCGGGATCTCCATCTTCTCCCCTATCCCTGCGGGGGCTGCCATACGAACAGGCCCTCGGCGGTTGCAAGCTGGCGGATGAGGGCGAGCAGGTCGTCGGTCGCGTTGTAGAGCGTCATGTAGATGTCGCCCGGATCGGCGGTGATCAGGACATCCTCATCGGGCAGCAGCAGGTACAGCTCCTTCTCCATGGCGCGGGAGATATCCCCGGGATCGGGGCCATCGACCCACGTCTCACCGTAATCGGACGAGATCCGCAGGTCGTAGTAGCAGTACAGCTTGAGCAGCAGCGACAGCCTGTGCTCCGCCAGCACCTCGTTCCGCGGGCTTGCGAGGACGTGCTGCTCCACGGCAAAGAAGCGGCCCGGGCTATCCGCCGGCACCTGCTTGGGAAGGATATCGATCACCCAATAAGGCCTCTCGAGCAGCTCTTCGATGTCCGCACCCATATCCTTCGCAATCCCTCGCAGCGATACGACACCATCATTCTAGGCAATCCACCGTCCATTGCCTCACGAGGGTTGGACCCGGTCCAATTTCCAGTTGTTTGTACTATTTCAAGCACCATCGCAGGGAAAAGTACAAACAACTGGAGCATCAAGTCCATATGCACCGGTATTCCACCGGTTGTTTGTATTTCGACGCTGCTGGAATACAAACAACCGGCCCCGCCTAGGCGGGGCCGGTTCGAATTGCATCTGTGGGGCCGGATTAGAACTCGGCGCCGCACTTCTTGCAGACGCGCTTCTTGTCGACGCCGGTGCCGCTGTGGCCGACGCGGGTGGCCTTGCCACACACGGGGCAGACGAGCATGACGTTCGAGACGTCGATCTTGGCGGGCTTGTCGACGATGCCGCCCTGCTGGTTCATCTGGTTCGGACGCGTGGCCTTCTTGACGATGGCAACGCCCTCGACGAGAACCTTGCCCTCCTCGGGATAGGCGCGG
>JAFRMB010000118.1 GCA_017430945.1 Clostridia bacterium | reverse complement strand
TGGACATGTTGCGGCCCTCGATCTGCGGGGGCTTGTCCACGGTTCCATACTCCTTGATGCGCTCGGCGAACTCCGTCATGACCTGGCGGCCGATTTCGGAGTGGGTGATCTGGCGACCGCGGAAGCGGATCGTCACCTTCACCTTGTTGCCGTCCTTGAGGAACTTCACGGCGTTCTTGTACTTCACGTCCACGTCGTGGTCCTCGATGGTGGCGGAAAGGCGAACCTCTTTTACGGTAATGACCTTCTGATTCTTGCGGAACTCACGCTCTTTCTTGGACTGCTCGAAACGATACTTCCCGTAGTCCATGAGCTTGCATACCGGCGGACGGGCCTGTGGGGCGATCTTGACGAGATCGAGCTGCCGCTCCTCTGCCAATGCCAGCGCATCCCTGCTGGACATGACGCCCAGCTGCTCGCCGTTCTGGTCCACGACGCGCACCTCGCGATCGCGGATCTCCTCGTTGATCATGAGATCGTTGATACCGAAACACCTCCTAAATCTGTTCGCACGATGAAAAAAGAGCAGCGCGCAGCGCCACTCCCATATCCCCATACAAAGGACTCTCTGATGATCCAGAAACCATTGAAGCTTTCGCCGCAAGGTGAGAAGTGGTCGCTTCTGCTTACCGGAGTATTATAGCACGCGTCGCGTCTCTTCGCAAGATAAATAGCTGTTAATTTTCAGAACACAGGCCTCTTCAGCCCTTGGCCGCGCCGATGGCCACGCAGATCATGAACACCAGCAGATTGACGCCGACGATGCCTGCGCCCGTGGGCAAAGAATAGACGCAGGACAGCATCATGCCGATCAGGAAGCAGCCCACGGAGATCGCCGCGGCGCTGACCGTGACCTGCCTGAAATTGGAGAAGACCCGCATCGCCGAAAGCGCCGGGAAAATGATGAGGCTCGAGATGAGCAGCGTGCCCATCATGCGCATGCCGATGACCACCGTTACCGCGGTCAGCAGCGCGATGAGCATGTTGAAGACGCCTGTCTTCAGGCCCGTCGCCCGCGCGAACGACTCGTCGAATGTCACCGCGAAGATCCGGGGATAGAACAGTATGAACAGTGCGAGCACGAGCACCGAGAGGATCACGGACAGCCACACATCGGAAGCGCTCATCGCCAGGATCGAGCCGAACATATAGTTGTACACGTCCACGTTCATGCCGCTCGTCGTGCTGGTCACGACGACGCCGAGCGCCAGGGCGGAGGTGGACAGGATCGCGATGGCGGCGTCGCCGCGCATGCGGCTCGTTCCGTTCAGCCTTAGCAGCAGGAACGCGCACAGTATCACGACGACCAGCGTGAAAGGCAGCGGTGCGCCGGCAATATGCGCGCAGAGCGCCGCAAATGCCGCTCTGAGCCGCTCCGGCAGAAAAGCCGGCAAACTGTCCGTCCCGACGTAGCCGAGCGCCATGGCCACCGTCAGCGCGCCAAAGCCGACGTGCGACAAGCCGTCGCCGATCATCGAATACCGTTTCAGAACGAGGCTGACGCCCAGCAGCGCTGCGCACAGCGATACCAGCGCGCCAACCACCAGTGCGCGCCGAATGAACATATACTGAAGGTAGCCCCCCATCTCGCGCACGGCCCACGCGATATCGCCGACGTGCAGGATCAGGAACAGCGCGATGATCGCGAGCGCGATCCACAGGGCGATCATGCCCCGCCGCGTCACCCGGCCGCGCCTGGACAGGACGCGTGCAAGTCGATCAGCCATCGGTGTTCACCGCCCTCGTGAGATACTTCGTCTCGTATTCGGATATGGTGCCGTAGAAATCAAGCCCCCGATCCATCACCAGCACATGCTTTGCATCGCTCGTGGCGCCCCGGATATCGTGGGATACCATGACCACGGCAACGCCGTGGATCCGGTTGAGTTCGCGGATCACGGCATAGAATTCTCCCTGTGCCGCCGGATCCAGTCCGGTCACGGGTTCATCCAGCAACAGCAGCGCATCGGTGGCGCAAAGCGCGCGCGCCAGCAGGGCGCGCTGCTGCTGACCGCCGGAGAGCGACCGGTAAGAGCGCTTTCTGAGCGGCTCCACATCCAGAAGCCGCATGTTCTGAAGTGCGCGCGCGCGATCAGCGTGGCTGTAAAACGGTCTGCGCCCCATGCGGTTGACGCAACCCGACAGCACGACCTCCTCCACCGATGCGGGGAAATCGCGCTGTGCGGCGGTCTGCTGGGGCAGATAGCCGATCTGGTCTCTGGACAAACCATCGCCATAGGTGATCTTCCCGGCCCACGGCCTTACCAGACCCAGCATCGCGCGCATCAGCGTGGACTTGCCGGATCCGTTCTCCCCGAGCACCACCAGGTAGTCGCCCTTTTCCACCGAGAAGGATACGCGGTCGACGGCGACGGTGCCCTCAAACGCGATCGTCACATCGGCAAGCTCGATCAGCGCCATGCGCCGCCTCCTCTCCGCCACTTCGGCATTTACCGCACACGCCCTTCAGGATGGTCTCCCTCGGGTCCAGAACGAAGCCGTGGTCAGTCATCAGGTGCTCGCTCAGCATGCGCATGAGCCTGCAGTCCACGTGCATGAGGCAGCCGCACTTCGAACACATCATGTGAAAATGCTCGTCGCAGCGACTGTCGTCATCGACCATCTGATACTGCGTCACGCCCTGCATGCTCTGATACTTTCGCACGCTGCCCTGCTCGGCGAGCTGTTCAAGATACCGGTAGACGGTCGAGCGGCCGATGCGCTCGCCCCGGTCCTTCATCTCGAACACCACGTCATCCACCGAAAAATGGTTCAGGCCGCGATCGTTCAGGAAGCTCAGCAGCTCCCGCTTTTGCCGGGTGTTGTATTCACCGCGCATGTCAGTTCAGTCCCTCTTTCAATGCTTCCGCGTTCTGACGCATGATGGACACATAGGTCTCTCCCGCTTCAAAATCGGACTGCGACACCGTCTGGAGCGACTGCATCGTCAGTATCCTGCAGCCCGTCTCCTCCGCAACGGTGCGCGCGATCGCCTGCGTGCTCATCTCGATCGTATAGACCACCGGCAGATGATCGTCCGCCACGCGCCGGATCAGCTTCGCCAGGATCTGCGCGCTGGGTTCCGTGTCCGTCGTGCAGGACGGAAATGCCGCGATATGATCGATGCCATACGCCCTGGTGAAGTATATGAACGGAAAGCGATCGGCGAACACCATCTCGCGGCGCTTCGCACTGTCGACGATCCGGCGGATCTCAGCGTCTATGGCGCCGATCTGCGCACTGTAGTCAGCAGCGGCTTTGAGGTACGCGTCGCCGCGGTCCGGATCGATCTGCGCCATCACCTCGCCGACGGCATCGACCATGCGCGCCGCGTTCACCGGCGACGTCCATATGTGTTCGTCATATTCCGGGTCCTCATCGACCGCGTGTGCCTGCGCTTCGTCATGCTCTTCCTCTATGAGGTCGGTCACGCAGTCCAGCATTCGGAGCGTGCGCGGCGCTTTCTCCCCCAGGCCGTCCAGGATGCTTTCCGCCCAGGCATCGCTCTCGCCGCCGATGTAGATGAACAGATCCGCTTCACTTATGGCCATTATGTCCGACGGCGCAGGATCGTAGGCGTGCACCTCCGCACCGGGCTTGATCAGCATGGACAGATCCGCCCTCCCGCCCGCCACCGCGCGCGCGAAGTCATAGCAGGGAAAGTCCGTACACACGATCGAAAGCTCTGCCTCCGCAGCCACTGCAGCGCAGCCGATCAACATCGCCGCGATCATCAGGATCAACCATTTTCGCATCATGCTCATCCATCCATTATGAATTCTGTTTTCAATTTCATTTTCGTATTATAGTCTGCCTCATGTTAAATGTCAATAGCTGAGCGCGTGCATTTCCGCAATTTCGAGCGCGATCCGGGGCGATACACGCTTTGAAACTTTGATAGCGCATCCGCGAGCAAAGAAGGCGCACCAAAACTAAAATGAGCGCGCCTGCGCACGCTCATTTTGATTCGTAAGGGTCGGCTATGGCGTCAGTCTTCCTCGTCGTCCTCGTCGGGCAGCTCGGCGTCGTGATACACGTTTTCGGTGTCGTCATAATCCTCCAGCCAGTCCAGAAGCTTCGTGACCTTCTGCACGCTCTCCTCATCCGGCAGCTCGGTGGTGGAAGTCGGGATCATGGCGCGCTCCGCAGACAGGAACGTGCAGCCGGCGTTCTCCAGGTTGTCACGCACGGCAGAGAAGTCATCCGGCGCGGTGTAGATGACGGCGGAGTCCTCGTTGTACTCCACATCGTCGGCACCTGCGTCCAGCGCGAGCATGGTCAGCTCGTCCTCGTCCATCCCCTTCGAATTGTCGATGACGATGACGCCCTTGCGCTCGAACTTCCAGGAAACGCAGCCGCTGGCGCCGAGCGAGCCCCCGCACTTGTCGAAGATGTGGCGCACCTCGCTGGCGGTGCGGTTCAGGTTGTCGGTCACGATCTCCACGATGACCGCCACGCCGCAGGGAGCGTAACCCTCGTAGGTGACTTCCTTATAGTTGGCCGATTCGCCCTCGCCGGCAGCCTTCTTGATCGAACGCTGGATATTGTCGTTCGGCATATTGGCAGCCTTTGCCTTGGCGATGACGTCCTTCAGCTTGCTGTTCAACGCGGGATCGGCGCTGCCGCCGGTCTTGACGGCGATCACGATCTCGCGACCGATCTTGGTGAATATCTTGCCCTTCGCGGCGTCTGTCTTGGCCTTCTTATTCTTGATGGTCGACCATTTGTTGTGTCCGGACATGGACAATCCCTCCCAGTAGTACGATAACGCGTATATGATAACACAAAACCGCTGGATGCGTCAAGAAAATCCGGGTATAATTATCCTGAAATCACCAAATTCTTCGCAGGAGGTCGCCGAAATGCCCATCATCAGCGGCATCGAAGAGAATCGCGGACGGGTCGATATCCTCGTGGACGGCGTCATTGCGCTGCGCGTGCGAAAGGCGCACTTTGACAAATGTCCGCTCAGCGCAGGGGATGAGATCGACATCGACGCCTATACCGACAGGCTTGCCGGCATACAGTTTCCGGAAGCCTACGAAGCGGCGCTCACCTCCCTCGACAACGCCGCACATGCGGAAAAGGAGATCGCCCAGAGCCTCAGGCGCCGCGGTTTTGTCGAGCCTGTGGTCGACGCGGTGCTTCAAAAGCTTCGTGAGAACGGGCTCGTCGACGACGCCCGTTTCGCCCTGCGCATGGCGGAGCTTCATGCGCGCCGGCCCGTAGGCGTCTATGCCTTTCGGCAAAAGCTCCGCTCAAAGGGCATCACCGAAGACGCCGCTGAGGACGCGCTGTCCGTATTTGACGACGAACAGCAGCGCAAGGCATGCCTTGAAGCCGCGCAGAGCCTGTACCGCAAATATGCCGGTCTGCCTGCGTATCAGGCCCGCGGCAAGCTCTCACAGGCTCTCGCACGCCGCGGATTTCCCTGGGACGCCATCCAGGACGCGGTCGATCAGCTGCTGGAAGAAGAGGATTGACCGCCCGGTCAGACTGCCACGCATAAAGATCCATCAACGCTGCGTTAGCCTCGCTCAAAGATGAAAGCGGTCCCCCGCTCCGATACGGAGCCGGGAGACCGCTGTTGTCTTATCCGCGTCATGCCTCCTGCACGGTCTCCTCCGTGCTGAGCACGACGGCATCGTCCTCCACGTCCACCACGATGGTGGTGTCGGAGGGCAGATCGCGCTCGATCAGCATCCGGGCGATAGGCGTCTCGATGGCGCGCTGTATGAAGCGCTTCAGCGGACGCGCACCGTATACGGAGTCGTAGCCGTTGTCGACCACATAGCTCTCCGCGGCAGGCGTCAGCCGGACAGACAGGCGGCGATCGGAGAGCCTGCGGGACAGGTCCCTGATCATCAGATGCATGATAGACACGATCTGGTCGCGCGTGAGCGGCGTGTAGATGACGGTCTCGTCCAGCCGGTTCAGGAACTCAGGTCTGAACTGGGTCTTTAGCAGCGCCTCGGTCTGCTTTCTGGCCTCCTCGGTCAGGTGCCCCTCCGCGTCGATGCCCTGCTGGATGATCTGGCTGCCCAGGTTGCTGGTCAGGATGATGATGGTGTTCTTGAAGTCCACCGTGCGACCCTGGGAGTCGGTGATGCGCCCGTCGTCCAACACCTGCAGCAGGATGTTGAACACGTCAGGATGCGCCTTCTCCACCTCGTCGAACAGTACGACGCTGTAGGGCTTGCGCCGCACGGCCTCGGTCAGCTGGCCGCCTTCCTCGTAGCCCACATATCCCGGAGGCGCTCCGACCAGGCGGGACACGGAGAACTTCTCCATGTATTCCGTCATGTCGATGCGGATCAGGTTCTTCTCATCGTCGAACAGGGCCTGCGCCAGTGTCTTCGCAAGCTCTGTCTTGCCGACGCCCGTGGGTCCCAGGAACAGGAACGATCCGATGGGGCGGTTCGGATCCTGTATGCCCGCGCGGGAGCGCAGGATCGCCTCGGCGACCTTGCTGACGGCCTCGTCCTGGCCGATAACGCGTTGGTGCAACACATCGCCCAGGCGCAGCAGCTTCGCGCGCTCAGACTCGACGAGCTTCGTCACGGGGATGCCGGTCCAGCGTGAAACGATTCGCGCGATCTCATCCTCGGTCACGCGGTCGTGCAGCAGCGTATCGGCGCTCTTGGCCGCCTCGGCCGTCTTCTCCTCGGCCGCCAGCTCGTTCTTCAACTGCGGCAGTCGGCCGTACTGAAGCTCCGCTGCCTTGTTCAGGTCATACTCCCGCTGCGCCTTTTCGATCTCCGCGTTGACCTGTTCGATCTCCTCGCGCAGCTTCTGGACCTTTCCGATCGAGATCTTTTCCTTTTCCCATTGTGCCTTCATGCCGCTGAACCTTTCGCGCAGCGACTTCAGCTCCTCCTGCACGCGCCCGAGCTGATGGGCGGAAGCATCGCCCTCCTTTGCGAGCGCCGCCTCTTCGATCTCCTTCTGCATGATCTCGCGGGAGATGCTGTCCATCTCCTGCGGCATGGAATCGATCTCCGTGCGGATCATGGCGCAGGCCTCATCGACCAGGTCGATCGCCTTGTCGGGCAGAAAGCGGTCGGTGATGTATCTGTCGGACAGCGTCGCCGCGGCGATCAGCGCCTGGTCGGCGATCTTTACGCCGTGGAAGACTTCGTAGCGCTCCTTGAGGCCACGCAGGATCGAGATGGTGTCCTCGACCGTGGGCTCGTTGACCATCACCGGCTGGAATCGGCGCTCCAGCGCCGGGTCCTTCTCAACGTATTTCCTGTACTCGTCCAGAGTCGTCGCGCCGACGCAATGCAGCTCGCCGCGCGCCAACATGGGCTTGAGCAGATTGCCTGCGTCCATGCTTCCCTCGGTCTTTCCGGCGCCGACGATGTTGTGCAGCTCGTCGATGAACAGGATCACGCGTCCCTCGGACTTCTTTACTTCCTCCAGCACGCTCTTCA
>JAFRMB010000117.1 GCA_017430945.1 Clostridia bacterium | reverse complement strand
GAACGCGCCGTTAAAACGCCCTTTTCGCTCGTCCGGAACGTAGCTCTGCGTCGCCGATACACGGATCGTATAGCTCGTTATACCGCCGATCCCGATTATGAAGCACAAGATCATCATGACGGGGATCGGTGTGAACAGATAGACACCCTCGCATACAGATATGACAATATACACGGTAAGGGTCACGCGGTATCTGACCCGCATCCGCAACGCCGGCACCGCCAAGCACGAGACCGTTGACGTCCCCTCTTCCAAGATGAAGAAGGCCATCGCCGACATCCTGCTGAACGAGGGCTACATCAAGTCCTATCAGCTGGTGGACGACGGCACTCAGGGCGTCATCCGCATCACGCTGAAGTATCTCCCCGGCAAGGAGAAGGCCATCCAGGGCCTGAAGCGCGTTTCCAAGCCCGGCCTGCGCGTGTACGCCGGCGCCGACGAGCTGCCCCGCGTCCTCAAGGGCCTGGGCATCGCCATCATCTCCACTTCCAAGGGCATCATGACCGACAAGCAGGCTCGTGCCGAGCACGTCGGCGGCGAAGTCCTGGCGTTCGTGTGGTAAGGGAGGAGAAGAGATATGTCTAGAATCGGCAGAGCTCCCATCACCATTCCCGCCGGAGTGGAAGTCAAGATCGACGGTCATCACATCACCGTCAAAGGACCCAAGGGCACGCTGGAACGCGACGTCGATCCCGCGATGATCCTGGATCTCGAGGGCAAAACCCTCCACGTCAAGCGCCCCAACGATGAGAAGCGCAACTGCGCCATGCACGGACTGACCCGCACGCTGGTGAACGACATGGTCATCGGCGTGACCGAGGGCTTCTCCAAGGCTCTGGAGATCCAGGGCGTTGGCTACCGTGCCGCCAAGGAAGGCAAGAACCTGGTCATGAACCTGGGCTACAGCCACCAGGTCATCGTCCCGGAGATCGACGGGATCGAGATCGAGGTCCCCGATGCCAACCATGTGATCATCAAGGGCATGGACAAGCAGAAGGTCGGCCAGTTTGCTGCTGACACCCGCAAGAAGCGTCCCCCCGAACCCTACAAGGGCAAGGGCATCCGCTATCAGGGCGAGGTCGTCCGCATCAAAGAAGGCAAGACCGGTGCGAAATAAGGAGGTACGCCTGAATGGTTAACAGACCGAACACTGCTGCTCAGCGTCAGAAGCGGCACGCCCGCGTCCGCGGCAAGATCTCCGGCACCCCGGAGCGTCCCCGCCTGTGCGTGTTCCGCAGCGAGAGCAACATTTATGCGCAGATCATCGACGATGTGAACGGCAACACTCTCGTGGCCGCCTCCAGCGTTGAGAAGGATTTCGAAGGCCGCGGCAGCAATGTCGAGGGAGCCAAGAAAGTGGGCGCCGCCATCGCCGAGCGTGCTCTGAAGAAGGGCATCGAGGACGTGGTCTTTGACCGCGGCGGCTATATCTACCACGGACGTGTCCAGGCTCTGGCCGAAGCTGCCCGCGAGGGCGGCCTGAAGTTCTAAGCGGGAGGAGGAAACGAATTATGGCTTACAACAACGATCGCCGCGACAACCGCCGCGGCCGTGAAGAGGGTCCCGAGCTCATCGAGAAGGTCGTTTCCCTCAACCGCGTCAGCAAGACCGTCAAGGGCGGCCGTGTCATGAAGTTCTCCGCGCTCATGGTCGTCGGCGACGGCAAGGGCAAGGTCGGCTTCGGCATGGGCAAGGCCGGCGAGGTCAGCGAAGCGATCCGCAAGGGGATCGAGGACGCCAAGAAAAACATGCACACCATCACCCTGAGCGGCACCACCATTCCCCACGAGGTCCTGGGCGCCTTCGGCGCCGGCCGCGTGCTGATGAAGCCCGCCGCCCCCGGTACCGGCATCATCGCCGGCGGCGCTGTGCGTGCCGTG
>JAFRMB010000116.1 GCA_017430945.1 Clostridia bacterium | reverse complement strand
GCAGCATTCGCATGCGACGTGGGCTTCGGGGTCCTTGGCAAGTATGGCGTCCAGCACGGCGTCGGAGATCTGGTCGCAGATCTTGTCGGGATGCCCTTCGGTGACGGATTCGGAAGTAAAGAAGTGTCTCATGGCTGTCCTCCATCGTTGATATTCGACAAAAAGAAGCTCGCCGTATGGGCGAGCATGGAAAGAGCGCTTTCGATCCCGCCTCATCTTTCGGCTTGTGGTGTGCACCGGCGGATGCTTCGGTTTGCAGCGCCGCGTGACCACTTGTCTGCCGCAGGAATTGGCACCTTGTCGCGTGCGACCGGTTGCCGGGCTTCATCGGGCCTGTCCCTCTGCCACTCTGGATAAGGCAATCTTCAATTGTCGCAGCCATTATAGCATCGCCATGAGGGGTTGTCAATGCGGCGCAGATTATATTTGCAATAAACCTTGCCGCAGCCTTTGACAAAACCTGGCCGGATGTTATAATAGTAGAAAAGGATCAAGCAAAGGAGCTGCGATCATGGCATTGACGATGGTGCATCTGCTGGCGGCGGACCGATGGGCCCGCGACCGGCGCGAATACGCGCAGAGCCCGGAATTCTTCCTGGGAGCGGTGTCGCCGGATGCCATACATATCCGCGACCACGACGACAAGTCGCATAAAGATGAGATCCACCTTTACAACTGGCGAAGTCTGCACCGCGAGCCGGTGGAGGCCTATCTGCGCGCCCACCGAACACCGTTCGACGTGGGCTACGCCGTCCACGTGCTGACCGACTGCCAGTGGGTGCCGAGGTACATGGAGCAGCTGCCGGGCCTCATGAAGCCGGACGGCAAGCTGAACATCGACCGATACTACAACGATACGTTCGTTACCGATTTTGCGCTGTATCACAGCCATCCGCGACTTGAACAGCTCCTCGGGCTGATCGCGACCGCAGCCGTGCCGGAGGATCACCCGCTGCTGACCGCCTATGAGTTCACCGAATGGCGGAAGGTGATACTGGACGCGTATCGCGGCGAATGCCCGCGGCACGACCCCGTGCGCTTCATCGATGAGGCATATGTGCTGGATTTCGTCAATGACAGCACGCCGCTCATCGACGAAGTCCTCGCCGAAGCCGGGCTTTGAGAAAAAACCGGCGGGCAGCGCCGCCGGCGAGAAGACGGGTTCAGGTCCGTTCGAGCCGCGTTTTGAGCTCGGCCCTGACCGCCTCCAGATCGCTTGAGGTCAAAAGCGGGATCAGGCGGTCGATCTCGTCGATCGTCCGGTCCCACCACCTGAACCGAAGCAGCAGTCCGATCAGCTCGTCGTCGAAGCGCTTGCGCAGCACGCGCGCCGGGTTGCCGACCGCGATGGCATAGGGTTCGATGTCGCAGCCGACCACGCAGTTCGCGCCGATGATCGCGCCGTCGCCGATGTGGACGCCCGGCAGCACGACGGCGTTCTGGCCGATCCACACGTCGTTGCCGATGACGGTATCGCCCTTGAGCGGCAGGTCGGCTGCGGGCGGCGGTGCCATGTCCCATCCTTCCAGTGTGTAAAACGGGAAGGTCGACACGGCGTTCATCTGGTGATTGGCGCCGTTCATGACGAATTCGACCCCGGCGGCGATCTGACAGAACTTTCCGATGATGAGCCTGTCGCCGTTCCATTCGTAGAGATGCGTGACATGACTTTCAAAGTCGGCGTCGGCGATATAGGTGAAGTCTCCGACGATAATGTTCGGATGTCTGACCGTCGGCTTCACATAGATCTCTTTTTCGTATCCTTCGATCGGATGGATCACGTTCGGATCGGGGGCCCTTCCGTTTTTCATATGCACGATCCTTTCAGAAGTCACTTCTTCCTGATCGGGTGTCGTATCACGGTCTTCAGCTTCTCCGGTGCGACCTTCCGCGCGTCGCTCAGATAGATCTCATGGTGCATCCGCTGATCGGTCAGATCGGGCACATACCCAGCATCCTCGATATAGGCGTGCATCGCCGCTATGGTCGCGGGCTCGTCGTCGTAGCTCCCCGTGTGCATGCACTGAACACACAGACCTTCGTCGTATACGAAGAATTCGACGCGGGAGTGGTCCGCCTTTTTCTTTCGCGTCGCCTCTTCGACGGCCCATTCGAGATATGCTTTCGTGACGAAATCGGGCAGGCGGATGACGGAGATCCAGTTGAATCGCTCCTTGTGTGCGTAGTCGATCCCGTCGACGCCGTCCTGCCACCAAAAGCCCTCCAGCGGCGGCACGATATAATCGAAATACCCTGCGATCGTGCGGTCGCCCTTCCTGCTCATTTTGATCGTGAACGCGACTCCGTAGAGCAGTGAGATCGCTTGTTTATACGCACCGTCCGGCTGATTGGGGTCTCCATGTCCGCGCACGGCGATGTATTGCATGGGCGGGACGGTGACGATGTGCGGCTCGCCCTTCGGCAGATAGAATTCCTTGTATTCCTTTTTGAAGTCAAATGCCATGGGCTGCGCTCCTTTCCGGCAGCGTCGTTTTGTGATGGCATGCGGGTCAGACATGGGATCCCACCTGCCAGTACTTGAGGCCCCAGTGCTCCAGATCCCATCGCTCCACGTACGCGTTGCACTCATAATCCACATACCAGAGCGATCCGCCCGACGCGACGAAATTGGTGGGGTAATAGTCGATGTTCAAACCGGCGGCCCTGGCCTTCGCCGCCATTTCCCGCACCTGTGGGATCCATGCCTCGACAGAGACCCCCGCGCGCAACAGCTCGTCGATGGTCGGTCCGGCGACGTAGGCCTTCAAGATCCGCTCCGCTTCGGTGTCGATGTCAAGCATATCGGGCACGCGGACGCCGGCTTGCTTCAGACGCGCGTAATCGCGGCGCTCCGCCTCGATCTTGTTTCCGAAGGCGTAGTAGTCGCAGGGCTCGTGGTGGATCTGCTTCAGCACCGCGCGCTGCCCCTTCCGCTCCGCCAGATACGAATACCCGCCTTTCCCGCGCCCCAGGAGCCGGAGAAGGCGGTATCGCGTGCCGTTCACGGAAAGAGACCTGTCATCGCAGCGCATCAGCCAGTCATCCATGAAGCGCAGCTGCGCATCCGTATGGAACCAGTGCTCGCCGTCCTCCATGACGGTCAGACCGGCTCCGTGTTCCTTCGCGAACGCTTCGATGGTCTCAAGGGAAGTCAATGCGTCTCTTTTCCCATAGAGGATCTCCGTCGGCACGGTCCAACGGACGGGGTGTTCCCGGACGTAGCAAAGATACGCCCATGAAAGGTCTTCTCCACCCGGGACCGGTATCACGCCGCGTTCACGCAATTCCGCCTCCGCCACGCCGGCGCTGGCCATCATGCCGAGGATCAGCTTCTCCATGTCGACGATCGGGGAGATGAGATACGCCTTGTCGATCAGAGGGTCCAGGTCTCCGCTCATGCTGAACAGCGCGCCGATGCTGTTGGCGATCAGCGTGATGCCTGCGTACTTACGCCTGAAAGATTCCACGGCGACGCGGATCTCTCTCCCCGTCTCCCAGGGAGTGGAGGTCCTGTAGTCGAGGCCCGCGACATCTCTGCCGGGGAACAGGGGCCTGAAGTGTTCACTCTCCGAAGCGCTCCCGCCTTTTCCGTGTATGTACAGGACCAGTTCGTCCATCGACGCGCATCTCCCCATATCCATTTTATCCTTCACTGCGCCACTGCGTCGCCTTTCATGTCCGGATCGGCCGCCACCTCCACGCAGAAGCCGCGATGCCCGCAGGAGGGGCAGGTGAGCTTGCGCGTGGCGTATGTGTGGTTGGCCCAGAGGCCTTCCTTGAGGGTCGGCTGAAAGACCGCGTGGCACTGCGGGCAGATGTAGGCCATCTTCCTGAAATACCACCTGGCGAGCAGGATCGTATAGGGGATCGCGACGATGACCCAGACCAGAAACAGCCACCAGATCCCCCTGGTGATCCACAGGATGATGGACGACCACTGCAGGATGCCGAGCGGTATCGCGGCCGCGATCATGGTGATGCGAAGATGCCTCAGTTTCTTTTTGTTCGTCATGATGTACGCTATGTCCCCGATGGATTCGACCGAGAATGCGCTGACGCTCTTCAATCCGGTTTTCAGCTCGGCAAGCTTCCTGAGCTTGTCCTCCCGTTCGATGATCTCTTCCTTCAGCGACGCCTCCTGTTGATCCAGGAGCAGAGAAATGACACTGCCCGGATCTTCTTCGGCGAGAAGCTGGCCGATCGAATCGATCGAGAGGCCGAGCTCGCGCAGGAAGCAGATGATCTTCATCCGCTTCACATCGTCTTCGGAATACAGCCTTCTGCCGCCATCCGTCAGTTCGCTCGGCACGAGGATCCCACGGGCGTCGTAGTACTGGACCGTGCGGACGGTCACGCCGCAGAGCCTGGCGATCTCACCAGTCGTGTATTTGGACACAGCGTTTCACCTCCTTCGCGATCAGGATAGCGCATGACGCAGCGTCATGAGCAACCCATCACGCAGGGTCATTTTTCAAAAAATCGAAGATCCTGCGGTCGAAATCCCCGGCCTCCTCATAGGCGGCGTGGCCAAGGCCCTCATACATGTGGATCTGACAGCCGATCCGATCCGCGATCTCCTCGGACGCCTTTGCCGTGACGATCCTGTCGTCCGCACCGCCGAGCACCAGCACCGGGCAGCGAAGCTGGTCCAGACGGTCATAGGTATCGCAGGTCAGGCAGGCCTTCGCGAGCCGGATAAAGCGCTCGGGATCGTCCAGCTTCGCCGTCTTTAAGGCGATCGGGAACAGCCATCGATACTTCCTGAGATAACGATCCGAGTACATTTTTTTCATCATATCCGGGACGATCGCCCGCAGGTCGCCGTCAGAGGCATCGCGCACCCACTTGCCGATGACGGCCCGAAGGGTGTCGTTCGGCCTGCTCAGCGTCACGCCGAGCACGAGGTGTCGCACGATCCCGGGATGATCCAGCGCGAGCTGCTGGGCGATCATGCCGCCCAGCGAGATGCCGATCACGTCGGCGCGGCCGATGCCGAGCTGATGCATGGCCTCCGCCGCGTCGTTCGCAAGGTCGACTATCCGGCATCCCTCCGGGACAGCTTCCCTTTTGTCCAGAACATAGACCTTGTGATCCCGGCTGAGGATGCGAAACATCCAGGCCAGCGGCAGCGCAGAACCGTGTATGGACCTGAGGCTGAGCCCGGGGATCATCACCAGCGGCGCGCTGCCGCTGCCAAACGACACGTACGTCATTCGGCTGCCGGATACCTGGATCGTCGATTCCTTTGCGTGAAACAGCATACGCATCCACCTCACTGGCCGCTCATTGCCTTCTCGTGACGGCAGTCGATCAACTGCCGGCGCCTTTGAATGCATCCGCACTGCCCAGCCGGTTCAGGGTCTTGACCAGCGGATGCGCGTTCAGCCGCTCCAGCTCGCCGTCTATCTCTGATTTCAGCGCAGCGGCTTCTTCCGACACGTGGTCCGCATCATAGAGCATCTCGATGAGCCGGCCCTGCTTGCTGATGATCCTGCTGCGGATAGAGGCAGGGGCCTCGAGCGACCTGACGAACGCCCGGTACTGTTCCTCGGCTTCCTGGCGGAAGCGCTCTGTCTCGCGCTGTACGGCCTTCAACCGCTCCTTGACGCGCTCGGTGCGGTAGACGACCTCGGGATAGGCGTCGACGAAGCGGCGGTAGAACACGTTCCTGTCGCTGAACAGGTGTGCGATCTCCCTTTTGATCTCCTCTGTGTCATCTGCTTCACTGTGCCTGATCCCGGTCCTGACCAGCTTCAGTATGAACTGCGTGTTCACACAATCGGCGATGAATACCGCCAGAAGGATCAATGTGACCGTCTTCTGTGCCGGGTGGGGGAGCCGCACGAATAGCCTGTCGAACAGCGGATCGCCGGCATATACGACGACGATGCCGCCAAGGCCGAACAGGATCAGGTTGCCGATCCAGATGCGCCCGTTCAGGTTCATCGGCTTTTGACTGTAATCCCACCAGCGCGCATGGAACAGCTTTTCCTGCACATAGCTGGTGAGGTATTCCACGGTGCCGCACACGACGAAGGATAGGATGAAGGTGGTGCCGATGGCATGTTCGATGGGAGAGAGGGCGCCCGTGAACAGTGTGATCAGCAGAGCGCCCGCGCCGTAGATCGGGCAGACCGGCCCGGCCAAAAAACCACGATTGATGAAGCGATGATACTGGATGTACTTCAGCGTCACTTCCGTACACCAGCCGATGAACGCATAGAAGAAGAACAGGAGCGTCAGACGGTACAACTGATCCAAAGCCATCATTTCCTTTTCATGTTATGCAGAGCCGGGGCGATGCCGCCGCCGGGGAGCCGGCAGACGGCATCCACGGATCTTCATCTCGGCTTCAGCCGGAACAGACCGTGCCGGTTGCAGCAGGCGATAAAATGCCTGACCCCGTCTATCCGGAACCGCGCTTCGGCGCTCTCTTCAGGATACAGCTTTGTGAGCTGCACGCTGCGGTCGGATACCGCCGCGAGGAACGAGATGTAGTGATCTTTGGCCATCGGGTGATCGACCGTGACGCGGTATTCGTCCTCGAAGATCTCCGAGCGGATCGCGTGGTCCGCGTCCGGGTCCTCCGGCTCGAGCGGCGGCAGCGTGATGCCGCAGCAACTCACGACGGCCTCGCCGGTCGACAGGATCACGTTGCCGCATACGGGGCAGACATAGAAAGATCCCTTCGCCATATTGGCGGACCGGTTCAAGTTGCGGACATCCTCGCCGGACAACAGTTCGATCACGGAGATATCGAGCGCCCTTGCCAGCGGTTCGAGCAGGCTGATATCGGGGAAGCCCTGGCCGGTCTCCCATTTGCTCACCGCCTTGCCGCTGACAAAGATCTGCCCGGCCAGTTCCTCCTGGGTCATCCTTTTGCGCTCGCGAAGCTTGCGTATCACGCTTCCGGTAACGTATTTATCCATGGCGTTTGCCTCCTTTCAGCGACATTCTATCACAGAGGCAAGGCGCAGGCTACCTACGCATCGTGGAGCGCGCATATGCGATCCTTCCGGACGGGGACCCGTCGCCCGCACTGTCAGTCCGGCTGACGGCCGTCATGCGCCTTCCGGGCAAACCGGAGACCCTCATGTCCGCGAACAAAGGCTTTGGACCGGGATCATCCGTCGCTGCGCGAAGTCGGGGATCCATCCCAAATGACGAAGCCGGTCCCTGCAGGCAGAGCCTGCAGCGATCGATCCGGCAAAAGCATTATAGCACGACCGACCCCATCCGGGCAACCGAAAGGTGCCGGCTTCGCGCCGCGCCTGCGTTCCTGAAGGCCGGGATCATTCGACATAAGCCAGCTCGAACGCTTCACAAACGACATCCATGTCGGGGCCGAAGCGCAGCCCGATGGATCGAAGCTCTTCCGTGAAGAATTCCTCGTGGACGCTTCTCCAGTAGTCCAGAGACAGGTCCCCTTCGCCCTCCATGATGGCGTGTACTTCCGGAACCTGATCGAATCGGGTCACATACACGTTCGTCGTCCTTATGATGCAGACGGCATTCCCCTTTGAATCCAGGATCACGCTGTAGTCGCCCGCCTGCGGCAACGGCTCTTGCGACGCCCGGAAGAGGCTCAGGGCAGAGCTGGTCGCCGTCTTCAGACCCTTTGCGGTCAGCTCGGCCAGCTTGTCAGGAGCGCCGCCGAAGGCCCAGGCCTCGTACCTGCCGGTCAACCCGGATCTTTCCCACAATTCAGCCGCCGTCATCGATATCATCATCCTTCTCATACAGCCTTTTCCAAAGCTATAGTCAGACCCAAACGCGCAGGGCCGGATCCTGCGCCCCGACCGGGCGCCGCGCAGGCACGGATGCTATCGGGCAATCAGCTTCAAGAAGCGCGCCTCATTCATCTGCTCGTTCGTCAGATACGATCCGTCACGGAACAGCGCGTAGGTCGTGATCGGAGTCGGCGCGTTCTGCGCTTCCGCCCTGCTTTCGATGTGGATCGCCCGGAACGGAATGCCGTGCGCCCTGGCTGTCTGCTCGACGATCGGCACATACTTCGCGTTGAACGGGCATTGGCTGGTGTAGTACAGGACATAGCCATCCTCTTCCACATGCGGATGCCTCGCGCATTCCCGGAACCTCGGCGGCGCAGCATCGGGATCGAACGGCAGGTACCACAGCTGGATGCCGTTGTCCGCCTCGTCGCACACGGAGAATCCCTTGTGTTTCAAAAAACCGGGATCGGCGAGGAACGGCTTCTTTTTTGCCGCGCAAAGGATACACAGGCCTTTCCTGCCTTTATCTCTGCTGTCGCAAATGCACCTGTCCAGCAGGTCGCTCGAGTATCCGTGCCCCTTGAGAGAGCCGGAGACCCAAAGGCAATCGATGTACATGTAGCCGTCGGCGTCGATGGGGTTCCAGGCATTCTCCGCGGGGATGTACTCGATGAAGCATTTTCCCCGTTCCGTGCTTTTCAGAAAGACCAGGCCGTCGTCAAAGCGGTCCGACAGCCACGCCTTCTTGGAAGCGACCTGGATATCCCTGTTGTTTGAGATGGCGCAGCAGATATGCTCGCTTGCCAGATTGTCCTTTGTGACCCTTATGTAATCCATATCCATATTCTCCTTCGTTGGCGGCCTTGCGCGGCGCGCTGCCGCTGCCGCTCTGGCTGATTCATATATTCATGACGGCCTCGATGCACAGGGCCAATGCCAGCTCTTTTGAATCGCCGCCCCAATCGCGCGCGTCGTAATTCCCGGCGTCCGCGAGCGTATCGGCCGTGAACAGCAGCTCCCCCCAGACGGCGCCCCGCAGCTTCGCACAGGCCGCCAGCGCAGAGCACTCCATTTCGACGACCGAGCACCCTTCGCGCTTTCGATAAGCCACTTTCTCTTTCGTTTCGCGAAAGAAGCCGTCTGTCGACCACGTCACGACCTTCCCGTACGTAAGACCGCGGGCCTTCACGGCCTTCTCAATGGCGGCCTGCGCGATCCCGGATACATCGATGAAGCGCTCCGGCGGAAGATAGTGATAGGAGGTCCCCTCGTCTCGGAGCGCCCTGCTGGGGATCAGGAACATGCCCTCAGGCAGATCCGTCAGTGCGCCGCAGGAACCTCCGCTGATGATCTCCCTGACGCCATAGGCGATCAGCCAGTCCAGTATCTGAGCCGCGGCCGGCGCGCCGACCGGGGCCTGGACCAGGCATACCTTCTGTCCGTCCACGTCGAGCAGATAGACCGGATAATCCTTTGTCGCAGAAACGAAGTATGATATGATCGGTGCATCATGCTCAATCGCATACCGATCCACGGCGCTGCCGAGAAAAGCGAAGACCGCCTTGCGGGGAAGGACCATTGGCAAGTGCTCATGATCCGGTGTGACCACGCTCGTCGGATCGGTGTCATGCTCGAGGATCGGCATGCTGTTTTTCGCTATGCTCATCGTGTGTCTCCTTCACAAGTCCGGGTCAGGATGGGCGGATCAGGATATGCCGACGCAGCCGCCAGGCATATCGCATCGATCAGCGCCCGAGCGGGATGGAGCATGCGATCGATCCGACCGCAAACGTGTGGGCACAGCACCGGTAAAAGAGGCGCACGGTGCGCCGCCCTGCCGCAGGAGTCATCGTTCGAGCATCATGACGAGCTTGATCTCGTCCTCATCCTCGACGCCGGTCGCGGAAAAGCCCTTTTTCTCATACAGCTTTCTCGCGACGGGGTTGTTTTTGTTGCAGGTCAGGGCCACTCGGTCCGAATCGCCGAACGGCTTCGTGCGGATGTATTCGATGACCCGGTCGAGGGCCTCGCTGCCGATGCCTCGACCCTGCATCGACGCGTCGATCATCATATGCCAGATGTCGTATTCAGGGATGTCGTAATCGTAGATCACCATGACGTATCCGACCATCCTGTCTTTCCAATAGATGCCGAACGGCTGGCACTGCTCCCGATAGACATACGCCTGTGCGAGACTGCGAATCGGGTGGGACACGTACGCCTCCTGGCCGGGCGCCAGCTCAAGACCGAATGCGTCGATAAAGTTT
Organism: Clostridia bacterium; assembly: GCA_017430945.1. The sequence goes on along the minus strand of JAFRMB010000116.1, from coordinate 5,955 downwards.
TCCTCTGTTATCGCTCTGAGTTCTACCATATTCTCCTCCGTATGTCATGCGGTGTGTCATGGGGACGGTGTTCTCCTGACAACCCATTCAAAGCCATTCAGGCTTTCTGAATGACCCCTCTGTTGATCCCAGTCAGCCGTTCCAGCTGTCTTATCGACATCCCCGCGGCCTTCGATTCCTTCAGCGCCGCATCCCGCTCTTGCTTCTCCCACTGCTGCAGCTGGGTCCCACTGGAGATCCCATAACGCGCACAGATCCATTCCCTTGCGGCTTCGTCTCTCATGGCCGCCTTCTCATGGATGTCGAGGCAGCTTCCTTCCTCGGCGCTCGCCATGAAGCTCTCAAACCGCGCGGGCCCGCCGATCAACTCCAGAGCCCGAGCATTATCCACCTCCGCGCACTGCTTCAGATAGGCGCCGTAGCTGCTCCAGCGATAGTCCCCGGCCCCGGCGATCCCCGCCTTTTCCGGATTCCTGTGTATATAACGGATGACGGTCAAAAGATAGGCATCATCCTCGATCGCTTCGCTGCCATACCGGTCCTGGAACAGATGGCCGCTCCTGTCGTATTTGCGATTGAAGTAATAGGCATAGCTCCCGGCGATCTTCTTCATGATCAGGTCCAATCGATCCCGGTCGTCGTGCAGCAGCAGATGGACGTGGTTCTCCATCAGACAATAGGCCACCAATTCAAAGCCCAACTCCTGCCGGTAGCGCTGCAAAGTGGTCAGAAAGCGCTCGTTGTCCTCCTCATCCTCAAACAGGATCTGTCTGCCGATGCCTCGAAGCATGACGTGGTAATAGCCGCTCTCACTCTTCCTGCGGGCTGCTCTTGGCATAAAACGCCGCCTCCTTCCTCTGATCGGAGTATACCAGAGAGAGGAGGCGTTGTCAAGAGAACCGTCCCCATGTCACGTGCGATGCACATCACTCGGCGAACCGGTGCACAACGATGCGCTCCCGCGGATCGCTTTTCCCGCTGAACAGGTCACGGCAGTCGATCTCGTCGATCTGCTGCAGGCCATCGAGGCAGTGCACGTATGCCTCGGAGGGATAGTAGCAGATGACGGACAATGCCCGCGGTCGCTCCATCCACGACCGCTCCAGCCGTCTCAGAACGCTCCCGAACACCTTCTCAGAAAACGGATTGAAAAAGAAAAACACATTTTCATCGGCGATCTCATACTGCTCTGCCAGGCAGCATTTCAGCGTGATCCGGTCTCCCAGGCGGGAGGCGCGCCGATTCTCGATCGCTGTGTCGATCAGCTTTTGCGAGCGATCGATCCCCGTCACCCGGCACCCGACGACGGATGCCATGAAGAACGCCACGCGCCCCTTGCCGCAGCCATAGTCCAGCAGATGATCCTTTCGCTTGATGCAGCCGCTGTCAGCCAGACGCTGCAGCACTGCGTAAGGCGTTGGCTCGTAGGGGGAATAGTGTGGATCGGCCTCATCCTCACGGCCGATGGTGCGGATGCGCAGGCGCTTGTCCCATTCTCGTTCAGTCATAGGCATAAAATGTCCGGGATACATGGGCCCGAACGACCACGTCGCAGAAGCGGGTTTGTGAGACCTCTCAGTAACACACTGTCGTCCGCAGACGGACGGCGTCAACGGTCCGCCGGACGGCAAACAGATCGACGAACCGGGATCCGTCAGTCTGTCGCTGACGCCATGATGACGACGTATCTGTTCATGCGCTTATCATAGATGCTCCAGCACGCCGCGCCCCACCATTCATGACCGGCGTAGAAGTGGTTCGACCAGTCCGTCGTCCACTCATAAACTTCCAGTTCGTCTGTGCCCTCCGGGAACAAAACGGAATTGACCCTGCGAAAATCATCCGGCCCATAGCCGGATGTGTGCGGTGTTTCCCAGAAGGCGTACCAATAGGGGATCTGATCGCCATTCAAAGCGTCCGGCGGGTCGCAGTCATAAAACCTTTGGCCGATGCGGTCTGTATGCAGTATCTCAGGTATGTGCAGCAGCTCCGCGGGATCGATCTGATGGGCCTGCGCTTTCCCCATATCCAGGGACCACGGGAACGGTTCGTCTTCGACCTTTCTGCAATAGCTGATCTCTGCCTTGAGCTGCCTGTCGATATAACGCTCGATCACTTTGAGCATCGCAAACAGAACGGCGTCCTTATGCGAACGCCTCCCCTGATGCGGTGTATCATCTTCAATGAGACAGTAGTCGATGACACAGTTTTTATAGGCAGCTATCAGCCCGTAAAAAGGATCGTTGATCAGTTCACGCATATCGCTCACCTTCAGGTCCGGATCTGTCGATCCGGCTTCGGTAGTTTTAGAAAGCCCGTGTGGTCATCCTGATCCTCGACATTCCCGCGAAAGAGCAGCGTGGATCGAAAGTGCGGCATGCCGCAGCGAGACCGATCCCCATATCAAAGCTTCGCAAGCTCCTCCTTCGCCACGTCGGCGATCTCGGTGTGATACTCCCAAACGTTCGTGCGGTCAGCCAGGTCCACCAGCATTTTCAGCTGGTCCTTCAGCCTCGGGTCTGCGAACTTCGGAAGCATCCGCGTCAGGCGCTTGGCCTGCTTCCACCACATGACGCCGCTGTCCAAGCGGCCGTAGCCGCAATCCAACAGGAAACCGAACACGGCCTTGCTGCCGATCTCGCCCTCGGCCAGCAGCTTTGCTTCCATCTCATCCAGCCTGGATTGGTCCATCGTCAGGTCCACATAGGTGGCAAACTCGGTCACAAGCGGGCGCAGGGCCCGGGTCTGGTTCATTCTCCGGATGCCCTCTTCGGTGATCTTGCCCTCGCGCAGCTTTTGGGCAAGGTAGGCGTCCCGGTCGAAGCCCTGACCCGATGCCGCGCCGGAGCGCGTGTCGGTCAGACACTTCATTTTTTGTCGGATGACCTCAAGGATCGCCTGGGTCTTGTCGTGGAGATTCATCAGATCCGCATAGGTCATGTTGCCGTAAGCGCCGTTCAGCACACCCGTCGCGGCCTTCATATTAAACGGACTGACCTTCTCGGACGCCGCTGAAAGCGCCTGCTCGATCTCTTCCAGAGCGGAGAGATCGGCGGTCATGCTGCCCGTGATCTGCTGTTGCGCCAGGCTGAAATGGCCGGCCTCCAGCGCAGTAAAGATGGCCTGCATGTCCGTCCTGGCGATGTCGCCCATGGGGACGGCCGTGCCGCCGCAGCGCTCGCAGCGCACGATGGGGGCACCCTCGACGCTCCGATAGTCGTGGCCGGTGGCGCGCGTCGCGCCGCACCGCTCGCATTTGCAGCCCTGCCACAGGTGCGCGGTGTCCCGCACCCTGCCGCAGACGGCGCATTTCTCCCGGCAGGCGCGCTCAACGGGCCGGAAGTCGTGGCCCTCGTCCCGGGTTTGTCCGCACCGTTCGCAGGTGCAGCCGTTCCACTTGTGACCGATGATACAGCTGAGCTTCATGGTGATCCTCCTTCATGGTCCGGTCGACCAAAGTACCGGCGACGTTTGATGCCGCATCCATACCGCCGTAGCGGGATGGCAAAAACAGAAAGGCCCGCGATCCGTTCCGCCCGCAAGGCGGAAGAGGGGTCGCGGGCAGCCTGTGATCTACTCGAAGGTGCCGTAGCGGGCAACGGCCTCGTCTATGGTCATCGAGCCTGTCCCGACGCCGTAGACCGCCTGCCTGAGCTGTATGACGGCGTCATCCGTCAGGCCGAACTCTTCCGGCGACAGGATCCGGGATTCCGGAATGCTCCCGAATGCGGCGTATACTGCGTTGAAAGACAGGTCTTTGGTCGGCGACATGAGGCCCTTTTTCTGCGCCATCTCGTTCAGCTCGCGCGACGTGATCAGGAAGCGCATGAATTCGTTGGCCATGTCCAGATTCGGGCTGTCCTTGTTGACCGAGAACTGCAGATTCGGAAGATCGAGGAAGTAAGCGCCTTCGTCCGACATGGGAACGGGGACAAAGGTGTATGTGAAGGGGTTTGCAATGAATGCCTCGGAACGGTCCTCGCGCTTTTTCGTGCCTGAGACGGTGTCTCCGGAGCAGGTCATCATGGGGACGTCGCCTTCGAAAAAGCGAAGGATCACGCCTTCATAGTTGTTTTCGATCTCCGAGCAGGCATCCAGATCCACGCAGCCCTCGTCCAGGAACTGCACGATCTTTTCAAGAGAGGGCCGTATGTACTCGCCGGCCGAGGGATCCATGGCGTTCAGCTTTTTGACGGCCTCTGCATCGTGCGCCACCGTTCCGCAGAAGAACGGATACATCGTCACGGTAAAGAGCGACGTCGTCTCCTCTCTGGAGAAGCCCATCATCGGGTTGTCATAGCCCTTCTCGCGAAACGCTTTGCAGACGTCCACCAGCTCCTGATAGGTCGTGGGAATGCTCAGGCCCTCTTTTTCAAAGAGATCGTTGTTCACGAGCATGCCGTAGGTGTTCGAGAAGACCGGGACCATCGGGAGCGTACCGTCTTTCGTGTTCAGAATGATGTTGCTGCGGATGCAGTCCAGGTCGAGCCCCAGCGCGGGATCGGCCAGATCCTCGGCATGATCTATGGAAGCTCTGTACTGCTCCCGATCGTACATCCAGGAGTAATTGACGTAGATGTCGGGGGCGTCGTTTCCCCCCAGGACCGTGCCGACCATGTTGTTATAGTCATCGATCTTCGTGAACATCAGCTTCACGTTGGGATAATACTCGTTGAAACGGTCGTATTCGGCTTCCAGCGCCTCAAAGTTGCTGTAACCGCCGATGACGTTGATCTGACAGTCGATGGAGGTGTCCAGAGCCGGCCGGAAGTCCTCCTCCGCTTTCGCCTCCCGCCACGGTGCGGGGTGGACCGTCAGACCCAGGATCATCAGCACCGCAAAGAGCACACACATCGTCTTCTTCAAGCTTGTTCCCTTCCTTCCTTGATCCTACGGATCTCTTTGATGACCAGTTTGATATCGATGGGCTTTGCGATGTGCCCATTCATTACCGCGTTCAGGCATTCCGTGACGTTTTCAGAGAACGCGTCCGCCGTCATCGCGACGATCGGGATGGAGGACGCCCAGGGATCCTCCAGCTTCCGGATCGCCCGGGTCGCGTCGAGGCCGTTCATCTCCGGCATCTGTACATCCATGAATATCAGTTCATAGCGGCCCTTTTCGGCCTCGCGCATCGTATCCACACAGATGCGGCCGTTTTCCGCGCGGTCGCACGTGATGCCGAACATGCCGAGCATGGCGGATATGATCTCCCAGTTGACGTCGTTGTCCTCCGCCACCAGGATATGCAGCCCCGCCAGATCCGAATGATCGTCCTCCGGTTCGACGGACCTGGACTCTTCGCCGATGAGCGCGTTGATCTTGTCGTAGAGGGTGGACCGGAAGAGCGGCTTGCTGACGAATCCGTTCGCGCCGGCCTCCTTTGCCCTGTCTTCGATATCCGACCAGTCGTACGCGGAGATCAGCAGTATGGGGATGGCCGCGCCGACCTCCGCGCGGATCCGGCGGATCGTCTCGATGCCGTCCATATCCGGCATCTTCCAGTCGATGATCACGACGCGGTAATCCCTTCCGGCCTCATGTCTCCTGACGATCATGCCGAGCGCGTCTTCTCCGCCGCGCGCCTGCTCCACCGCGGCGCCCATGGACCCGAGCAGGTCGGATTCCGTGCTCAGGAAGATCTCGTCGTCGTCGACGATAAGGACGTCCATCGAGTCGAGCCGCATGTCGTCCCGCTGCTTGTCCGCCACGGGGATATCCAGCACGACGGTGAAGGTCGTTCCCCTGCCCTGCTCGCTCTCGCAGGTGATCGTTCCGCCCATCAGGTCGACCATCTGCTTCGTTATGGCCAGGCCGAGGCCGGTGCCCTGGATGCTGTTGACGCGGCTGTCCGTCTGACGCGAGAACGGCTGGTACATGGTCTTCATGAATTCCGGGCTCATGCCCATGCCCGTATCGGCTACGGTATAGGTCAATCGTACGCAGCCGGGCACG
>JAFRMB010000115.1 GCA_017430945.1 Clostridia bacterium | reverse complement strand
GGACGATCCGACGGAGCGCGTGGCCCTCGCTCAGAAGCAGGCGAGCGCCTTTCCCGGTGCCGGTTGGGGCTCGGCTCCGGCCTAAAAAGAAAAAGCCCGAAAACGCAATGCTTCCAGGCTTTTCATGTCTGATCCGGTCGATCGTGATACCTGTCGACGATCCGTCGGAGGGGTATTCAAAAGTGCATACCCCTGCTGGGAAAGTGCACAACCCCGCATGATCGCGCTTCGGCGGTGGGTCGACCGGCCTTCACACTTCGAGCCTGTCGAAGGTCTTGTACATAACGGTTGAAAGTGCCTTCACCGGCTGCATTCTACCACACCTACCTGTTGCCGTCAACACGGAAGGCGTGGCCCTTCACGTTTCGTGCTTCCGCGGTTTCGGATCGTTCCAATGTGCTTGAAAGGAGGCGTTGTCAAGAGAACCGTCCCCCTGACACCCGGAGCGTTCGGCAGGGACCGATCGGAATGCGCCGCAGGACCGGTGCAGCGGATCAGAATTCCCCGGAGAGGATGCTGTCGATGACGACTCGCCCCACATCGAAGTTGTTCTTCATGGAAACCGCGAAGATGTCGGCTGCCTCGATGCTGTCCTCATCGGCCAGGGTCATCGCTTCCGCATGGCCCCACAGGTTTTCCGGTGTGACACCCAGCATGAACACATCCATATTCACGCTGCCGCGGATCACGATCAGACGGTCCAGCAGGCCCATCCGCTGCGCCGCCCGGGCCACGGCGACGTCCTCCATCTCGGTCGTCACATACGGATCGGGGCACGCGTAGGTCTCCGCCATGAGCAGCGCGTTCGCATGTCCGTGCGGGCCTTTCCAGTAATTGTCGCCCGTAACCGTGGTCCCGGTAAGGACCAGGGGATCGCGGACGGCCCAGGCAGCGCCGTCAAAGGCGTGATGCATGTAATTCCGCGTACGATCGGTGGTTTCCAGGGGCGTGTCTTTCACGAGCGCGTAGGCCTTTTCTGCCAGCTCCCGATCCAGGATGACCACGGCCGCATCGTCAAAATCCGCGTCATGGAACCAGGAGATCCCCTCGGGATCCGCAAGTTCCCGGCCGTCCGCATGATGCCCGAGGTCATAGTCCACCGCCGCCGTGATCAGGAAGACATCGCCCATCACAGTGGTCTCTGCGGCCGAACCCGCGCAGCCGGTGGAGAGGATGTAAGCCTGTGAATAATCGAAGCGCGCGTCCGAGAGAACGGCCATGGTGGTGAGCGCCGCGTTGACCTTGCCCATGCCCAGCACACAGAGCGCCACACCGTCCTTGTAGTACAGCTTCGCGCCGGGCGCGCCATAGGGCACATCGTACGCTTCGGCGTCTGCCAGGTACGCCTCGTAGAAATACTGGGCTTCGCCGGGGAAGTCTCCCGCCAGCTCTCCGACCTCGAATTTGGGCAGGATCAGCACCTTGACCGGCAGCGGAGAGCCTGCCCCGTTCGACCGCTCCGCCAGAGAGCCGGGAACGGCTGCGCAGAACATGACCATCAGCAGAATGGTGACAAGGAACCTTTTCATCGTGTGATCGCCTCGCTCTTTCTCTTCATCAGCAGAAAACCGTATTCATTATAACACAGACCGGCCCGCGGTCAAGACGAGCATCCGGCTCCCGGCTTCGTTGCATCGATGGGAACTCAGCGGGTCTGATCACGACGCGCGTGAAGAGCCCCTCAGCTGTTTGAACTTCATGATCCGGCGATCGTCCGGTCGTCGACCCTCTCAAACGCGATCTCCGAGCCGTCCTCTTTTTGGCGCCAGGCCAATCGGCCTGCGTCGACAAAGGCGAACGAGGCGGGCCCGGCCGTGTTGCAGTCATCGATCTCGGAGGTGCCGTCCTCCTCGCGGGTGATGATCCGGAGGGGGGAGATGCTCACCGAATCCATGGCATGGCTGTCCGGATCGTAGAGGCAGGTGTACGTCCACCGGTGCGTGGTGTCGGCGTCGACGGGCACGGTGACGGTGAACATATAGCAGCTGCCGCGGTCCTCCACCCGCAGTTCTGTGGATCCGGCCGTCCACCGGCCTACGAAGGACAGACCTTTCGTTCGATCCCCGGCGTCGGCGTCGCTCAGCTTTTTCAGCGCGACCGGCGCGTCCAGCGCCTCGTCTGTGAAGATCAGACCGCCTTCCGAGAGCCTGAAGTCGGCGAAGCTCAGATCGCTCAGCGACCAGTCCAGCTCCTGTACGCTTTCCGTCAGCCACTCATAGTGCTCGATGATGCGCGTGACGCCCGCGCACTCCAGGCAGGCATTCGTTTCATCGTACCAGCAGGAGTGGTAATCCCAGATGGCCGCGTTATCGTCTTCCTCTGTGAAAACGGCTCGGCTGCAGAGCTCTCCTTCTTCGAGCCATATCTCGACGGCGACACCGTCAGCCACCCAGATGCCGCGGTAGTCTTCCGCCGATTCGGCGTGGGCGAAGGCGCACAGCGCGAGGCAGCCCAATAGCAGGGCGAGGGCGACAAATAGATCCACGGTTTTTTTCATATTGCCACTTCCTTTGATGTGCTCGTGCGATCATCGACGCGAGGCCCTCCGGGGACCGCCGACTCGGGAGATCTTTCCCGCATGATGCCCGGGCGGGAATGGTGTGGACCGGAGGATCACCTGGCGTTCATGACCTGTCCGTCATATATGACAGACGCGACAGATCGACCTTTCACGCTTGAATGGATCCATTATATCATACGCCGGGCTCCCGTCAAATCCTTCTTGCGAAGGGACCGTGCTCGTGAGAAGGACCGCACCCGGCATGGCGCCGGGAAGTGACGGTCATTTTTATCCGGGGCGGTATCCATGCCGATCCGGTATCGGCAGCAGACGGGGATCGCGCGGGCCGGTCGATACGCCGCTGCGATCCGGGGCGCATTCGCCGACGGTATGGCCGAAGCTTCAGGTTTGGCCGGGTGCGGGACGGTTCCAATGCCGGATGAGACGAACAAGCGCCTGAAAACCTCGAGTTTTCGGGCGCTTCTCATGTCCGTTTTCAGGCGGCTGTCCCCGGATCTGCTCCGGACAGGATCTCATGCTCCATGATGTCCCCATTTCATGACAAGGGCGGTGTTCCGGGCCTGCGGGCCGGAGCGATCCTCTACGCAGAACGGCGCGGCAGGGCCCGGCCAAAGGCTTTCCTCGCTGCCGCGCGCGGTCACAGACGTCCAGCACATGCGTTTATATGCATTCAACGGCATCCTTATAAAATGCGTCCAGCGCCTCCTGCGTATCGAAAACGGCCAGAAACATTTGGTTGCCCATCGCATGGGCCAGCGCGTCCGGCAGGCGCTCCATCATGCGTATCTCATCTGCATAGCGGGCGGCCAGCTCCTCGTTACCGTACCGGTACCGTTTGCTGTCCCGTCTGCCGACAAAGGCGCAGAAGCGGTGTTCGCCCACGGGCATCTCCGAGTGGTCAAAGGCGACCATATCCGCCCAGATCTTGTAGACGTTCGTGCTGTGCGCATAGTTTATCATATCCGGCGTATAGCCGCCGCTGGGACGCATGTTGACCTCCAGTGCGACGAGCTGGCCCTTTTTGCCGATCGGCTGGTCGCTCTTGAGGCGGAAGAACTCAAAGTGCACAAAACGGCTCGTCACGCCAAAGCTCTTCGCCGCAGCCCGACCGAACGCGCGGGTGTCTTCGGGCAGCTCTTTGAGGATGTGATAGAGGGCGCTGTCCTGGTTGTTGACGATGTCCATGATCGAAACGCCGGTGATGTTGCCCGTTTCAAACAGGGGCTCGCCGCGGGAATCGAGGATGGCGTCATATGAAACGATCTCCCCATCGATGTACTCCTCCATGATATAGGGGGGACGGCCGTCGTAACCGGCGAGAAAAGCAGCGAGCTGTTCGTCGTTTTCCAGCCTGTAAGTGGCCGCTGCGCCGATACCGTTGTCCGGTTTGACGATGACCGGCCAGCCGACTTCTCCGATGAAAGCGCGACAGCCTTCTTCGTCATCCACCATGTGGAACCGCGCGGTCGGGATCCCGGCGCGGCGATAGTATTCCTTCATGCCGGACTTATACCTGATCCGCTGGATATCCCCGATGCGAAAGCCGCACGGGATATTGAAATCGCTGCGCAGACGGGCATCCTGCTCCAGCCAGTATTCATTGTTCGACTCCAGGAAGTCGATCCTCCCGTACTTAAAGGCGAAGAAGGCCACTGCGCGATAGACCTGATCATAGTCTTCGAGCGAGGGGACCTTGTAGTATTCCGTCAGGCTTTCCCGGAGCTCGGGGCACAGCTCGTCATAGGGCTGATCGCCGATGCCGAACACGTTCACGCCGTCGCAGAGCAGCTCATGGCAAAAGTGCCAGTAATTCACCGGGAAATGCGGAGAAATAAAGATGACATTTTTCAAGGAGAGCCCTCCGTTTCGCAATTAAAGCCCGGGGATGCGGCGGCTGACCTGTCCGGCCCCCGCAGCCAGTCATGAGGAACAACGAAATCGTGGAAGCGGTCGCCGCGGCAGGGGATGCGCTCAATCCTCCAGACCGTACAGCAGCGTGTTCAGGAAGAAGGGGATCTGCTTTTCCCAGCTGGCTTCGCAGTGGCGCCCGTCGGGGACGATGCGCGCGGTCACGCGAACGCCCCGTTCCACCAGCTGCCGGCTGAAATGCCAGAAGCCGTGCACCCTCTCGCGCCTGTCCAGCTCCGCCTCGCCCATATCCATATAGATCACGGTATCCGCTTTGATCTCTGCCGGGCGAAGCAGCGCTTCCAGCCTGTCCGGCATCAAGCCAATAGAGGGGGACAGGGCGGCCGCACGGGAAAAGACCGCGTTGTGACAGATGACCGCGTAAAGGCTCATCAGTCCGCCCATGGAGCTACCGGCTATGAAGGTATGCGAGCGATCCGGCTTTGTCGGAAAGCGCCGGTCGATCTCCTGCTTGAAGCTGTGTATCAGCCAGTCCATCGTCAGCGGGCCGCGCCCCGCTATGGTGCCGAACGCCTCTGAAGAAAAAGAACAGGGCGCATATTCCGAGATGCGGCCGTTGTTCGGGTCGTGATCGCATTCGACCGCGGCCACGATGAGCGGCGTCCGGTGTGCGTCAAGATAGTCTCCCAGGCCCCAGCTCTTCCCGTAGGTCGCGTGACCATCGAAAAAGACGTTATGCCCGTCGAACATGTACAGCACCGGGAAACGCTGCCCATCACCGCGGCGGACTGCCTCCGGCAGGTAGGCATAAGCCCGGCGTTTGGCGCTGCCGGTCAGTTCCGGCAGTGTGACATCCCATATCTCGACCATGTGTGACCTCTGCCCGATTCGAAAGGATGACTTAGTTTAGCACAGTGAAGCACCGTTTGCAATAGCTGAACGGTCAGGAGATCATTATTTCTTGTGTCAGGCGGGCGCATCAGATGCGATGAGCCCGCCGTTCATTGAGGGGCCTCTGTTCTCAATGAGAAGGAAGGATGCGGGGGATCCGCGCGCGGGGCGGAGCCAAAGAAGTCCAGGTGCTCACAGGCCCAGCGTCATCTCATAGACGCGCACGTATTCCGCGATCAGGGATCGGGGCGCCATCTTCCGCCACAGCGCGCGATATCCGACCTCAGTGGTGTATGCCGGTATGACGTTCCTTGCCATGTACCGGTCGACGCTGTCCCGAAGTTCCGGGATGCTGTAATGACCGTGCCGCTGATCGGCGATCAGGCGGCCGTGATCGTCCGCCATGTCGCCGCACAGCACCGCGACGGACCGGTCGTCGCTCTCGAGGACGAACAGGAGGCGGCCGTCGTAGTGGATCGTCCTGCAGGGGCCATCGAAGCGCGCGCCATCGATGGTCTCCCACCCGTCGTACTCCCGGCCGACCCGGACGTCGTCGCCGAGGAGGAACTTCATCCGCGCATTGAAGCGCTCAAAAAAACGGTCGGTGCGCGGGATGCGGATCGCGTCGGTGGAATGGTTCATCATGGGAAAGCCCTCCTTATCGAATGTCGCCTGTAAGGAGCGCGCAAAAAAAGCACCCATCGTCCGATGGATGCCGGTCCTGCGATCGCACCCATCGTTCAAGCATTAGCACCTTGCCGGTCGGCAGGTCGCTGTGCGGTCATCGAGCTTGTCTCTCGCGCACTCTTTATAGGCCGGGGCCATTATACCACTTGGATGAGGCGTTGTCAAATATCGAAGACATGAAAGAGACGCCGCGCGCCGGAGGGCGCGCGGCCATTTTGCGGTCCGCGATGTCGCACATCGGTGTACCTGCGGCGGATCCCGCGACGGGGATCCGCGGGAGCCGGCTCATCCCAGCGCCGCGGCCAGATCGTCGAGGAATACCTGGAGCCTCTCTTCGGTGACGTGCTGCATGACGACGATGTGCGAGAGATCGCCGCCGAGCCGGTCGTCGTGATCCGGCGCCAGGCCGTACTTGTCCGCGATGGATCCGGGCGGCCGCTTGAAATAGACCGTGTTGGACATGGGCTCCAGCCACGCGGGCCAGCCCATGCGGTCGAAGGCATCCTTCAGCCACCGGGCGTTTTTCAGCATGGCCTCCGCCTGTTCGGCGAAGGCGGCTTTGCCGGTATGCCGGAAGATCCACCAGAATTTCAGCGGCGTGACCGCAGAGCGCGAGCAGTTGATCATCGGCATGCTGCCGTTGAGGTAGGAGACCTCGTAGGGGTTTTGATTGCGGACGATCTCCATCGTCGTCAGGAAGAATCCGGCCGGCTCGTCGAGGCCGAAGAACTTGTGTCCGCTGACCGCGATGGAATCAAAGGGCTGGATCCTGCGGTCCGTGATGTCCCTGAACTGCGTGTAGGGCAGATACCCGCCGAACAGCGCCGCGTCGATATGCCGGTACACCGGGATGGAGGGATGCCTCGCCAGAACGGCATCGAGCGCCGCGCGGTCGTCCACACCGCCCTTGAAGGTGGTGCCCATCGCGTATACGACCAGAGCCGGACGGTCCGGGATCAGCGCCTTTTCGAAGGCTTCGGGGATCATGCGGCCGTGAACATCGGAGGGGATGAGAGACAGCTCGAGGTTCTGAAGGTCTGCCAGCCGCCTGCTGGAGTAATGCGCCGCGTCGGACACTTAGACGACGGGCTTTTTCCAGGTCAGCCTCTCCAGATACTTGGAGCCGAAATAGATGCCGTGATTGTTCCCGTCCGTTCCGCTGAACGTCACGATGCCCCACAGATCGCCCTGCTCAAAGCCATACAGCGGGCCGAGGTATTCGATGACTTCGCGTTCGAATTCCAGCGAGTTCAGCAGGTGAGAGCCGTTGGCATCAAAGGGATCCCCGGCGTTGTTGACCATCGCGAGGTTCAGCCCGCTGCCGGCGAACCACCGGTAGAAGCTGATCAGCTGGCTCTTCTGATTGACGGGATACCCGAACTCCTTGAGCTTGCGCGTGACCAGATCGGCGGAAAACGTATCGAGGCGGGCCTGTGCGGGATCCGGTATCGTCTGACTCATGTGTTATCCCCCTTCTGAAGGTTCAGCGTTCTCAAAGCGGATCGCGTGGCTTTCCGCCATCGATGTGCGGTCGGTCCCGATGCGCGTTTGTTGCGGGATCGCAGGACCAGTTTACCACAGACGGCGTCGCATTGCAAGAAACGGATCCGGGCATCTTCAGATGACCGGCAAAACCTCTGAAAGGGCAGGGGGGCCGTATCAAAACGACGTCAGCACGATCCACGGTCCACGGCAGGGCCGGCGCAATGGGTGCCTGCGGACGCCGATCATGGCGTCCCTGCGGATGGATGGTCCACCGCCGGGTGTTTTGAAAAAGCCTCGCCAAGCCCTTCATGCGTCGCGGCCGACCGGCCGGCGCCATCCGGTCACCGCGCCGGGGGGATGACCTCCCGGGCACAGGGGAGACCGTAGGCGCTTTCCGCGTGCCTGACCGCCCGGATGATCGCCTCGCTGACGACCTCCGCGGCCATGATGCCCACGAGATCCTGGTCCGCCTCGACCTCTCCGACGGACACGGCGTAGATGCTGTCGCCGTCCGCGGAGGTGTGGACCGGATGGATCGACCGCGCGAATCCGTCGTGCGCCATCCCGGCGATCTTGCACAGCTGCGCTTTGTCGAAGCGGGCGTTGGTGATGACCGCGGCGAGCGTCGTATTGCCCGTGAACTTGTTGTCCACGACCTTCGTGGCGGCCTTCATGTAGTCGGCGGTGCTGCGCAGGGCGGTCCTGTCCTCCGTCAGCAGCCCTGCGATCTGCGCCCCGGTCTTCCAGTCGAACACATCTCCCAGCGCGTTGAGGACGACGACGGCGCCGATCTTCAGCTCGCCCAGCTGCACGGCATAGCTGCCGATGCCCGCCTTCATGCAGTATTCCATGCCCGCGATCTTGCCCACCGTGGCGCCGCACCCGGCGCCGAAGTTGCCGTCGCGGTAGTTGGGCGCCTCGAGGGCGGCCTGCGCGGCGCGATAGCCCATGTCGGCATCCGGGCGGACCGACGGGCTGCCCACGGAGAGATCGTATATGTCCGACTGCGCGACCAGCGGGACCAGCGCATAGCCGGTGTCGTACCCGATGCCGCGCTCCTCCAGGCAGGTCATCACGCCGTTCGCCGTGCCGAGCCCGTAGGCGCTGCCGCCGGCGAACACGATGGCGTGGATCGTCTGTGCAGCCATGCGCGGATCGAGCAGCTGGCTCTCTCTGGAGGCCGGGCCGCCGCCGCGCACATCCAGACCCGCGCGCATGCCCGTTTCACAGATAAAGACCGTGCAGCCCGTGCCCGCCGCGGCGTCCTCCGCCTGTCCGATGCGGAGCAGATCGAAATCGTTCACGGATATCTCTTTCATGGATACAGCCTCCTCAGCCCGCGCGCCGCACACCAGCAATGAAAACAGGATCAGGGCGGTCAAAAGCCTTTTCATCAGTAAAGCTCCTTCAGTATCAGGATCGTGGTCCCCGGATCGTCCCCGGGCGCGACGCGCAGCACCTTTTCGTGATACCTGTATTCGTCCCGGATCATGGCGCGCAGCGAAGTGCCCCTGTGATAGCCGTGGATGAGGCGCAGCTGGTAGACGCCGGGACCGGCGTCGCGAAGGGCGCGGTCGATGCGGCGCATGGCGTCGTCCCGCATCAGGCCGTGCAGATCGATGGTGATGAAGGGATCGTTCATGTTCAGTCCTCCAGAAGCCTTTTGAGCGCCCGGTTGTACCTGGCCTGCCGATCCACGTCCTTCATGGTCACCTGCGGTATCCGCTGAAGGTTGCTGTTGTCGATCAGGTCGCAGATCTTGACCTGGCGCGCCATCGGGTCCGCGGCCACGCGTTCGATGTAGTCCGCCCACGCCTCGCCGTCTCTCCTGCTTAGGGCATCCACGGCGGCGGCGGTCTCCGGGCCGAACTGCGCGGCGATATCCTGCACGGTCAGCGCCGTGTCCTCCACCGTGTCGTGCAGCCAGCCGACCACCTTCGCCTCCGGGGAGGCGCAGCGCTCGGCGACGCGCCGGGGATGGGTGATGTAGGGGAGACCGGCCTTGTCGGTCTGGCCCTCGTGGGCCTTGGCGGCGAGGGCCCTGGCGGCTTCGATGTCTGTGCTGTATGCCATCTGTCTTCACCCTCTCTTCGCCTGCAGCCCCGGTCTGCCGCAGGCGGTGTCGGATCTCGGGGCGCGCCGGCCCGCTCAGTTGTCGGCGCGGTTGTAGCCGTTGCGCATGCGCTCGCTGACCTCGTGCAGCACCTTGTTCAGCACGGCGGTCGTCTCCGACCGGGCCATGTCGCAGAGCTCCGCGTTGGCCTGCTCCGCCAGCGCCGGATCCCCTTCGGCGGCCATCCTGCGGTCGTATGCCAGCACCAGCTGACGGCCCTTCACCGCCACGGCGTTCTGGTAGCGCTCGATGTGCTGTATGCACGCGCCGTATTCGCGGTCCGCCAGCGCGCCGATCAGCCGGCTGCTCCAGTAGAAGTTCTCGGTGGAGACGTCCAGGCTCACGTCGGTGAGGTACTTCGGCAGTTTGGACACGTTCGGATAGACCGGCAGCAGCGCGTCGAAGGTGGTGGAGCCGAAGCAGACCCACTCCAGCCCGCGCACGGCCTCGGGCGCGTCCGGCCGGATCTGGCACACGGAGGTGACGCCCGTGCGGTTGATGCCGATGGGGCGGTAGATGCCCCGCACGCCGGTGTCGTGTTTGCCGTAGGGATCGTACGGCGTGCCCTGATAGTGGGAGGAGAGCAGGTATTTGACGTCCTCCACCGCGACCTTGTGGTCCGGCACGAGCGACCACGGGATGTCGTCGCTCTGCGGCGTGAACTCCGCGTCCGGGCCGTCCCAGCGATGCGTGCGCGGCGTCAGGAAGCGCCCCATGAACCAGGCGCGCGGGGTGTTGTAGATGTGGTCCATGTCGGTGTGCGAGCCGAAGACGTCGCGGGGACAAAAGCGGCCGCCCTGGTTCAGATCCAGGTGGTTCTCGGCGATGAAGGCCTTCAGGTCGGCCGAGCACAGGTGCGCCTCCTGCTTGCCGAAGGCGTCGTCCAGGTCGAACCGATCCATGCCGAACTGGTTGGGATTGATCACCACGGCCTCGTCGGGCACCCGCTTCGCGATCCAGTGGTGACCGCCGATGGTCTCCAGCCACCAGACCTCGTGCGCGTCGTTGAAGGCGATGCCGTTGGATTCATAGGTGCCGTAGCGCTCCAGCAGCTGTCCCAGCCGGACGACGCCTTCCCGCGCGCTGCGGATATACGGCAGCACCAGCATGACGATGTCCTCCTCGCCGATGCCGCCGGGGATCTCCTTTTCCCGGCGCGACTGCGCGGGCTTGAGCTCGACCAGCGGATCCGCCGCCAGCACCCGGGGATTGCTGGTGATCGTCTCGGTGGCTGTCATGCCCACGTTCGCCGCGTTGATGCCCGTCGCGGCCCAGATGCCGTTCTTCGGGTCGACGCTCGGACACGCGGTGAAGCGCAGCGGGTCCTCCGGAAGCTCGATCTCCACATGAGACAGGACGCTCTTGTACGTGCGCTTGATGGATCCGGGCGCCACCACGACCATCTTTTTGACATCGAAGTGCCCGTCGTCCGTGCGCGCGATCATCGTCGAGCCGTCATTGCTCGCCCTGCTGCCCACCAGGATCGTCGTACATGACATCTTTCATTCCTCCCGAACGGATATTTCCGGTACAGTATACCACATTTCGACGACAAAAGCATCCCCCAAATCTTCCCACGGCGCCGCGTTCGGGCCCGCCGCTGCCGGGCGCGGCGACCTGTGGGATTTTCCGGATGGGTCTGCGGTTTACAACCGCGGTGTGATATGATATAATTAATGCCGAATTTACAGTGCGGCAGGAAGAGGGATCGTCGTGGCGAACAAGAACAGGATACTGCACCTGCTCCGGTTCCTTCAGGACCATTCGGACGAGGAGCGCGCGGTCTCTACGGCGCAGATCCGCTCGGCGCTCAGGGAAAAGGGCTGTCCCGTGACGACGGAGACGCTGCGCGACGACATCGCGGCGCTGCGGGACGTGGGCTACGACATCGTCGTCAACGAATCCAACGGCCTCACGACCACCTACAGCTACATAGACCGGCCGCTGGACGCGCCGGAGCTGCAGATCCTGATCGACGCGGTATCCTCATCGCAGTTCATCTCCCATACGCGGAGCAAACAGCTGATTTCCAGGCTGACCGCCATAGCCGGTCCCTCCCACCGGGAGGAATTGAAGCCGGGGATCGCGGTCTGCGGATCCGTCAAGACGCCCAATTCGCAGCTTCCGTACACCGTGCAGAAGATCCAGCAGGCGATCCGGTCCGACAGGAAGATCACGTTCCAGTATTTCCGATTTGATCTGAACAAGGCGCGCGTGCCCCGGCACGACGGGAAGTGGTATGTCATCTCCCCGTATGTGACCCTCTGGAAGCACGAGCGCTATTTCCTCGTGGGCTGGTCGGACGAGCGGGAGAAGGCGGTCGTTTTCCGCATCGACCGCATGGGCATCCCGAAGCTGACCCGGCAGCGCAGGACGCCCGCGCCGGAGGATCTCGACGTGCGCGACTACACCGAGCGCATCTTCAGCATGTACGACGAGGGCGAGATGGAGACGGTGACGCTGCGCTGCCGCCGACACATGATCGACCACATCGTCGACTACTTCGGCGAGGATGTGGAGTTGTTCAACGTCACGGAGGAGACGTTCGACGTGAACGTCAGGGTCTGCGCCTCCGCCACGTTCTTCGCGTGGGTGATGGGGTATGCGGGGGACATGACCATCGCCGGGCCGGAGCGGGTACAGGAGGCGTATGTGCAGCTGCTGCAGCGGGGGATCGCCGATGTTCGGCTGCGCGTCGATGCCCCGTAGGGAGGTCATATTGCGGCATCCGAACGGACCGGGGACACGGACGCCAATTATGGCGTCCATCGCCCTGCGCCTTTACTACCCGCCTTCGCCACCGTAGGGACGCCATAATTGGCGTCCGCAAAAAAAATGCAGACGTCTTCCGCAAAAATGAAATATGGGCGCGGGACGTGGTGAGATCCTTGGTCCTCTCCCTGAGGGGGTTGGCTGCGGAGCCCGGGGGAGTTGCACAGACGCCGATCATGGAGACCGATATCGGTCTCCACGGACGCCAATTATGGCGTCCCTACGGCGGGTGATCGCGTACTTCAGCCCGTACCGGCGACCATCGGTCGGCATCCGAACGGACCGGGGACGCGGACGCTAGATCATGGCGTCCATCGCCCCGCGCTACTGCCTGTAGCAAGCGCGGGTTTTGCTCGGCGAGTCCTTCGGATCGCTCGGGCTCAGTCCGGCTTGCGCCGGACGCTCTACCGCCCCGTAGGGACACCATTCATGGTGTCCGTCGCCCCGCGCCTTTACTACCCGCCTTCGCCACCGTAGGGACGCCATAATTGGCGTCCGCAAAAAAATGCGGACGTCTTCCGCAAAGATGAAATATGGGCGCGGGACGTGGTGAGATCCCTGGTCCTCTCCCTGAGGGGGGCTGGCTGCGGAGCCCGGGGGAGTTGCACGGACGCCGATCATGGAGACCGATATCGGTCTCCACGGACGCCAATTATGGCGTCCCTACGGCGGGGGTGATCGCGAACTT
>JAFRMB010000114.1 GCA_017430945.1 Clostridia bacterium | reverse complement strand
TGGGCAAGATGCTCGAGGTGCTGCCCGCCCCGCGCGAGGAGCTGAGCAAGCACGCGCCCAAGATCGTCCACTTCATGATCAATCCTGAGAAGATCGGCGAGGTCGTCGGCCCCCGCGGCAAGACCATCAACAAGATCATCGAGGACACCGGCGTGAAGATCGACATCGAAGACGACGGCAGCGTGTTCATCGCCACCGAGGACGCCGAGGCGGCGAAGAAGGCCCGCAAGATCATCGAGGGCATTGCCAAGGATCTGCAGGTGGGCGACGTGTTCACCGGCAAGGTGGTCCGCATCATGTCCTTCGGCGCGTTCGTCGAGTACGCGCCCGGCAAGGACGGCATGATCCACATCTCCAAGCTGGCCAACGAGCGCGTGGAAAAGGTGGAGGACGTCGTGAACATCGGCGACGAGATCGAGGTACGCGTGGGCGAGATCGACGCCCAGGGCCGCGTGAACCTGGTGCGCAACGACATCGTTTACGACGACGATTCCATGCCTGTGCGCCGCCCTCCGCGCCGCGATGGCGATCGCGGTGACCGCCGCGGCGGCGAACGCGACCGTCGCCCGCGCCGCAGGGACTGATCCGACAGAGACTGATTGAGGATGGGCATACTGTGTATGCCCATCCGTTCGCTATCGTGAGCTGACGGGCGATCGGCTGTGCCAAACGCGCAAAAGGTGTGGCACGGGTGCATGATCCGGCGGACGGCCTTTTGCCTTACAACCATCCGGAGATCGCAAAGGCCGAGAAAGCTTTTTGCCGGGATACAAAACAGGCAAAGGCCCTGTCGGGGCCGCCAGGGGGGATGGATATGACGGTCAACTGGATAAAGGATGCGCGGACGCGGCGCGTCGCGTGGATCGCAGCGATCGTGGCGGCGCTGCCGCAGCTGTTCTTCCCGGCGCTGCTGCCGAAGGACTACCCCGCGGTCTATCCCATCCTGCTGGCAGTGGTGCTGGGGGCGTTTGCCTGGCTGGTGTTCACGCTGCGGTTTGAGATACGGTCCTGGTGGGGCGTGCTGATCCAGCAGCTGCTGGTGGGCGGGGCTGCCGGCTTTATCATCCATCTGCCCATGTATGCCCGCTCCTACGCGGCCGCGATGGCAGTGGTGTATACCGCTTGTATCGGCGCGGCACTGGGGCTGATCTTCTTTGCGGTCATCGGCAGCGGTAAGTGGTTCGGAGCGCTGTGGCTCGTTCTTTGCTGGCTGTACGGCATCATCAACTACGAGGTCTTCGAGTTTACCGGCAACATGATCTCGTTCAGCCAGATCCTGTCCGTCAGGACCGGTATGAACGTGGTGGCCGGCTATCATTTCGCACTGGGGCCCT
Source organism: Clostridia bacterium (assembly GCA_017430945.1). The sequence continues at coordinate 9,034 of JAFRMB010000114.1, read as the reverse complement.
ATATCATCTCCGCGACGATCCTGTTCGCGCTGTCGCTGTTCGCGCTGCTCCGGATGCGGGAATCGTCGATGGGAAGACTGAGGGTGCGCGCGGCGGCGCTCGTATGCGCCGCAGTGGCGGCCGCGCTGCCGGTCCACGGCTACCGGACGCTGAGGCCCAGGACGTGGAAGTCGAATGCCATGTATCGCGGCATCGGCATCCCGCTTGAGCTGCTTTTGGAGTACCGGAGCTACCGCATCGATCCCCCGGAGGGCTATTCCGCAGAGGCGGCTTCGAAGCTGGCAGGATACGCGGCCCCGGCAGGCGAGAGCACGGAGACCGACGTCAGGCCCAATGTGATCGCCATCATGTTCGAAGCATTCAGCGACATCGGCGTGCTGGGCGACTTCGAGACCGACGTCGATCCTCTGGCCTACACGCGCTCCCTGGCGGGGGAGTCGATCCACGGCCAATACCTGGCCTCGACGCTGGCAGGTGGCACCTCCCGCACCGAGTGGGAGTTCCTGACGGGCAACAGCATGTATTACATGCCCGCGGATTCCATCCCCTTCCGCCAGTACATCGACCGGGAGCAAAACTCGCTGGTGCGCGCGTTCAAGAGCGCGGGCTACCACACCATCGGCATGCACTGCTTTGACGGCAGCGGCTGGGACCGCTACAAGGTCTACCCGCTGATGGGCTTTGACGACGTCTACTTCGAGAAAGACCTGGAATGGGACGGCCGGGTGCGCAAGTACGTCTCTGACGTGGCATTCGTACACCAGGTGGAGCAGCTTTTCGAGGCGCGGGACGCCTCGCAGCCGCTGTTCCTGTTCGGCGTGTCGATGCAGAACCACGGCGGCTACACCGAGGCGGACTTCGAGCCCATGGTGCACATCCTGGGGATGGACATCGATCGCAGCCAGGAGGAACAGTACCTCTCGCTGGTCAAGATGACCGACGACGCCGTCCGCGACCTGATCGAATACTTCAGGCAGGTGGAAGAACCGGTGGAGATCGTGATCTTCGGAGACCACCAGCCGGGCCTCACCGCGGACTTCTACAGCGCACTTGGCGTGGACCAGATAGGCTACAAGTACCTCGTGCCCTATGTGATCTGGAAGAACTATGACGGCACGGCGGAGGAGACGGCGCTGACGAGCGCGAACTTCCTGTCTGCCCGCACCCTGCGCGAGTCGGGCGTGCCTCAGCCGGCCTACTTCCGCTATCTGGATGCGCTCTCCGAAACGATCCCCGCCATCTGCGGCCACGGCTTCCAGTACGACGGGGCGTTCTATCCCCGCGAGTCCGAGGTGGACGATCGCTCTGCCGCGGCGCTCAACGAGTACGGCATCTATGCTTATGCAAACCTGTTCGACCCGGATGCCGATGCCGCACTGTACAACGGCACACCTGCCGGGCAGGACTGATCGGGTGCGCACACCATGACAAACGAATCAAGGGAGGATCGCAATGACCTTTGACCGGTTTACCTTTCCCAACGGGCTTCGCGTCATCGGCGAGCGGCTGGACAACTATCGCACCGTCGCCATCGGGCTTTGGGTCGGCGTGGGTTCGCAGAACGAGATACCGGGGGAGGAGGGCCTCTCCCACTTCATCGAACACATGGTGTTCAAGGGCACCGCGAAGCGCACGGCCCGGCAGATCGCCGAGGAGATGGACGCCGTGGGCGGCGTGCTGAACGCCTATACGAGCAAGGAAGCCACTTGCTTCTACGCCAAGGTGGTGGACGAGGATCTGCGCCTGGCGATCGACATGATCGCCGACATGGTCACCGCGCCGTCATTCGACGCCGCCGAGCTGAAAAAGGAGAAGGGCGTGGTGATCGAGGAGATCAACATGTCCGAGGATACGCCGGAGGACCTGGCTTCCGAGCTTCTGATGCAGGCGCATTACGGCGATCAGCCCGTCTCAAGGCCGATCCTGGGGCCGGCCGAGCAGATCCGGGCTTATCGCAGCGAGGACCTGAGGCGCTACTGGGCGCACGCCTACAAGCCGCAGTGCAGCGTGCTTGCGATCGTGGGGCACTATGACTGGGAACAGGTGCTCGACATGGTGCAGACGTATCTGGCTGATTGGTCGCCCGAAGGCCTGGAGGAGCGGACGTGCGTGACGCGCCCCGCGAAGCCCCGGGTGCTGACGAAGGAGAAGGACATCGAGCAGATGCACATCTCCCTCGGCTATCCGGGCCTGTGTCTCGGCCATGACCGCAACTACGAGCTTTCGGTGTTCAACATCGCGTTCGGGAGCTCGTCGTCGTCCCGGCTGTTTCAGAAGATCCGCGAGGAACACGGCCTCGCCTACAACGTCTACTGCATGCCTACCGCGTATCTGGACACCGGTCTTCTGACGATCTACGCCGCCACCAATCCGGAATCCGCGGACGCGGTCATCGACATGATCCTGGAAGAGGCGCGGCGCATCGTAGAGACCGGCCTGTCCCGCGAGGAATTCGCGATGGCGCGAAAGCAGCTGGAAGCGGGCTACATCATGGGCCAGGAATCCAGCACCGGACGCCTGCAGGCGCTGGGCAGGCGCCTGCTCGTGAAGAACACGACCCAGACGGAGGAAGAGGCTCTCGAGACCATACGGAACATAGACTTCGACGGCACGAACGCGCTGCTTCGCGATATCCTGACCGCACCATACTCCGCGTCTCTCGTCGGGAAGGGCGTGGACCGGATCCGGATCGCGCGCGAGGCGCGGGGCACCGCGTGAACGGCAGAGCCGCGCTCCGCGGCGGCGCAGCGCGATGTGAACGATGAGAACGGAGGTGCGACATGGCGCTTCGGGACTTGATGAACAACTATTTCTACGGCAAACAGGGGAAGGCGGATTTCACGCTGGCCGATCTGCCGCAGAATCGCCGTCAGCTCTTCGCGACGGTGCTGAAGGTGCGCTGGTCGCAGATGGTGGGCGTGAACCTGCTGTATCTGGTCATTTGGATCCCGGCCATCCTTTGGACGATGATGAACATGAGCATCCTGTTCAACCTGGCGGAGGATGCGCGATCCGGCGCGCCGGGGATCATCATGACCTGGCTTCTGATCCTGTGGCCCTGCATCGCCATCACAGGGCCCTTCAACGCGGGCGTGAGCTACATCATGCGCAACTGGTCAAGGGACCAGCACAGCTTTATCCTCAGCGATTTCAAGGACGCGATCAAGGAGAACTGGAAGCAGGCGCTCGCGGTGTCCGTGATCGATGGCGCGATGCCGATGCTGGTCTATGTGTCGGTCTACTTCTATTCGTCGCAGATGCAGAACGGCTTTCTGTTCGTGGTCCCCATGGCGCTGTCACTGCTGATCGGGCTGCTATGGGCGATGGCGCAGATGCTGATGTTCCCGATGATGGTGACCTACGAGCTGAAGCTGAAGGACATCATCCGCAATGCGCTGCTGCTGACGGTCGGCAAGCTGCCGTGGGCGGTTCTGTTCAAGCTCATCACGCTGATCGTTCCGGCGCTGGTGCTGGGGATATGGGCGCTGGCGCCCGGCGCCGCGTTGTACGTGCTGATGGCCGTGTCCATCCTGTACATCGCCTTTATGCTCGCCTTCAACAAGCTGGTGACGGCGGCCTACGCGAACTGGCTGTTCGAGACGCTGCTGAACCCGCGCATCGAGGGCGCGCCCACCAACATCGGCCTTCGGCCGGAAAACTGGGACGATACGGAGTATCGCCCGGAAGACGACGAGGAATAGCCCGTGGAGCGGTGTGAACTGCTGGCCCCGGCGGGGGATCTGGAGCGGCTGGACGCGGCGCTGCACTTCGGCGCGGACGCGGTGTATGTCGGTGGGCCGAAGCTCCAGCTGCGCGCCGGCGCGGTGGGCTTTTCGATGGACCAACTGGCCGAGGCGGCGTCGCGCGCCCATGCCGCCGGTCGGAAGCTGTATGTCACGGTGAACGCGTTCCCGACCAACGCCGAGGTGGCCGGGATCGGCGATTACGCGCAGGCGCTCAGGCAGGCGGGCGCGGACGCCGTCATCGTGGCGGATCTGGGGGCCATCGCCGCTATCCGCCGCTATGTGCCTGAGCTGGACGTGCATGTCAGCACGCAGGCCAACTGCCTGAACTACATGTCTGCCCGCGCCTATTGGGACATGGGCGCCACGCGCGTGGTGCTCGGCCGCGAGATGACGATCGACGAGATCGCCGAGCTGCGGGCCCGCACGCCCGCCGGGCTGGAGCTGGAGGCCTTCGTACACGGCGCGATGTGCATGGCGTATTCCGGCCGCTGCATGATCAGCGCCTATCTCACCGGCCGCAGCGCCAATCGCGGCGCGTGTACGCAGTCGTGCCGCTGGAACTATCGCCTGGTGGAGGAAAAGCGCCCGGGCGAGTACTTCCCGATCGAGGAGGACGAGCGGGGCACGACGATCCTGAGCTCCTTCGACATGAACTGTCTGGGTCTGCTGGAGCGGCTCTCACAGGCCGGCGTGATCGCCTTCAAGCTGGAGGGGCGCATGAAATCCGCCTACTACGTGGCCACGGTGGTCAATGCCTATCGCCGGCGGATCGATGACCTCGTGCGCGGCACGGCTTCGCCGGAGGGCCTTGAGCGGCTGCAGCGCGAGCTCGACAGCGCCAGCCATCGCGCCTACGCCACGGGCTTCTATCTGGGCGACATGAAGCGCCACGCGCCGGATGACGGCGTGTATCGTCAGGACTGCACCTTTGTCGGCGTCGTCACGGCTCGGCTGCCCGGCGGTCGGATCCGCGTCGAGCAGCGCAACCGCGTGCAGGCGGGCGACGTCCTGGAGGTCCTGTCGCCGGCGAGCTTCGGCCTGCGCTTCACGGCGCGGCACATGACCGATGCCGAAGGGGCACCCATCCCTGCCGCGGCGATCCCCATGTCGCTGTTCGACATCGACGCGCCGGAGGAGGTCGCGGTCGGGGATATGCTGAGGATCAGGAATGCCTGATCATGAACGGATCGGCACTGCGGAGTGTGCGCTGCATACCTGGAAGGCAGTGCCCTGAAGCAGCGCATCGCCTTCGGTATACAGGAATACAAAATGTAAAATTCATCGGAAGCCCGGTGAAGGGATTGTATGAGACACGTTAAAGTGATATAGTGTTAGCATAATTGAAGATGGATCGCTGTTGAGTCCGGGAGAATCTGCCCTGCGCCGTACTCCCCCGGAGGAGGCACTCTGGAGAACCCCGCTTCGGGCGGGTGCCGAAGGTGCAAGGCCGGAAACGGCTGAATCTCTCAGGCAAAAGGACAGAGAAGGATGGGTGTTTTCTGTTGACATCCCCGGAGTGCTGCATATGACTGCAGCATTTTTTGTGTGACGAAACCCCGCGTCGGGCCTGGAGTTCAGGGAAGCCCACGGCTGTGAGGGAGACAAAAGCCCGCAGAGTATATCGATCATCAGCCGGATGTGGACAGACCGGAAGAACAGATGACGATGTCCGGCAAGGATGACGCCCCTTTTAGGGCGGCAGGAAAGCAACGGGTCTGCGCAAATGCCGGACCGTTTGCGCGCCTGCTTGGGCGCGGCCGGTATTCCGGGGCTTTGCCCGTATGTGAACAACCATCGGCTCGCCGGTGGATGATCATTATATGAAAACAGGTGCTCTGTTTTCGCAGGAAGGGAAAGGAGAAACACTATGGACTATCTGCAGATTTCCAACCAACCGATCATGTGGTTCCTGTGCAGCTTCACGGTCGCTATCTCGGCGATCCAGGCGGCTCTGTTCATGCGCACGGCGAAAAAGGCGACAGTGGCATGCAGCATCGACCCTGAGATCCCGAAGAAGGCGTTTCGCGTCGGACTCGTCACGGCCATCGGCCCGGCGCTGGGCGTATTCATCGTCATGGTCGGCCTGATGTCCGCCATCGGCGGCCCGATGTCCTGGATGCGTCTTTCGATCATCGGCGCGGCGCCCACGGAGCTTGCCGCGGCGACTAACGGCGCGACCGCTGCCGGCGTGACCCTGGGCGGAGAGGGCTACACACTTGAGATCCTTGCCGTCTCATGGTTCGCCATGGCCCTCAACGGCGCAGGTTGGCTGCTTTTCACCGGTGTCGCAACGCCCGGCCTCGAGAAGCTTCGTGACAAGCTCTCCGGCGGTGATACGGCGTGGCTCGGATATATGTCGATCGCCTGTTCCATCGGCATCTTCGGCTATCTCAACGTGAATTCCATCATCACCAAGGGCTTCGCAAACGGCGGCCCCGCGATCAACGGCGGCAATCTCGCCGCGGTACTCGCCGGCGCTCTGTGCATGATGTTCCTCGGCAAATGCGTCACTCCGAAACATCCGAGGCTTGCGGAATACTCGCTGGGCATCTCCATGATCTTCGGCATCGCCGTGGCGCTGATCTTCGCTTAAGGAAAGGAGAAGGAGCATGGACAACAAGAATTACATGTCAGTGTGGAAGAAGAGCTGCGTCCGCATCGGCTCTCCCACCAATATCCTGGCTGCAGTGACGGCCTTCATACCGGTCCTCTATCTTTGCATCAAATACGAGTGCTGGCCGGATACCCAGCTCGTCCTCGGCGCGTGGGCGCTGACGGCCATCGCCTTTGGCGCATTCTATGTCGTCGAGCCTGTCTCCTATTACGCTTCTCTGGGCATGTCGGGAACGTATCTCGGCTTCCTGTCCGGCAACATCGGCAACATGCGCGTGCCCTGCGCTTCCCTGGCGCTGGACGTTACCGAGAGCGAAGCGGGCACCATCCAGGCTGAGGTCGTTTCGACGATGGCCATCTGCGGCTCCATCATCACGAACCTGGTCGCCACGACGGCTGCCGCATTTATCGGCTCGACGATCGTTGCGATCCTCCCGGAGGCCATCAACGTGGGCCTGAAGTCCTACGCCTCCGCAGCGATCTTCGGCGCCACCTTCGGCAATTTCGCCCTGAAGAAGCCCAAAGTCGCCGTCTTCGGCGCCCTGATCCCCATCGCCTGCAAGCTGATCGGCGGCATCCCGGCGTGGCTCATCATCATACTGTCCGTATTCGGTACGGTCATCATCGCGCGCCTGTTCTACAACGCTGAGAACAAAAAGGCACAGTAACGCATATTTGGGAAGGAGACAGTCACTATGATCTGGAATGAATGCAAGAACATGCAGGATGCGCTGGTCGCCATGCGTCGCGACCTGCATAAGATCCCGGAGATCGGTACGGAGCTTCCGATGACGCGGGATTATGTCACGGCGAAGCTGGATGAATTCGGCGTTCCCTACACCCTTTCCGACAAGGATTCCAGCGTGATCGCAACGATCAACGCCGGAAAGCCGGGCAAAGTGGTCGCGCTGCGCGCGGATATGGACGCGCTGCCGATCAGAGAACAGACCGGCCTGCCCTTTGCCTCGGAGCACGACGGCTGCATGCACGCCTGCGGGCACGACAGCCACACGTCCATGCTGCTCGGCGCGGCAAAGATCCTCAACGAGCACAAGGATGAGCTGAATGGCGAAGTCCGCTTCTTCTTTCAAACGGGTGAGGAGACCTCCAGGGGCGCGAGGATCATCGTGGCAAATGGCGGTATGAAAGGCGTGGACGCCGTTTTCGGCACCCACATCGGCACGATCATCGACAAGACCATCCCCACCGGCACGTTTATCGTATGCCCGAGCGCGGTGATGGCCTCCTTCGATCGATTCATCATCAATGTCAAGGGCGCCGGCTGCCACGGCTCAACGCCGGAGAAGGGCGTGGACCCGATCAATGTCGCCGCCCATATCGTCATCGCGCTGCAGGAGATCAATGCCCGCGAGTTCAACGCCAATGTCCCGGTGGTCATCACCATCGGCAAGATCCAGGGCGGCGCTGCCTACAACGCCATCCCCAGCGAAGTGGTGATCGAAGGCACGACCCGCGCGTTCGACGCCGATGTGCGTGAAAAGCTCGCCAGCCGCATCGGCGAGATCTCGAAGTATACGGCCATGGCGTTCGGCGCGGATGTTGATTTCGAGATGGATTGGGGCGCTCCGCCGGTCGTCAATGACGACGCAATGGCCGCGTTTGCTGCCGACGCCATCAAAGAGGTGATCGGATCGGATATGGTCATCACCAAGGTGCCGCATCCGAACATGGGTGGCGAGGATTTCGCCTACTATCTCCAGGAGGCGCCCGGCGCGTTTATGTTCCTCAGCTCTGCGAACCCGGCGAAGGGGACGGACGTCTCGCACCACAACCCGAAATTCGACGTCGATGAGGATGTGTTCTGGATCGGTACGGCTGCCTTCGTCAACATTGCCGAAAGATTCCTGAACGGCTGAGAGGAGAAAAGCCGTGAAGATGTTGCTGGTGATACTGGCCTATGCGCTGGCGCTGTTCGGGATCATGTATTTCGTCGTGATCATGCCCGGCAAAAAGAAAAACGCACAGATGCGGCAGATGCATGATCGCGTAAAGGTCGGCGACAAGGTCACGACGATGGGCGGATTGATCGGAACGGTCATCTGGCGCGATCAGGACACCGTAAAGCTTCTCCTGGACGAGGAGAGCGGCTCTGCGGCGACCTTCGTGGTGTACGCGATACAGCAGATCATTAAAGAAGCACAATGACAACGACGCAAAAAAAGCAGCAGAGACATGAAGATCTGCTGCTTTTGCTGTTGCGGATCTATCCATACATTTGCAGAGGAGGATCGACTGGGCGTAAAAGAAGACCAGTCATTTGACCGGCAGAGGTGACGATCCTGCCGGTCTATTGTTTTCACAAAGCAAAAGACGGGGGATCGAGTACGCCCGATCCCCCGTCTTATGGCGCACCCAAAGGGATTCGAACCCCTGACCTACCGCTTAGGAGGCGGTCGCTCTATCCTGCTGAGCTATGGGTGCATGTGGCGCGACGATCGCATCGCCCGCGCAAATCATTATCGCACGAACGGCTGGGATTGTCAAGGAAATTGTTGTAAAGCGCGATCGGTTCGTCTATTGGCGTCAAGCATGGGTAACACTTACTAGGGTAGAGAGCTGTCAAGGTAAAAGGGTGGAGATTTTCCGGCAGGGAACAGCAAAGTTAAGTGCCAACCCTGCGCAACCGGAAAATACTACCCGGCCTTGACAGCGTC
>JAFRMB010000113.1 GCA_017430945.1 Clostridia bacterium | reverse complement strand
ATGCCGACCGACGGGCAGCGGCCCTTCGGTCGGCATGTTTTGTTGGCTGCTTTCAGCGGCAGGTATCGCTCCAAGCGTGCCCGATGCGTTGACCGATGCGATCCCGTGTCTGTGCGGCAGGAGTCGATTTTGCGATGAAATACGGTATATTGGGACTGGTTCTGCTTGCAATTGTCCGCAAAATGGTTTATTATGGTCATGGATCCATGAATAAACGAAGAGGAGAAGATCATTATGTACGTCAAGAAGATGCTCGCGATCATGCTGACACTCGTACTCGTGCTCGGGCTGAGCACGTCCGCTTTGGCAACCATCAAGATCCTGCCCGGACAGGCTGCGGTCGTGCGGACGCAGGCTTCCGCCGAATTCGCGGGGAAGACGGTCATACTCCACTCCAATGATGTACACGGGGCGATCGACGGCTACGCTTACATGGCCGCGCTTCGCAAGGACTACGAAGCGAAGGGCGCCGAGGTCATCGTGGTCGATGCCGGCGACTTCAGCCAGGGCAGCACCTATGTGAGCACCAGCAAGGGCCATTCCGCCATCGAGATGATGAACGCAGCCGGCTACGATGTCGTTACGCTCGGCAACCATGAGTTCGATTACGGTTATGAGACCCTGATGGAGAACCTTGCCGACGCGGAGTTCACCGCCATCTGCGCGGATGTCTACGACGATAAGACGCATGAGACCATCCTGCCTGCCAGCACGATCGTAGAGACCGAAGCAGGCCTGAAGATCGGCTTCTTCGGCATGGAGACGCCCGAGACCGCTACGAAGGTCAACCCCGGTCTGATCACGGACATCAGCTTTGCCACCTTTGACGATCTGTATGCCTCGGCACAGCTGGCGATCGATGGCCTTGCGGATGCCGATCTGGTCATCGGCCTCGTGCACCTTGGTGTGGACGATGAGTCCAAGGTCAACGGCTATCGCTCCTGCGATCTGCTCGACAAGGTGACCGGTGTCGATTTCCTGATCGACGGCCACTCCCACACGGTGATGACCGCCGGAGAGGAAGGCGAGCCGATACAATCGACCGGAACGCAATTTGAGTATATCGGCGTCATCGTCATCGACAACGAGACCCGCAAGATCGAGGACAACTACCTGCGCGCCACCAGCACCCTCGACAAGGATGCCGAAGTCGAGGAAGCCGCCAAGGTCATCACGGATGCGGTGGACGAAGTGTACGACACCGTGTTCGCCACAACGGATGTGCGCCTTAACGGCGACCGCGATCCCGGTGTCCGCACCCAGGAGACCAATCTTGGCGACCTGATCGTCGATGCGATGGTCTGGAGCGTCGTCAAGGAAGGCGGCATCGAACAGGTCGAACCCAATGCCGTGGTCGGCGTCACCAATGGCGGCGGTATCCGCGTGCCCATCGAGATAGGTGATATCACCAAGAATGACATCCTCACCGTTCTGCCCTTCGGCAACACCGTCGCCGTCGTCTATGCGACAGGCAGTGAACTGGTCGAGATGCTTGAGGCTTCGACCTTCTCCGCGCCCAAGGCGGTTGGCGGCTATCCGCAGACCAGCGGCATCGAATGGACACTGAACACGGGCGTTCCCTTTGATCAGGGCGAGATCTATACGATCGGCGGCAAAGAAACCACCTACTATGCGCCGGCCTCGATCCAGAGAGTGACCATCACCGCGATCAATGGCGAGCCCTTTGATCCCGAGGCGATCTACGCGGTCGTGACCAACAACTTCTGCGCCGCCGGCGGCGATACCTACAACGTGCTCAACAGGGCCTACAGCGAAGGCGCAGGCTTCGATACCGGCATCCCGATGGATCAGGCTGTCATAGATTATATCACGGAAGTCCTTGACGGCAAGATCACATCTGAGGCCTATGGAGAGAACGGCGGCCGTGAGACCCGCATCGATGAGGCGCCCACCGAGACCGACGCCGCTGCGTAAGCGCAGGTCGTTCCGTCGCGTGACGGATGTCGACGATCGGCCCGGTCGACGGATCCCGCCCGGAAGAGGGATCGTCGTGACATGCTTCTGAGCAGTTTCAGAAGGACAGCGCCGTCCGGCAGGCATATTCTGGCTGGACGGCGCTGCACAGTTATTCGAAGGACAGGATACGGACGACCTTGAAATGAGGTTATGCTTATGATCCAGGACATCCAGCCGCACCGCTTGCACAACGAATTCATCCCCGACTGCCCGATCGATCAGGCAGGGCTTCTATTCTGCATAAAGGGCCCGGACGTGGTCTGCCGCGTCGATGGCACGGAAGTCGTACTGCCCAAGGTCCGGGATCTGCCGGAGATCACGGAACACAGGTTCCTCTTCACGCTGGACAACACGCACTGTTATTTGGCCCTGAACGCCCCTGAGAGCGCGCCTGACGGCTGGGAATACATTGGCGTCAAGCAGCTCAGAAGCCGCGCACAGGGGCCCAGAACGCTCATATTTGCCGCCTGGACGGCCTTCCAGCTGAACAATTGGTATATAGACAATCGATTCTGCGGTCGGTGTGGCGGTCTGACGCATCCTGCCGCGGATGAGCGCGCCATGGTCTGCGATGCCTGCCACCGGCGGATCTATCCCCGCATCATCCCGGCGGTCATCGTAGGCGTCACGAACGGCGATGAGATCCTTCAGACGAAATACAGAGGCCGCGACATCCCGTTCTACGCGCTGATCGCCGGTTTCACTGAGATCGGTGAGACCCTTGAACAGACCGTCGCCAGGGAGGTCATGGAAGAGGCCGGGCTGAAGGTCAGGAACATACGCTATTACAAGTCACAGCCATGGGGGATCGTCGATGATCTGCTGGCCGGCTTCTATTGCGATGTCGACGGCGATGCCGAGATCCACATGGATGCCAATGAGCTAAAGGAAGCTGTGTGGACAAAGCGAGAGGACATCGTCGGACAGCCCAACGACTTCAGCCTGACCCATGAGATGATGATGACCTTCAAGGCTGGCAGGGAGCCGAAATAGCGACAGACGCTGATAACGACGGCCCATCGGGACACGGTTCCCGGTGGGCCGTCGTCTATCCATCCCATCTTGAGTGATCTTCATATGGATCAAAATCGTGACAGAACTCGTCATCCGGATCGAGCGGCTCGTCGAAACGGTCAAAGCTGTCGATGAGATCCCGCATGATGCGGCCATCGTCGGCGATGTGCTTCAGGCTGTCCCGATCGATGACCGAATCCGTGCCGAGACAGGCCTTGCAGCGATAGCCGCAGTTCGGACATACGCAACCGAGTTCAAGTCCCTCTGAGTGATTCATATAGGTGTCGCAGACATGACATGAACAGCGCATAGGTCGCTTTCCTCCACAATGTGTTATCAAACGAGGTCGATCACTTGACGGGTGAACCGTCGAGTTCGGCGCGAATGAGGTGCTCATCCGCATCGTACCACAGCGACAGCTCAAAATCCTGCGCACCCTCCTGCAAGAGCTTCAGGAAGATGCGGTCGCCCTCCCACAGCGTGAGCGAAAGCACTTCCGCCTGATCGATCCACTCGAGCTCGCCTTCATCGCAGGATGTGATGCTGCCCTCGAATTCGGAGGCCGTGAACAGATGCATGTCCTCATCCTCCCAGCGCTCGGACCGGAAGTGCACGATGCCGCGGTATCGGCAGTCTGTCAGAGTCAGCCCCGTTTCTTCTTTGGCTTCGCGCAGTATGCACTGCATCGGCGTCTCGCCGGGTTCGATGTGACCGCCGATGCCCAGCCACCTGTCGTGGTTTGCGTCGTTTTCTTTCCTGGTCCTGTGCAGCATCAGATATCGATGCGCATGCTCGATATAGCAAAGCGTGGTCTGCTTCATGGCAGCCTCCATGATCCCAAAGATCTTATTGGCAACATATGGCCCGGGGCGATCGGCTGTCAGGCCGTCCGCTGTGCAGGACGCAGTCGCCGCACATTCAAGTTTAATCATATGCGCCGGAGATGTCAAGCGTTGACAGGATCTATGCGCGGGAATATAATGGTCCGTGGGAGGGCATAGTATGGATTTCAATGGCTGTCTGGACAATGGCGTCGAGTTATACACCTGTACGGATCCGAAGCTTGCCGGTTTTTGCCTGAGCCTGTGGATCCGCCGCGGGTCGATGCACGAGCCAGCGGGTGCGCATGGGCTCGTGCATTTCCTCGAGCACGCGGTATTCAGGAACATCAGCGAGCGACTGAACGGCCGTCTCTACGCGGAACTGACGCGCCACGGCCTGTGCTTTGATGCCTGCACATACACGAACTATGTGCGCTTTGAGATATCCGGCCTGGCAAGCGACTTTGACAGGGGGCTGGAGATACTCATGATGGCCCTGGAACCGCCGGAGCTCTCCATCGACGCCATGAACATGGAGCGTCGACGCATCCAGACCGAGATCCGAGAGGAAGAAGCGCGCTCTTCGACCGACAGCTTTGCCAACGGCATGGTTTGGCACGGGACACAGCTGGCGCGCAGCATCGCCGGCACCATGAGCTCTACGAACCGGATCGGGTTCGATGCGCTGCGCGTGGAACATGAGCGCTGGTTCAGCCGCGGCAACTTTTTCTTCTGCGCCACGGGCGCCGTACCGGATACCGAAGGGCTGATCGATCGCCTCAGGCAGATCGAAACAAAAGCGATCTGCCCTGTCGTTACGGCAGCGCCCGTGCCCGTCGATTTCTTTCGCAGAGGGGCGCTCACATCCGTGCGGGACGGTTTCAGTTGGCTGCGGCTGAGCTTTGACGTCGATACCGCGCGCCACGGCGAGCCGCTCCTCATGGGCCTCACAGAGTATCTGCTCGGCGATGTGGGCCAGCTCTACCTGGCGTTGTCTGAATACACAGGTCTGATCTACGACCTTGGTGACAGCTTTGAGCGATTCTCGAATATCGGCACCATCTGCTTTGAGCTGGAACCCGAGCAAAAGCAGCTTTATGACGCGCTCGAAGCGGCCGTTGACGTGCTGGTCAAAGCGAAGCATGCGGACGACGACGTGCTGTCTGATGCCATACAGGGGCTCGTGTGCAACGACAGGATCAAGCAGGATCACATTTGCACGTTCAACAGCATTTGGGGATACGACAACGGGATGTGCGGATGCGGCTTTCAAAGCGCGCAGCAGAGATCAGATGCCTATCGCGCCGTCACGCCGGAAGCCTTAAGGGCGCTGGCGGCGGAGATATTCCGTTCGGACAATGCCGTGCTGTGTGTGCGTGCCAACGAAAAGCGGGTCAGACAGGACAGGCTCAGGGATATCCTGATGACGCTGGATCAGGGTTCAGACGGCGGATCGAGCGGCACGACATCGAAGACGCGCAGCACGCCGCCGGATACCGAAAAGCGTATGTCGTAGCCCGCAAAGGCTACGCCGTAGCGCCGTTCGTCGTCATCGTGACGATAGCCGGGCCTTGGGTCCTGTGCGAGCATATCGACGGCTGCGCGGCGCTTTTCTTCGGGCAGTGTCTTCAAAAGCGGCTCGGGGAAATCGACGCAGATCGCATAAGACTGCGTCGCCTGCGCAAAGCCACCGGTCGCCTCGGGATGGCAGTCTACATAGGGGAGATAGGGCTTGATGTCGTAGATCGGCGTTCCGTCCATCAGATCTGCGCCGGCCACATGCAGCACAGGGCCGTCAGCAGTGGATGATTCGATCCGTTCCAGCCGGACGCAGGACAGTCCGATCGGGTTTGGCCGGAAGGGCGATCGAGTGGCAAACACGCCCATCCGCGTGTTTCCTCCGAGCCGCGGGGGCTTGACCGTGGGGGACCACCCGTCGCGCACCGACTCGGAAAAAGCCCAGATGATCCAAATGTGGCTGAATCCCTCAAGGCCGCGCAGCGCCGTGGCGTCACGGTATCTGTCTTCGAATATGATCCGCGCCTTCAGCGCTTCGACGAGTCCACTCTGGCGCGGGATGCCGAATTTTGCAGGGAAATCCGATCGTATGCGGGCGATGACGTCCAGCTGGTACATGGTATACGCCTCCTGCGGGTATAAAGAAGATCAAGGAGGAGCCCGGCATGTAACGGGCTCCTCCTTGATCGATATGCCGGGTCATCGCTCTGTTCCCAGGAAGAACAGGGCGATCGTACCGGGGCCGGAATGCGCGCCGATGACCGGACCGACGTAGTTGACGAGCACGTCCTTCACGTGGAATCGTTCGCGCATGATATCGCCGAGATAATTGGCATCCTCCACGCAATCGCCGTGCGAGATGAAGATGATCTGGTTTTGAAGATCGATGCCCTTTTGTCCGGCGGCATCTGCGAGCGCCTTTATCGAAGCTTTGCGTCCGCGCGCCGTGCCGATCTTGATAAGATGGCCTTCGTCGTCGACGTGCATGATCGGCTTGATGCTCAGCATGGAGCCCACGACGGCCGTCGCTCCGGATACACGGCCGCCCCGCTTCAGGAACATGAGATCATCGATGGTGAACATGTGGCACAGGTGGAGCCGATTGTCGACGACCCACTGGTACAATTCGTCGATGGTTTTGCCGGCCTTCTTCTGGAGCCATGCGTGGTAAACCAGAAGCCCCTGGCCGAGGCTTGCGCAGAGCGAATCCACCGCCAGGATCTTTCGGTCGGGATATTTCTCGCTGATCTCCTTTGCAGCCGCGGCGCCGGCGTTGTAGGTGCCGCTGAGGCCGGAGGAAAAGCCGATGTAGATGAGGTCCTTTCCTGTGCTGACGATCTGCTCCATCGGTTCAAGGAAGTCGTTCATGTTGACAGCAGACGTCTTTGCGGGACACTTTGTGCGCAGCTTCGCATAGATCTCAGAAAACGCGATCTCGCGTTCGTCGAGATAGTTGATATACTGCTTGTCCTCGATGTACACCGAAAGGGGCAATACCGATAACTCCATTTCGTCCGCCAGAGAAGCCGGCAGATCGCAGGAGGAATCCGTCATGATAACATAATCACTCATCGCAAAAGCCTCCATCGACGATATCAATTGATGTTAACACCGTTAACCCTTGTCTACTGTAGATTATATCACATCTTTCCCCGTTTGTCTTGACAAATGATGAATTCATTCAATTTTAACTGAGGAAAGCACTGTTGATCTCCCGATAGAGCATTTCGATCCGGGGCTCCGTAAGCTTGAGTTCACCGGATCCGACCAGCATGGCGACGCCAAAAAACAGCCCGCGCAGCAACTCGATCTTGACGTGAGCGGTATCGGGCGACATGTGATGGTATTCACAGTATGCCTGGATCATCCTCTTCGATGGCGTTGAACCGTCCAGAAGACTGTTCATGTACCACTTGCCTGTGGCTGCGTCCGTCAATGTCACCAGCGTGCAGTAATTCGGATTGTCCAGCAAAAAGCGCAGATACTCCTTGCATAGCTCCTGAAGCTGCTTAGTGATGTCGGGCTCGGTGGCGTCGAGCACCGCGCGCTGCCGCTTCACCCATTGGGCGTTGTAGTGCTGGGCAATGGCCGCTATCAGATCTCCCTTGTTTTTGAAATGCTTGTATGGTGCCGCGCAGGACACGCCGCAGAGCTGTGCGACCCTGCGCAGCGAAAAGCCGGCGAGCCCGTTGGCTTCTATCTCATGTATGCCTGCCTGGATCAGTCGATCCCGCGATACAGAGCTGCTCTCCATGCAACCACCCCGTATTCGTATAATTCCCATAATTACATTATAACACGACTGACAAAAGAATGATAGTGATGTCTTTCACCAAACTTCATACTATTTTTTGCACACAAGGTATTGCAATCGATCCATGATTATGCTATAATCGCTTTTGTTAGACCGCTTCGGGACTGACCCTCCCTTTGGCGGAAAACTGAATATGGAGAAGTCGCCTAGCTTGGTCGAGGGCGCGCGACTGGAAATCGCGTAGGCGTCAAAAGCGTCTCGAGGGTTCGAATCCCTCCTTCTCCGCCAAAGGAAAAGCCTGGAAACCACAGTGTTTTCGGGCTTTTTTGATTCTTTCATATCGAGTCTGACCCGTAAATTGACCCATAACAGAATGATTGTACCCCTGTCAGGCTTGGATCCACGATAAGGATGCATTCGCGATCATCCGATGCAACCCTTCGATCGCTGCATCCGTCCAAATGGCATGTATGTTCGTTTCGAACACGAAGGAGGGGGATCCCCATGAGGCGGACCGTACTGCTCATACTGACGCTTCTGATGCTCTCGCAGCACGCGCTGGCAGAGCCCGATTTCCTGAAGGCCTACGCGGATCACGAGCCGGTCGACGACTGGTATCTGGTGTGCACGACCCAGAGGAAAGGCAGGAAGTCAGACATGCGCGTCCCGGAGACGGAGTGGGCGCTGGTCGACGCGGACGGAAGCATCTTGCAAAGCGGTCTGCACTGGATCGAGTCGTGGGGAACGCTGGCGCCCTTTGACGGCTTCAACGAAGGCGAAGCCCTCGCGCCGATCCACTTTGAGAAGAAGTGGGGCTACATCGACCGGAGCGGCAGACTCGCCGTCGCGCCCATCTACGACCGCGCTGATCATTTCTACGGGCCCGGGTGCGCAGAGGTCACGCTTACCGACGCTTCGACGGGCATCCAACGGACCGGCCTCATCGACGAAACCGGGCATTACATCGTCGAACCCGTCTACGATCGCGTCGGCTTCACAGGCGATGTGGGCTATGTCGTGCTTGACGACAGATACGGCATGATCGACAAGACCGGGCGGCTTCTGACAGACATCGCATACGACGAGCTCTGGATGGGCGATGCGCCGCCTAACAGGGCTTTGAAGAAAGGTATGTATGGCTTCCTGTCAGGCGATGGCACAGAGCTCGCTGGCTTTGAACATCCATACTTCGGCGATGCCGAAGACTTCGATGAAAACGGCCTGGCCGCAGTGCAGGACGCAGGAACGGGTCTGTGGGGCATGATCGATACGTCCTGCAGCTTTGTCGTTGAGCCCAGCTTCAAGAGCATTGCACGCTTCATCGACGGACTCTCTGCCGTGGAGCTGGATGGCAGGTATGGCTTCATCGATACCAACGGAGACGTTGTCATCGAGCCCCGCTTCGACTTGGTGGGCTTCTTCTCGGAGGGGTACTGCGGTATCCTCTCTGGTGATCTGTGGGGCTTCATCGATACCACCGGGGACGTGGTCATCGAGCCCCGCTTCATCGCAGTCAATGGATTCTCCAATGGTCTGGCCTCTGTGCGCGACCCGGAGACCGACAAGTGGGGCTACATCGATGCCGCGGGCGCGTATGTCGTCGCACCGCAGTTCGACTATGCCTACGACTTCGATCGCCACGGCTACGCGGAGGTCGGCATTCAGGACAGATCCAGGGGCGTCATCGATCGAACGGGCAAGTGGCTTTTGAAGCTGGAATTCGATGAAGGCGATATCGCCATCTCCGAGGACGACGGCGTGGTGACGGTCACCGACTGGGACGATGAAGGCGAGACCCACACCGATTACTATGATCTCTCATCCGGCGAGGCAAAGCCCGCAAGATCGCTGACCGCCAGCGTGGATCTTAAGGACTACATGCCCTTCATGGGCAGCAAGGTCGCGAAGCTCAAAGGTGCACCCACGCTGGATCACAGGGTTTCGAAGGATCACGACCTGCCGCATCTGGACGGCGCGACGGCGCTGTTCCCGGTGTATTCGGCGTTCGTGGAGGCGCTGTATCCATCGAAGACGCGCTACGAGGAATGGAATGGCAGGAACGATCCGTTGATCACGTGTACCAAGACCAACGTCGCCTACGAACGGCTGATCGACGGGGAAGCCGACATCATATTCGTCGCGCAACCCTCAGAGGCGGAGCTTCAGATGGTCGATGACCGCGGCGACGCCTTCGACATGCTGCCCTTCGGGCGAGAGGCCTTCGTCTTCATCGTCAACCGCCAGAATCCCATAGACGGGATCACGCTCGACGAACTGCGCTGGATCTACGCCGGCGTGACCACGGACTGGGGCGAGGTCGGCGCAGAGGGCCTGGGAGAGATCATCGCCTACCAGCGGCCCGAGAACTCAGGCAGCCAGACGGCGCTCGAGGCGCTGATGGACGGTATGCCGCTCATGGATGCGCCGCAGGAGCGGATCGCAGACGGCATGGGCGACATCCTGGAGACCGTGGAATACCGCAACCTGCCCAACGCGCTGGGATACACCTTCCGCTTCTTCTGCACCGAGATGATGAAGTCTGAGGTCAAACTGCTCGCCATCGACGGCGTTGAGCCGACGGTAGAGAACATACGCAACGGCAGCTATCCGCTCACCTCCACGCTCTATGCCATACGCCTCAGGTCGAACACCGAAAACCCGAACGTAAATGCGCTTTGGGAGTGGCTCCGCGGCGAGCAGGCCGCGCAGTTGATCGAGAAGTCGGGCTATGTCGCGGGCGGTCCGGAGACCTGATGTTCGATCATTTTCTGCGGAATGCTCAGCAGGTCGAGGCGGTATATTCGATCCGGGATCAAAAAAGGACGCGAGATGCGCATCTCGCGTCCTTTCACATGAAACGATAATAAGCCGGTGATCTGTAAGCTGGGCGTATCGGCCTTATAGCAAGCTTCGCAAACGCGCATCTGCGCACGCTGACGGCGTTCCATCACCCGATGCGCCGGACATCGGAAAGGACACAACTGCAATAAGCCAGATCGTCCCGTTGGAAGAAGCCGTGCTTCTGCCAGAAACAGAGTCCATCGGCGTTATCGGCAAACACGAGGATGCCGATCTTTGACAGCCCGAGCGATCTCAGCTTTGCAAGGGCCGTATCCACCAAGGCGGTGCCAATGCCGCGGCCGCGGTGATCGCGCTGCACGCATGCATGATAGATATAGCCGCGGAGGCCATCGGTCCCCGCCATCAGCACACCTGCGATGCGCCCGTCCAGCTCGGCGACCCACACGGTATCCGGGTTTCGCCGCAGGAAGCGTTCGACGCCTTCACGGGTATCATCCACATCGTTCAATTCGATCTCAGGGCAGGCCAGCCACAGCGCGTAAATCGCATCGTAGTCGTCCAGGGTCATCGGTCTGATCAACATATCATCATCACAGAACTTTCTCCAGGAAGGTCCTGGCGCGATCCGATTTCGGTGTGGCGAAGAATACGTCCGGCGGCGCATCCTCGATGACGATCCCCTGATCCAGGAAGCATATGCGATCGGATACCTCCCTGGCAAAGCCCATCTCGTGGGTGACGAGGATCATGGTGATGCCCGTGGTAGCCAGGCGCTTGATGACATCCAGCACCTCCTTGACCATCTCAGGGTCGAGCGCGGAGGTCGGTTCGTCGAACAACACGGCTTCCGGATCCATGCAGAGCGTACGCGCAATGGCCACGCGCTGCTTCTGACCGCCGGACAGGGTGCCGGGATAGGCGTCGATCTTGTCCAGCATGCCCACGTTTTCCAGCAGCTGCCGCGCCTTTGCCACGGCCTGTTCCTTCGTCTGCTTCTTGACATGGGTGGGCGCGTAGATCATGTTGTCCAGCACCGTCATATGGGGGAACAGATTGAAGTGTTGAAAGACCATCCCGATCTTTGCCCGCACCGCAAATGTGTCCTCAAAGCTGTCTTTGGTGATGCCGTCCATGAGCTCCCTGTAAGCCTTGCCCTCGAAGCGCACGTGCAGAAGGTCCTTGGCTTTGATCTCGGCGATGATGGATGCGTCGTCCATGCCGCGCTGTTTCATCCTTTGGTAAGTGTGTGAGGCGCGGATGACATCAAAGTGCAGGTAGGGATCCGGTGGCGTGATCAGCTTCCCATCGACCCAGATCTCTCCGTAAGTGGGCTTTTCAAGCAGGTTGATGGAGCGAAGCAGCGTTGATTTGCCGCTGCCGGACGGGCCGATGATGCTGACCACTTCACCGTTGTTCACCGTCAGACTCACGCCCTTGAGCACCTGGAGGTGGCCGAACTTCTTGTACAGGTTTTTAACCTCGATCACTCTTGTTCACCCGCCTTTCCAGCAGCTTGCCAAGATAGGAAAGCGACATGACCAGTATGTAGTAGAATACGGAGATCACAAAGAATGGCTCGAAAGCGCGATAGGTGGCAGCCTGGATGAGCTGGCCCACGCGCAGTATGTCGACCAGGCCGATGGAGGCGATCAGCGTGGTGTTTTTCAGAAGGCCGATGAACTCGTTCACCAGGCTGGGAAGCACGCTCTTGATAGCCTGGGGCAATATGATGTCCTTCATCATGCCCCCATAGCGCACGCCCAGGGCCATTGCAGCCTCATACTGGCCTCTGTCGATGGCGCGGATGCCGCCGCGCATGCTCTCGGATATGTAGGCTGCGGAGTTCATGGAAAACACCACGGTGCCGGCAGTGAAGGCATTCATCTTGATGCCCGTGGCGATGGGGATGCCGAAGTACATCATGAATACCTGGACCAGGATCGGAACGCCGCGGAATATGGACGTGTAGAAGGAGGCGAACCACTGCAGCGGGCGGATATTGGATATCTTGCAAAGCGACAGCGGTATGGACAACAACAGCGCAAAGAACAGCGAGAACACCGTGACTTTGAGCGTGACCAGCAGGGCATCGCCAAACATCGGCAGATACCCCCATATGATGCTAAAATCAAGCTGCATTGAGATCTCTCCCCATATAAGTGATGCACCTCCCGCTCATGGAGGAGAGGTGCATGGAACGAGTCGGGCGTGCCGGCGGCACTATGAAACGATCAGTACAGCCACTTGGCGATAAGCTCCTGCATCTCACCGGAGTCGATCATGCCCTGCAGCGCCTCATCGATGATGGGGAGCAGCTCGCTGCCTTTGGGGAAGGCGATGTTGTACACATCGGCGATGCCGTCATAGTCCAGTACAAAGTACTTGAGCAGAGGTTCGCCTGCGTCGTTGAGCACGGTGTTGGACAGCTTCTTGGCGCCGTTGATGCTGGTGATGCCGGCATCGACGCCGTCGCTCGCCTCCGCAACGGCGAGGCCAACGGCGGACTGGCCCTGATAGGTCTTGAGTGTCGCGCCGCCCATCTCATTGCGGATCAGGTTTTCCTGGGACGCGCCCTGTGAGCAGCAGATGACCTTGCCGAGAAGATCCTCGAAGCTGTCGATATCGGAATCGGCCCGAACGACGACGCCGAAGTCGGTGGTGGCGTAGGTGACGGAGAAATCGACCACCTGGGCACGCTCATCGGTGCGGCTCATGCCGCTGATGACCAGATCGGCATTCCCGGTCTGCAGCGTTCCGATCAGCGAAGAGAACGCCATGGGCGTGATGGTGAAGGTGAAGCCCAGCTTGTCGGACAGAGACTTCAGGATGTCGATATCCAAGCCTTCGTAGCCGCATTCCTCGGTCTCGGAAACGGTCTCAAAGTACATGAAATCGGGGCTCATCGCAACGGTGAGGTTCTTGCCGGCAAGAGGCTTGTCGCCTTCGGCCAGAGCAGTGCAGCAGATGCAGGTGAGGATCAGGGCTAAAGCCAGCGCGATCATTTTTTTCATGGGATATTCCTCCGCGTGTGTATTTATGCACATAATCGTGCATCTCTGTGAATAATTATACTCTAACCATATACATATGTCAAGGCGTTCATCTTCTTTTAACCCGTGAGCACACCGACGAGGTCTATGCTGGAAATGTGATGGGATCGGATGATTTGGATCGAACCGTCGATCGATGTGGCACAGATGGGATTCTGTACCCTCGCGACGTGTTTCAGGTTCAGCCTGGAGCGTTGGACAAATGAAGCGTCGTGTATGTTTCTGTGATCATTATGTGACGATCGATATGATACGATATCGTCAGAAACAGGCTGAGGAGCACCTGTGAACGGAGCGCAGCAGGCGGAATGGGTTATTTCAGGAGCGGCACAGCAAAAAACAGTTGCAGCTGATGACCAAAGAAGGCAGGGATCTGTTTCAAGGTCTTTTTCAGTTTCAGCCATTACAATATGCGCAGTCGTCCGGACAGCTGCTATCATTTGCGACCATGACGAACGGGAAAACCAGGGTCACGGCGTCGAAACGGGATCACAAGCCGCACGGCGGATTGCGTGCCAACTGGAATGACGAAGGACATTTGCATCAATAGACGTTTTGACCTGACGAACGTTGTACGATCCGCGGTTTTCAGGCAAAGGAAGGACGTATCCCATGAAAAAGATCGCATTGCAGATCGCCCTGCTGGCTGCGCTGCTATTGACCGTCTGTATCGGCTACAGATGGGCCGTAGGAAACCGTTATACGGTGTTCATCCCGGTGTGGGTCGCGACGGGGGAGTCCCTGAGCGCCAACGGTTCGGCGGATCAGATCGTAAAACTTTCATCGGGCGGGACTGACCGAACCGACGGATGCGCCCGTGTACAGATCCGGCCCAGGCACAGGGGAGAGACGACGATGCGCTTTGTCAGCGAGGCCGGTCTGCCCGTCGCTGTACGCAGCTATCGGGTCGGGCCGCTCATGACGGTGTATGATCCAAGTACGGGCGGGTTCACCGGGGACAGCGTGGTCATGCTTTCCTTCACGATATTCTGCCTGGCTGTGGCGTTCCTTACACTCAGATGGTTTCTGAACGTCGATTGGAGAGAATTCTATTC
Source organism: Clostridia bacterium (assembly GCA_017430945.1). The sequence goes on along the minus strand of JAFRMB010000113.1, from coordinate 66,559 downwards.
CTACGGCACGATACATGCCGCCGGCTTTTCGATATTCGCGCTGCTGACCGGAACGCTGATGGCCTACGTGACCTTTCGGCATATCGCCGATCCCGCCGCATTTCCGATGCTGAGCGCCTACAGCGAGATCAGCCGGGCATCGTGGGGATTCATGGCGATCACCGCGCCGATGGTGCTGGTCTTTGCGGTCGCGATGGCGGTCAGCAATATCGCGCTGCTGCGACACGAAGGCGCTTGTCTCAAAAATCTTCTGGGCATCCTTACAGGGGTGATCCTGACAGCCGGACTAGGCATCGGATGGATCCTGTACAGGCAGGATGCACAGGCCAGCGGCATCCTTGAAGCGATGAGGGGCGTCTACGCAACGGTGTTTGCATACTTCGAATGCATGATGATGGGCGCGATCCTGTGCGGCCTTATGGCTGCAAGACACAAGCCTGCCTACGACAGGGATTATATCGTCATACTGGGTTGCCGTTTTCGCAGGGACGGCACGCTCACGCCGCTGCTACGCGGACGTGTTGACGCCGCCATCGCATTCTGGAAAGCCCAAAAGGATGCAACGGGCAAGGAAGCTGTGTTCATCCCTTCGGGCGGACAGGGCTCAGACGAAGTCATGCCGGAGGCCGAGGCGATGCGGCGGTATCTTATCTCGCAGGGCATTCCGGAGAAGGATATCATAGACGAAGCCTGTTCCCGGAACACCTATCAGAACATGCTGTTTTCAAAGGAGCTCATCGGAACAGGCGATGCGAAGATCGCCTATGCGACGACGAATTATCACGTCTTCCGAAGCGGCGTTTGGGCATCCCTGGCAGGGCTCTCAGCCGAGGGCATCGGCAGCAGGACCATTTGGTGGTATTGGCCGAACGCGTTCATGCGTGAATGCCTGGGCCTTTTGAACAATAGGTGGAGACAGGAACTGCTGGGACTTCTGGCGTTGATCGGTCTCAACTACGCGGTATCGACCATGCTCGTCTGACTCTGCATCATTCTGATGAAACAAATAAAATGATCCGCCCGCCGGCAGGAAAGGCCGGCGGGCGTTGTGCGGGGACGAATGCCGTAGATCGTTCGGCATTACGGAGTATCGACGATCTCGGTGGTGCCGATCCGGTTTGCGCCGAGCTCGGCATCCCAGACATCGCCTTTGTTCGCAAAGCGGATGCAGCGCTTGTTCTCGCTCTGCTCCTTCGGATCGTTGATCCTGAGATAGATGTCGTACCTGCCGGCCGGCAGCTCGCCAAACGCGGATACGGGGATCGAAAAGCTCAGGTCGCGATAGGCAGCGGTGTTGCTCGCGCGGCTGTCAAGGTCGGGGCGCCACAGCCGCGGATCGATATCGGCGGGCGCGGCATAGGCCGTGCCATCGTCCTGGGACAACAGGATCACGCTCACGCGCTTCTGATTGACGATATTGCCAAAACCGACGTTCTGGATCTTGCCCTCAAAACACAGATCATCCGCTGCGCTCACCCTGTCACTGGCGTTTGCATCGCGCAGCACCAGGCGATAGCCGAGCCGGTCGCGCCAGTATTCCACGCCGTTCCTGCCGTCATAGACCGGATCGAACACGGCCTGGTCGATGGTGTACGGCGCTTTATAGGCGTTTTCCAGTGTCGCGAGCATGTTCGCTTCTGTGTATTCAAAATCAGCCCAACGCGAATGGACCTCATCGGAGTAATCGGCGTTCAGGTATACGGTCTGAGCATAGGAAGCTTCGAAGGCGATGAAGGGATAGGTGTTCCAGAGCGTCTCATCGCCCTGAGCCTCGCCGCCATAAAAGCTGTTCTGCAGGCGGATCCTGGTCATGATGCGGCCGCGATCGTAATCTTCCTCGTCGCCCAGCGGGTTCCCGGGCCAGAAGGTACCCTCCGAAAGCGAGCCCCAGTCATCCGCAAAATCTTCACCTTCATCACAGCCGAACGCATAGCTGTCATTGAAGAAACCGAGGCGGTTTTCCGGCGTTCCGGGTTCCGGTGCCGGGATCTGGTCGATGTCGGCAAAGCCATAAGCCGTACCGTATGTGGCATTGTACCACGAGAGGAAAGCCCCGGGCTGCACGATGATGGACCTTGACTTCGGAACGGCATCCAGCCAGGCGTCGATCAGCCACTTGTAGGCCTCTGGGCTCGTGCCGAAGGTGGTCGAATGCATCTCGCCCCATGGTCCGAACATGCCGCCATCCAGCGCCATGATCACGTCTTCATATTCCGCCAGGATCGGCTTGATCTGTTCGATGTGCCTGAGCAGCTGCTCCTTGTCGGGCTCGATATCCGCGATGAGCTGATCGATGTAGCCGTCCTCGGGATGGTCACAGTCCACCCAACTGAAGCCGGGGCCGTCATAGCTGAAGCGCACCAGGGTGACGCCCTCACCGTCGCGGACCTGCTGAAGCTTGTCGCGAATGTAAGCCAGACCGTCTTCCGTGATGTCCTGAGACTGCCCGTGCGGCCAGTTGGGGACTTCGTTCTCAAGCCAGTAATCGAAGTTCGTCGCGTAATCACATGGTTCTGGATCGCCTCGAGAGGCAATGGAGACGTCTGCCGGCGCTTCATATTCTTCTTTGAAGCGCGTTCCTCTGCCCGTAAAGGCGTTGCTGGAATAGTTCCTCAGGTCGAAATACACGTGACTGATCCGCGTATCGACTGTCACGCCGGCGACCTCGGCGGGCTCCGCGCCGACGTTCATCTGCTGGCTCCGGGATCCCTCGGTCGCCTCGACAGGCACCACCATGCCGTCATTGGCCCGGTAAAAGCCGCGATCCGGGTTGGGGATGTCGACGGGATCCTCGGTATAATCCAGCGCTTGCGGCACGAGCGATCCCGCCGTCTCGGCAGAGGCGAGCGGTACACAGAGCGCGAAGATCAGCGAAAGCGTCAGCATCCATAGCATACAGCGCGTAAGGGATCTCTTCATGTAAAAGCACCTCACTTCGATCGTTGGGTCGAAAACGTCCGGTCTGCTGCAGTACGTTGTTCATTTGAGAAGTCCGACGGGGATGGGCGCGCCGATATGGCGGCATGCGAGGACGACTGCGCCGAGGTCCGGCGGAAGCTTCGGCGCACACAGCGTCATATCGAACGCCCGCAGCTTATGTGCGAGCGGATCGAGTATGGGCCTGCCGATGTTGAATATCCCGCCGGAATAACTGACGGGCATGCATCCGGTGAATCCGAGCCGGCGGTACAGCGCCAGGGCCATGTCCGCAAGCTCTGCCGCCGCCCTGTCAAGGATCCTCTCGGCCGTCGGGTCCCCCTGCTCGCAGAGATCACCGATCAGTCGGGAGAGCGACGCGATCTTCGTGCGGTCCATGCGCCATTCGTCGACCACGCGCGTGATGACGTCGCCATCCTCATCCAGCTGTAGAGATGTGCGGATCAAACGGTAGAGCGGCGTCCTCGGGTCGCGTCCGTCGCTTTGACGCGTGAATGCGTGGAGCAGTTCGATGCCGATCCAGTAACCGCTGCCTTCATCGCTGCCGATCGCGTGATGCCAGCCGCCACAGCGCATGACTTCGCCTGAACGGTTGCATCCGCACGCGATGGAGCCGGTCCCGCAGATCAGGCTGATCCCGCACACGCCTGCCAGTGTGCCCGCAAGCGAATTCTCACAGTCGTTGCCGATCCGGTGAGGGACAGCCCCAAGCGCGCTCGATACCGCATCCTGCAGCGCGGGTATATCTGCTCTGATATCCCCGAAACAGGGTATGCCGGCAAAGGCCGATGAGATCTGTTGGATCTGCAGTCCGGAAGTGTTCAGAACGGCATCGAGGCCTTTTGAAAGCACGTCCTTCATGCCGTCGATGCCGACCTGCATATAATTGCAGGTGGGCATGGTCGCCTCGGCGAGCGTCCTGCCCTCCTGATCGCAGAGGATCAGTTTCGTTTTGGTGCCTCCGCCGTCGATGCCAAGATATGCCTCCAAGCTTCAACGCCTCCTTTGTGTGAGAAGTGCCAGCAGCGCGTCCGGCGTATCGGCGACTGCATCAAACAGCATACGTTCGTGCGGCTTCACATAGCCAAAGCCGGCGCCGTAAACGCAAATGCCGTTGCGCCTGGCCGCGCGGACGTCGATCGCCGTATCACCGACATAGACGGCGTCACAGGGTGTATGAGCTGCCAGGATCTCGCCGGTCATCGCTGTTTTGTCCGCCGCGTCGCACCATATGCCCGAAAAGCGCTCCCGAATGCCGGAGCAGTCCAACATGTCGCGCACATGGGCGCGGCTGCCTGTGCTGGCGATGCACATCGTGAAGCCAAGTGCCTGCATGCGCTCAAGCATCTCCGCCACACCGTCGAACAGGATGCGCGCACCGAGCTGCCTTGCGATCTCGCCTTCGCGCCGCTCGACATCCACCGCCAACGCTTCCAGCTGCGCACCTGTGGCATCCGGCAGGAGCCGCGGATAAAACTGCGAATCATGCAGCCCCATCGCATCGCGTACAGCCGCTTCGGTCGGCACAGGCAAATGACAGCGGCCGGCCACCTCCCGGATGGCCGGCGCTGTCATCCGCACGGTATCTATCAAAGTTCCGTCGAGGTCGAATATCACCAGTCTGACGATCGACTTCATAACAGGTTCATCACTTCATGCCCGTGATGGCGATGCCTTCGACGAACTGCTTCTGGAAGGCGAGGAACACGACCGTCACAGGCAGCATGATGATCGTAGCTGCCGCCATGATCGCGTCGATGTCCTGGAAATGCTGGCTCGAGAAAAAGCTCAGTGCCAGCGGCATGGTCATGTTTGTGGTCTTGCTCAGATAGAGCAACGGTCCGAGGTAGTCGTTCCACTTTTCAAGGAATGTGAAGATCGCCAGCGCGCTGATGGCCGGCATGATGAGCGGCAGGATCAGCTTGCGGTAGATGAACATGTCTCCGGCACCGTCGATCTGCGCTGCGTCCATCAGGTCGTCCGGAATGTCTGCGATGAACTGACGGCAAAGGAAGATGCCGAAGCCGCCGACCATCCTGGGCAGCACCAGTGATGCCAGATTGTCATACAGGCCCAGTTTCTGGATGAGCAGGAAGCTCGGGATCATGGTCGCCTGCTGGGGCACCATCATCGTAGCCAGTATGAACAGGAACAGCAGATTCTTGCCCCTGAATTCATACTTGGCGAACACAAAGCCCGCCAGCGTGCTGGTGAACAGCATGATGACCGTGCCGGTCACGGCGGTAATGGTGCTGTTGCGAAGCCATGTCAGGATGGGCGCCTTGGTGAGCACGGTGTTGTAGTTCTTGAAGGTGAAATCTTCCGGCCAGAAGGATTTGCCCTTGATGATCTCCTTCATGGGCTTGAAGGAGTCCAGCAGCATCCATATGTAGGGCATGATGAAGATGACGGCCACGACCACCATGCAAATGATTATGATGATCTCTGCGCGCCTTTGGCTCGCGCGACGAGTTGCTTTCATCGTCAATACCTCCAATCCACGCGGTTCATGCGCTGCTGGATCAGGGTGATGACCAGCATGATCAGAAACAGTGTGACGGAGACCGCGGAGGCGTAGCCCATGTCATGGGACACGAAACCTATGCGGTAGATATAGGTGCCCAGCACGTAAGCCGAACGGCTCGGCCCGCCTGTGGGCGCGAGGATCGAGAACTGCGCGAAGGCCTGGAACTGCGAGATGATCGTCATGATACACACGAAGGAGAACGTGCGCGTCAAAAGCGGCATGGTGATGCTGAAGAACCGGCGGACAGGGCCGGCGCCGTCGATCTCGGCGGCCTCGTAGAAGTCGCGCGGGATGCCCTGCATGCCTGCGATGAACAGGATGGTGTTGTAGCCGACATCCGCCCAAAGCGACAGGATGATGATCGACGTCATGAGCGTATTGGCATTGCCGAGCCAGTCAAGCGCGGGCACGCCCAGCCGGCCGAGTATCATATTCAGCGCACCGCCCCGAGTGGGGAAGAGGCACTTCTGCCAGACCACCGTGACCGCGGCCAACGGGGCGACGCAGGGCATGAAGAACGCCGTCCGGAACAGCGAACGCCACTTGTTGGAGCTGAGCTGGCACAGCAGTGCCGAGGTGATCAGCGTCAGCACCAGGTTGATGACGACGAAGATCGCGACGTAATACAACAGATTCTTCAGCGCCGCAGAGTACAGATCGTCCGTCAGCAGTGTCCTGAAGTTCTTCAGGCCGATGAACATGTTGCCTGTATCGCGCAATGGAGAATAGTCCATGAACGATATCACGAAGCTGGCGATGATCGGAACGACGATGAACAGCGTCAAAAGCAGCATCATCGGTGTCAGCACCAGATAGGGAAACTTGGATTTCTTCATAGCTTGTATCACTGCCCTTCCCGCTCCGGATCGATCCGTTCGGCCTGCCCGAGTGCCGAATGTCGATCCGTCAAATGCCGAGTCAAAAACAGGGGGATGGAGGAAAAACCTCCGTCCCCCCAAGGATGGATCAGTAGATCTTCATGTTCGCGGCCAGGTCCTCGGTCAGCTTCTGGCAAGCCTCCTCGATGGATGCATAGGTGCCGTCGTCAGTCACAAGAGAGGTGAAGGCGTGCTGCACATACTCCTTCAGGATGTCGGAATTGAAGCGGCCAAGGAACACGGCCTTGTCAAGGATCGGGATCAGGGGCTTCAGGTACGGCGCGGCCTCTACGAACGCGGGATCGTTGGCAACGCTGGCGCGCGGCGGGATCTGCGCGCATTCGATGTTGTGGCGCTCGAGGTTTTCAGGCTCGAGCAGGAACTCGACGAAACGCCACGCGGCATCGGCGACCGTGGTGTTCTTCGGTACGCACAGGCTCCAGCCGGTCTCGGCGGCCCACTTCTGATCAACGCCCTCGACGAACGGCGGCTCGGCGATGTAGTCGTAGTCGACGCCCGCCTCCATGCCGTAGGTACCGATGAGCTCGGACAGCACCCAGGAGCCGCGGGTGACCATGTAGGCCTCATCCATGCCAAGGAAGTCGTAGTTCTCGATGCCTGAGGGGATGTTCAGGCCTTCAAGGTTGGTGACCTTATCGTCCTTGACCCAGGAGACCATCTCAGTGAAGCTCTCCACGGCTTCAGGCGTGGTGAAGTCGAGGCTGCCGTCCTCCTTCAGATAGCTGCCGCCCTTCTGCAGGATCATGGCCAGCCAGTTGAAGGTCAGGTTGTCAACAGCGCAGAACTCAAGGCCGCGCATGGACATGGTGTCGCCATCCGGCACCGCGACGGCTTTGGCGATCTCCATCACCTGATCCCAGGTGGTGGGATACTCGTAGCCGCTCTCGTCGAACAGGTGCTTGTTGACGACCATGCCGCCGTACTCCGCATTCAGCTCCAGCGGAGCACCGTAGTACTTGCCGTCCTTCTCCAGCGTGCCGAGGACCGGCACGTAGGCGTCTTCCTTCAGAACGGCGATGAAATCCTCGGGCGCCTCGCACAGGACGTCGTTGGCAGTCAGGTCGAGCATCCAGCCGCCCCAGACTTCATAGACGTCTGCGCCGACGTCGCCGCCCATCAGGGAGGTCTGGATCTTGGCCTCGAAGTCGTTGTACGGGAAGGTCGTGTACTCGATCTTGATGTCGGGGTTTGCCGCCTCGAAGTCGGCGATCAGGCCCTCGTAGGACTCGTTCCACGCGACGTTCTGGTGGGTCCTGAACTTGACAGTCGTCGTCTCGGCCATCGCGGGCACGCACAGGCTGATGAGCAGTGCGGCCGCAAGCAGCATAGTAACCAGTTTCTTCACGTTGAACACCTCCATTTAATTCTTCAAAGGGAAGCCCCTTTAAATTCCGTGATCGCGCCACGCATCCGGGAGCAGATCCAGGTTCTCGAGGATCAGCGCCTCAAGAAGTCCCTCGGGATCATCCGCCATCGCGCAGAGCGGGTCGAGGTACATCGCCTGCCGCGCCCTCTGGATGTCGCATTCGACTGCGGCTTCCACCAGCAGCAGGTACTCCCGGCCGAGGGCCTCACACTTGGCGGCAATGCCTTCGGGCAGCCTGCCGATGTGAGTGGGCTTCAGACCCAGCTGGTCCACGAAGGTGGGCACCTCGACGATCACATCGTCTGATATGTTCTCGATATAGCCCCTGTTCTGCACGTTGACCATCTCACGGGCAATGCTGCCGGTGGCCAGCGCCCGGATGAAGTGGGTCGCCGTCTCGCCGCTGCCATCAAGGAAGTGGTCGCAGCCTTCAGCGCTTTGGAGGGCAGCCTCCAGTCGCCGCCGTCCCTCCGCCCGCCAGCCGTCCAGCACGGAGAAGTCGCAGTTCTTCCAGATCAGATCACGCTTCTTCATCACGTTGTCACGCAGAAAAGATGAGAAGAATTCGCCGACATGGCGGTCTCCCGGGGCAGGGTAGAGGCCGAACACCCGGTAGAGATCGCGTGAGATCTGTTCGAAGTCGCCATAGCCGCTCTCGCCAAGCTTTTGCCAGAGCTTCGGGTAGACGTCCTCGCCGTCGATGCGGAGCTGCGTGAACCACGTCAGGTGGTTGACGCCCGCCGCTTCCCAGGCAAGACGATCGATGCTTACGCCGAAGACCTTGTCGGCCAGCGCCTGGGCTGTGTCCGGCGTGCCATGGCAAAGGCCGAAGGATCGGATCCGGGAGTACTTCTGGATCGCCAGGCACTGGGCGCCTTCGGGATTGGTGTAGTTGATGATCCAGGCGTCGGGACAGACCCGCTCCATCTCATGGGCGATGTCCAGAGCCAACGGAATGGAGCGCAGGATGCGGATGACCGCGCCCGGGCCGATCGTATCGCCGACTGACTGATTGACGCCGAAGCGGGTACACGTCGCGATGTCCCGCTGCCACGCCGCATAGCCGCCGACTGCGTATATAAAGAATACGAAGTCAGCGCCAGGCAGAGCAGGTCGATAGTTCTCGTGAACGGTGACGGTAAATGCCTTGCCGGCATGGGCGACGAGCTTGCGGACCGCGGTGCCGACTTCGGATAGCGCGCGTGTATCGATATCGACCAGTCTGAGCTCACCGCCGTCGATGAAGTCTTCGGACAGGATATCGCCGACCAGGCGCATCGTGAATACGGAACTCCCGGCACCGATGAATACGAAGCTGAACTTCCTGCGACCGAAAAACATACCAATCACCCTTGTTAATTGGATTATAACTTAAAGGTCATTACAAGTCAAGTGAAGATTTACACAAAATCAATTATTCTGCGTGATTCATTTGCCGACGTCCGATACGATCCGGTGATCGGGACCGAATCACTCCAGCTTGACCCGGAAGCGGTATTTGTCGCCGGCGACAGAGGATGTGCAATACTCCACGGGCTTGTCGTCCAGATAAGCGATGCGCTCGATCTGCATGACGCTGACGATGCCTTTTCTGCCGAGCATCTCGGCGATGAATTCGGGAGCGATGCCGGCTTCGAATATCTCGACGGCTTTGTTCGGACGCACGCCGCACTTCTTCATCATCGTGTTGTACAGACCGTCCCTTGCCACCTCTTCGGAAGTCGCGCCGTTGAGATATTCGGAGAGTATGTAGCTGGTCTCGTATGCGTAGGGCACGTCGTCTGCCAGGCGAAGGCGCAAGAGCACATCGATCATATGGCCCGGCTCGACCATCAGCTTGTCCGTCAAGGGCGGCTGAGCCGGGATCCGCGTCAGAGAAAGCACGCGCATGCTGGGCGTCACGCCCTGCTTTTTCAACTCCTCGGAAAAGGAATAGTTGGAGTTGAGCAGCGATTCGAATTTTCTTTTCTTTTCAGGCTGGCTGCGATGAACGAAGGTCCCGCGCCCCTGGAAACGCTGGATCAGCCCTTCGTTTTCAAGGGAAGCGAGCGCCTGCCTCACGGTGATGCGGCTCACCTGGAACAGTTCGCACATCTCGCGCTCGGTAGGCAGTTTGTCGCCTTCTTTATATATGCCCTTTCCGATATCCGACAACAGCCTGTTCTTCACCGCGATATAACCATATTTTGCGACCATGATCTCACCCCATCCGATCGTGTTTTGGATTTCAATGATCGTCATGCGCACGGATAAAAACCCGGGAGCGACAGGCGAGAGATGCTGTTGCCACAGCGGGAAAGGCGGATCAGACGATCCTGATCCAGGGATCGAGCCCGTCGGGACGATCGGGATCGCATCCGACGATCAGTGATTTGTAGTAGGTCGTCAGCTGACACAGCGCCACCAGGCCGAGCCCAAACGCGACGCTGCCCACTTCCTCACCGAGCGGGACACACAGCGCGCCCTGGATATCTATCGCCTGTGCCGCATAGCAAACGACCGTCGCACCGGTCGCGACGAGATCCTGTATCAACTGGGCCTCGTATTTGCAGACAGGCGACTTTACGGCTGCGACGACCAGCGTCTTTGCACCGATCATGACCATCGGCCCGTGGCGAACGTCGAGCACATGATAGTAGTTGCTGTTCTGTTGGCAGATCTCCTTGAATGTCAGGGCGGCCTCCTCCGCGATGCCGTCGATCTCGCCGTCGGCGAGTACGACGCCGTGATCCCAGGCCTTAGCTGCCAGATCCTTCGCGATCGGCTCTATACGCTCCAGATAATCCGGTCCGCACGCCGCCATCTTCGCCATGCCTTCGCGGATCGTTGGGTCGTCAAACAGACAGCCGATGATCATGGCGCCCATGGCGAACATATTGCTGACGCACCTGGTCTGACATACGCTCGCGTCAAAGGCCCAGGGCATGCACAGCGTGAAGTCGGACAGCGCCTCCTGAGGCGTGTTCTCAGCGCACACGACCGACAGGAAACGGGTGCCGACGTCTGCATCCCTGATCGCAGTGCAGGCGTTCACCAGTTCAGAAGTCTCGCCGGAACGCGACACCGCGATGACCAGCGCGCCTTCGAGCATGCGCCGGTAGCGGACGCAGTTCAGCCAAAGGTCTCCGGCTGCCACCGCATAGACGGGGATGTCCGTGCGCAGTGAAGCGATGGTCCTGAACGCACAGCTGAGCGAGTAGCTGGAGCCACAGCCGGTGAACACGATTGAAGAAGGGCGCTCATTCCGGATCATTTCCTTCAGTGCGGCGTGCTTTTCATCCAGCAGTTGTATCGTTTTTTTCAGTGCCGCATACTGTCCGCGGATCTCTCCCAGGGTCAGACTCATGATGGATCAACCTCCACAGATCATATTGGTCAATACCTATAATCTTATTATAACGTACAGTAAACGTATATGTCAAGATAGATTGCACGGTATTTCAAAATTTAGGGAATAATCGGACCAATTAAGCCTTGACGGCTGAAATGGTTTTCTGCTATACTTGGATTGGTATTATACAAGCACTGCAAGAGTGCAGGAGCCTCACATGGGCAACACAACTCGCGAGCATTTCAGGAGGTATTCATCATGTCCAAGAAGATCGCCTTCATCGGTGCGGGAAGCTTTGGCTTTACGCGTGACCTGGTCAGAGACATCCTCTCGTTTCCCGCCTTCAGGGATGTGACCATCGCTCTGATGGACATCGATCCCGACCGTCTGTCTGCCATCAAGCGCGCCTGCGACCGCATCGTCGCAGAGGGCAATTACCCGGCCACCGTCATTGCCACGCCGGACCGCAAAGAGGCGCTCATGAACGCCGACGGGGTCATCACGACCATCCTGCAGGGCAATTGCGACGTCTGGCAGCACGACATCCTCATCCCCAAAAAGTACGGGGTGGACACCTGTGTCGGCGATACACGAGGCCCAAGCGGCATCTTCCGCTATCTGCGCACCGTGAATCCTCTGCTGGAGATCGCGGCCGATATCGAGCACTATTGTCCGGATGCCGTCTATCTGAATTACACCAATCCCATGGCCATGCTGTGCCGCACCGTGCAGGGCGTGTATCCGAAGCTTCTGACCAGCGGCCTGTGCCACAGCGTACAGGGGACCTCAGCGATGCTGGCCGGTTGGATAGGCGCGAAGCCCGAAGAGATCAGCTACACCTGCGCGGGCATCAACCACCAGGCCTTCTACACCCAGTTCCTTTGGAACGGCAAAGACGCCTATCCGCTCATCCGCAAGGCCATCACTGAGCGCCCGGAGATATATAATGAAGAGATCGTGCGCAATGAGATGTACCTGGCACTGGGCTACTACCCGACGGAATCCTCCGGCCACAACAGCGAGTACAACGCGTGGTTCCGCAAGCGCCCGGACCTCATCGAGAAGTACTGCACTCACGGCACCGGCTGGAACCCCGGCGAGTATGCGTACATCCTGAAGGAGTACCGGAACCGCGAGGCCACATGGCGCGATGAGATCGAGCAGTGGTTCAAGGAGCCGTATGATCTGACCCGGGGCGAGGAGTACGCGGCATACATCTTCAACGCCATCTTCGGCGATGGCGAGATGTTCAAGTTCAACGGCAACGTGCGCAACTTCGGCCTCGTGGACAACCTGCCCGAAGGATGCTGCGTAGAGGTCCCGGTGCTGGCCAGCCGGCGCGGCCTGGAGGCCATTCATGTGGGCAAGCTTCCGCCGCAGCTGGCGCTGCTCAGCGGCACCTCCGCACAGATCGAGGAGCTCGCTGTCGAGGGAAGCCTTGCGGGCGACCGTGAGATGATCTATCAGGCGATCTGCTACGATCCGCTGACGGCAGCTGTCTGCTCGCTGCGCGAGATCCGCAGCATGGTCGACGAGATGTTCGAAGCCAACCGGGAGTGGCTCCCGCAGTTCAAGTGATACGCTATCACATTACGACGACCGGATGACGATGGCCGCTGGCTATGCCAGCGGCCATCAGTTCGTTGCAAGGCCTTGTATTTCCGCGAGCAGTTCAAACATATGGATCGCACGCGGATCCACCATATAGACAGGATCTCTTGATATGAAGCGAACGCAGTCGTCATCTTCCGATAAAACCGATCCCGGAGGCTATGCCGCCAGGATCGATCAAAAATTGAAAGCTCACATCCCCACAAAACCTTCTGGAACAGCATATCAGAGCTTTTGCAGAGGAGACGGATCAGAAGTTCGTGGTGTCAGGATGCTTTGACGGGCCGAGCCGGTTTTCCATCGCATCGAGCCGAGACATATCATCATCGTCCAACTCAAAATCGAACACCTCTGTGTTCTGACGGATCCGCTCGGGCGTCACCGACTTGGGCATCGGCAGATAGCCCTTCTGGAGAGACCAGCGGATGCAGACCTGGGCGGCGGTGCGCCCATGCTTTCCTGCGATTTCAACGATCTCCGGCTGTGTGAGCACGCCGCCGGTGCCCAGCGGGCTGTAAGCCTCGAGGAGCATGCCGAGCTTCCGGCTGTACGCCGCGACTTCCGCGTGCTGGTCGGCGGGGTTGAGCCGGATCTGATTGACCATGGGCATGATGACGGCAGTATTGAGCAGCGCGTCGATGTGATGCGGCCAGAAGTTGCTGAGCCCGATCGCGCGGATGCGACCCTCGAGATACAGCTTTTCCATGGCTCTCCACGTCTGGGCATTCATCTCCGCCCAACGGTCGCGGATGGGCGCGGGGGCCGGCCAATGGATCAGATACAGGTCACAGTAGTCGAGCCCGAGCCGCTTCATCGAATCGTCAAAAGCGCGAAGCGTCGCCTCGTAACCGTGGTCGGTGTTCCAGACTTTCGTCGTGACGAACAGGTCGCGCCGATCGATGCCGCTTTCGCGGATGCCGCGTCCCACGCTCTCTTCATTGCCGTACACGGCGGCGGTATCGATGTGACGATAGCCGCATTCGATGGCCTGACGAACGGAATCCGCCGCGATGTCACCATCGGGCGTCTGCCAGGTCCCGAAGCCGACGCAGGGGATCTGCACGCCGTTTCTAAGAGTGTAACGATCATTCAAGCATTTCATGTTCAGCTTCCTTTCATATGGAGCGGGTCGTGCAGGTCCTGATCTGTCGATGGGCGACGGCATTATTTGAAATTCTCGTCCTCGATGTCCTGGACCATGTTGAACAGAGAGCGCAGGAATGCGGCGCGCTCAGGGGCAGCGCCCTTCACGAAGCCGTTTGCAAGGAAGGCATCCACCATGGCAAACGCCTGTCCCTTGCCGACGACGTTGTAGCCCATCGCCAGCGCGTTCGCGTTGTTGATAAAGGGGATCCCGTCCGCCGTGAACGGGCTTTCGCAGGCGACGCAGTATACGCCTTTGAACTTGTTGCACACGATGCTCACGCCCGCGCCGGAGCCGCAGATGACCACGGCCTTATCCGCTTCGCCGTTCTGAAGTGCTCTCGCGGCGGCGGCGGCGGCATCAGGGTACAGAACCTTTTCAGAGGCGGACTTCTGTCCGACATCGATGACTTCATGCCCGCTGGCGATCAGATGCTCCAGCACGAGTTCTTTCAGGGGATAACCGGCAAATTCGCAGGACAGGATGACTTTCATGATACATACCTCCATATAAAACGTATCGTGTACTCGGATGTGCTTGGACGACAACGATATCTGGACGCAGATGAAGCGCTCATGTGAGACCAGTATAGCACAGCACTAAAGCATTGACAAGTATTTGCGGCGTCGAATCGCTGCGAAACCGAAATGATGGGATGAAAGATCAGGCACAGGCAAGATGTGCGGATGCTTTAAAGAGGCACGAATTATGCAAAACATACAAATAATTATATAATAATATATAGAAAATACCAAAATGATGTTCTATGCTTGAATAATATTGCCGTATGTGGTAATATACTACCAACGATGCTGATACGCATCGCAATTCAATCGGAAGGTTTAAGGAGGTAAGAGTATGAAAAAGATCTTTGCAATCCTGCTGACCCTTGCTGTCGTGTTCTGCATGGCTGCATATGCCGAAGGTGACCAGTGGGCTGCTGGCCTTAAGATCGGCCTGGCGCAGATGCACTACACCAATGCATATCGCACGGCTGAGACCAACAGCGTTCTTACGAGCTTTGAAGGTGCCGGCGCGGAAGTCGTATGGAATGAAGCCGGCAACGACACTGCCACGCAGGTCGCGAACGTGAAGGACCTGCTGACCCAGGACATCGATTACCTGCTGCTGCCGCCGAAAGAGGAAGCCGGCCTCGTGCCCGCGCTGGAAGCTGCGAAGGAAGCCGGCGTTCCGGTCATCCTGCTTGACCGCTCGGCCAACGGCACGCCCGGTGTCGACTATGTCACCGCCATCCGCTCCAACGCCATCGCAGAAGGCGAGTGGTGCGCGCAGTGGATCATCGATAATTATCCTGACGGTGCGAACATCATCGAGGTCTTCGGTGCGCCCGGCTCCACCACGGCCATGGACCGCTCCAAGGGCTTCTGGGATCTGCTGGCAGAGGCCGGTGACAAGTATGTGAAGCTGGACAGCCAGGTCGGCGACAACATGCGCGACACGGCCCAGAAGGTCACTGAGAACATGATCCAGGCGCATGGCACCGACATCGACTGCATCGTGACCCACTCCGATGAAATGACCTTTGGCGCGCTGCAGGCGATCGAAGGCATGGGCTATGTCGCAGGCGAGGACTTCAAGGTCCTGTCCATCGGCGACGGTTCGAGCGCGATGCTCGAGGCCATCATCGACGGCCGCGTCGCCGCGTGCTCCGAGTGCTCTCCGCTGCTCGGGCCGCAGGCAGCTGAGGTCGTCAAGACCCTGCAGGAGGGTGGCGAAGTCGAAGGCCTGATCTGGGCCGCTGACCGCTTCTTCACCATCGACAATGCCGCTGCAGAGCTTGAGAAGGCTGGCTGGTGATCCACGATAGCCGCCAGTGGCAGTCCTTTGGCCGCCAGGTCTCGTACTTGGCGGCCTTTCTTGAGACAACGCACGTTCGGATGATCTTTCCAGGTAAAACGGGGGGATCGACATCTGCTCGTGCCGTTCGCCGGAGACCGCAGGGCTTCGGCGAAAAAGTTTTGCACGGGATCCATTGCGCTGCTGCTCGACGGGATAGGCATGCGATGCATGCGTCGATAGATATTCAAGGCAGACCGGCATATTTCTCATTGGTCTGGAGGAACCTGACATGAGCAACGAAGTCCTTCTTGAGATGAAGAATATATCCAAGACCTTTCCCGGCGTCAAGGCGCTGAAGAATGTGAGCTTCACCGTCTACAAAGGCGAAGTCATGGGTCTGATGGGCGAGAACGGAGCCGGGAAATCGACGCTCATAAAGATACTGACCGGCTATTATCACCGCGATCCCAATTCCGGTGAAGAGCTGTTGGAAGGCAAAAGCATCAATCCGCGCAGCACGCTCGAGGCACAGCGACTGGGTATAAGCCCGATCTTTCAGGAGTTGAACCTGGCCCCGAACCTCAGCATCGCTGAAAACATATTTCTCGGCAACGCGCCCAAGAAACATGGACTGATCGATTGGAAGGCCATGTGCGACGACGCAAAGCAGGCGCTGAATGCCCTGGGCGTCGATGTCGATGTCAATGCTCTACTCGGACGTCAATCCACGGCCATACAGCAGATGGTGTGTGTCGCCCGAGCGCTCTCCATCAACTCAAAGCTCCTCATCATGGACGAGGCCACCTCGTCACTGGACAATCAGGAGGTCCAGATCCTGTTCAACGCCGTTCGCAGGCTCAAGGAGCGCGGTATTTCAACCATATTCATCACCCACAAAATGGATGAGATCTACGAGATCTGCGATCGCGTCACCATCCTTAAGGACGGTGAATTCGTCACCTGCCAGCCGATCGGTGAGCTTCCGAAGCTGAAGCTGATCTCACTCATGCTCGGCAGGGACGCCTCGAGCCTTGTGAACAAGCATAAGGCGTATGACCCGGAAAAGCAGAATGCCGAAGTGCTCTGTGAGATAAAGGACATCCGAAACGGTACCCACCGCCTGAACGGCGTGAATCTGAAGCTGCACAAAGGCGAAGTCCTCGGGCTTGCCGGTCTGTTGGGCGCCGGGCGCACAGAGACAGCAAAGGTCATATTCGGCGACGATCAGCTCTATGTGGGCGAGATCTTCATGCGCCAGCAAGCCATACGATTCAAAAACCCGCAGCAGGCGATCCGCAAAGGGATGGCCTTCTGCTCGGAGGACCGGAAGGGTGAAGGCATCTTCCCCAATATGAGCGTACAGGACAACCTGACCATGCCCATCATGGAGCGCATCAGTCGAAGCGGCATGCTGCTGAAGCGAAAGCAGGCGGAGATCACCCGGGAGTACGTCGGCAAGATGGCCATCAAGACGCCGAGCATCTCCACAAAGATAAAGGATCTCTCCGGCGGCAATCAGCAAAAGGTCATCCTGTCACGCTGGCTCGCCACCAAGCCTGACATGATCATACTCGACGAGCCGACGCGCGGCATAGACGTCGGCGCAAAGGGAGAGATCGAGGATCTGATCCGTGAGATCGCAGAGCAGGGCATCAGCGTCCTTTATATCTCTTCCGAGCTGGACGAGCTGGTGCGCGGCTGTGACAGGGTCGCCGTGCTGCGAGAGGGCAGGGTCATCGGTGAACTTGTAGGACCTGAGATCACATCTGACAACATCATGCGGACCATCGCACAGGGCGACGCGATATAGGAAAGGAGCGGCTAAGCATGAATACGAACGCAGCCACCGTGGCTGACAGCCAGAAGCTCACATTCCGGGACGCCTTTATGCGCTATGGCGCCGCCATCGCTCTGGCTATCCTGCTGGTCATCAATATCTGCATCACCAGAAACTTCCTGTCGCTGAACACACTTTGGCTGGTGGTCAGACAGGCGACGCCGATTCTGTTCATGACCATCGGCATGACCATCGTCATTTCCGCCGGCGGCATCGACATCTCGACCGGTTCCGTCATGGCTTTCGCAGGGTTCATCGTTGCCAAAGCCATCACGAACGGGTATAATTTCTGGCTGTTCTGCATCATTTCCATCGCCGCCTGCGGCTGCATCGGCGCCTTCACGGGGTTTCTGATCGGCAGGTTCAAGGTGCAGCCGGTCATACTGACCCTCGTCATGCAGATCGTGATGCGGGGGATCACCGTTATGCTGGCCAAATCAACCGTGTTTCCATTGGATCGGAAAACGCTGTATCCGGAAGTGAACCTGTTGGGCGTATATCGCTTCCCAGGTTCGGCCCGGGTCCCTATCCAGCTGGTGTTCTTCATCGCCATCATCATCGTGGGCGTCATACTGGTCCAGAAAACCGTGCTTGGCAAGCGCGTGGAAGCCATCGGCGGTAACGAGCGCGCTGCAAGGCTCTCGGGCGTCAACACCATGAGGATCATATTGATCGTCTACATTCTATCCGCGGTCTTCGCCGCGATGTGCGGCATACTGACCATGTGCCGCAACGCCGCGCTGGATCCAAATGAGCTCGGCACCTCCTATGAGATGGATGCCATCGCGGCGGTGGCCGTCGGCGGCACCTCCATGAAGGGCGGCAAGGCCAACGTGATCGGCTCTATCATGGGCTGTATCATCATGACGCTCGTCGGTTCGACCGTCAACATGAACGGTCTGCCTTATGCGGTCGCCAACATCATAAAAGCGGCGATCATCATCATCGCCCTGGCCATCCAGCGCGAGAAGAGCGTATAAGGAGGTGGAGGAGATGAAACACATCAATTGGTCTGACTTCATCAAGCGAAACATCGCTCTGCTCGCTGTCGTGATGATGCTGATCGTCGGTACGGTGCTTTACGGCAACACCTTTCTGAATTACAGGCGCAACCT
Organism: Clostridia bacterium; assembly: GCA_017430945.1. The sequence goes on along the minus strand of JAFRMB010000113.1, from coordinate 47,992 downwards.
GATGAACGTGCTGTTCAGCGCGTCCATGCTGGGCATCATGGGAATCGGCGTGAATCTATGTTTCCTGATCGGCGCCCGCGACCTGTCCGTCGCTGCGGTGGCTGCGGCCGCGAGCATGTTCTCCGCCTTTGCAAGCCCCTATGGCCTCGCGGCCAGCCTTGCGGTGGGCCTGATCTGCGGCGCGCTGTTCGGTTGCCTGAGCGGCGTCGTGGTGGCAAAGTTCAAAGTGCAGCCGTTCATCGCCACCCTGGGCGTCCAGCTGGCGGCGAGGGGCACGGCACTTCTTGTGAACAACGAGCTATCAAAGGAGATCGACACATCCGCCCATCTCCTGAAGGCCATGGGCAACGCGAACCTGTTCGGCCTTTTGCCGGTGTCCGCGGCGATCTTCATCTGCCTGATCGTCGTGTTCACGATCGTGTTGGGTTACACGAGCTTCGGTCGAGCGGTATACGCCATAGGCGGCAATGAAGAAGCGGCTGCGATGATGGGCGTCAGTGTGGACAAGGTCAAGATCCTCATCTTCATGATGAGCGGCATGACCGCCGGTCTCACCGGCGTCATACTCAGCGGTCACATCTCTGCCGGACAGCCGACATCCTTCGTGGGTTGGGAGATGACGATCATGGCGGCCATCGTGATCGGCGGGACCAGCACCACGGGCGGCGTCGGCAAGATATACGGCATATTCTTCGGCGTGCTGTTCCTTCAGCTGATCACCAACATCATCAACCTGAATGGGACCATAAGCCCTTACTGGAAGGACGTCATCACCGGCGGAATACTGTTGGGTGCAGTGCTGCTACAGCGCATCACAGACATCCGAAGCGAGATGGCAGCGACGATGGTCGAACCTTCGGGGGACATGGCAAAATAGAGGCGTCATCGCGTCAGACGGGTCTTCTGCCTGCCGGTCGACGTGCAGGCAGAGCCGGCCTGGACCGCTTTTGCGAGGGATGCAAAGATGCTGAAGCTATTGGATCGCTTATCCAGGGAAAGCGCGAGCGCGTACGCGCGGCGCGTGCTGATCTACAACATCGTTCACATGAAGCTCGAGCCGGGCGAGCAGCTTCAGGAGAAAGAGCTTGCTGAGTGCATGCACCTGAGCCGCACGCCGCTGCACGAGGCTGTGCTCGATCTCAAGCGGTCGCAGATCGTGGAGATCGTGCCGCATCACGGAACCTATGTGGCGTGCCTGGAAGAAAAGCCGATCGAAGATACCCGCTACCTGCGCTATGTCTTCGAATCTGCTTTGGTCGAACGTGCCTGTGACATGCGGAACGCGGAGATCATGGAAAGGCTTCTGGAGAATGTCGCTCGACAGAAGATTGTCGGGACCCGGAACCGCGACGAATTTTTGACGCTCGACGAAGACTTCCACGGGCTGATCTACGATATGTGCGACTGCTCAGCCATCTACAGGGTCATCCGGGAACACTCGATGCATTTCAATCGCATGCGGTTCATCAGCTTCGACCTGAGCAATGCCCCGGAATTGATCGAGGAACATGACGCGATGGTGCGCGCTATCGACGCAGGCGAGGCAGCCGTGGCCCGTGCAATGTGCGAGCGACATCTGACGCGCGCCATCAGTGACTACGACGAGATCAGGGCGAGATATCCGCAATACTTTCGCCCGGGAAAGAGGTAAATATGAGTGGATTCAGCGGCATGACCGTCATCGTGACCGGCGCAGGCGCCGGCATAGGCAAGGCTGCTGCGCTGGCATTTGCAGAAGCCGGAGCGTCCCGTTTGATCGTGAACGCGCGGACCGAAAGCTGCCTGTCCGTCAAAGCTGATATAGAAAGGCGTGGCTGTGCCTGCGACGCCGTGATCGGCGACATCGCGCTCGAGTCGACCGTCGATCGCCTGTTTGAAGCTGCCGGGATGCCCGATGTCCTGGTCAACTGCGCAGGGATCGTTCCACAGGGCGATCTGGAGCGCACCGACATGGATGAGTGGGACCGCGCGTTCAACACCAATGTCAAGGCGATATTCCTGACATGCCGTGAGGCTGTGAAGCGCATGCGCGGAAGGGGCGGCGCCATCGTCAACGTCGCCTCTGTAGCGGGCTTCAAGGGGCTCAAAAACCGGGCGCTGTATTCTGCCACAAAGGGCGCGGTCATTGCACTGACGAAGTCCATGGCTGCAGAGTATATCACCGACGGCATTCGCATCAATGCCATCAGCCCGGGCACGGTGTACAGTCCGTCGCTCCAGGCGCGCATCGACACTGCGGCCGATCCCGTTGCTGAGAAGCTGGCCTTTGAACGTCGGCAGCCGCTTGGAAGGCTGGGCACGCCGGAGGAGATCGCCACAGGGATCCTGTTCCTGGCAGATCCGGCGAACAGCTATATGACGGGCGTGAACCTGGTTTGCGACGGCGGTGCCACCATTTAGTTTGCCTGAAAGCACATCTCTGGAAAGGCAGACAGGGATATTTGGAAAGCTATCATACAGGAGGGCCAGGGAATGTTGAATTCAGTTTCCGTCATCAATTGCGATTTCCTCAACATGAAGGAGCAGCTCGATCAGGTCGTCGAAGGCGGCGCACAGATGTTTCACATCGATCTGATGGACGGCCACTACGTGCCGAACCTGTGCATGCCCATCAAGCTCATCGAGGAACTGAAGCGCGCCTATCCCCAGATCATCATGGACGTGCACATCATGGTGGACGATCCGTCCAGCTATGTGCGGCGCCTGGCAGATGCCGGATCTGATTATGTATCCTTCCATACGGATGCGACGCGCTTCGTGCGCCGTACCATCAACGATATCCGGGCCGCAGGCATGAAGCCAGGCATACTGATCAATCCCAGCCAACGCATCGACCATATCGAACCGTTCATCCGGTATGTCGATATGATCACCCTCATGACCGTCGAGCCGGGATTTGCCGGACAGCCGTTCCTTGAGGGTGGTTTGGAGCGGCTTCAGGAGATCGCTGTGCTTCGGAAAAAACATGGGTGTGATTTCCTGATCAACGTCGACGGCGGCATCGATTATGAAAAGGGGCATCGATGCAAGGAGATCGGCGTCGACGTGATCGTCGGAACGGTGCACAACATCTTCAGGCAACCGGGCGGCCTGGTCGAGGCCTGCCGCCGCTTCAATCGCGAACTCGGTTGAAACGTTTCGGCATATGTAGAGGCAGACGCGGACAGTCGTCCGAGACCGGGCCGAACCGAACCGTCCGTCATGTCATCATGCGGGAGGATGAAGCGAGGTATGAAAAGCGTCCTTATCGGCTTTGGTGTGCTGGGACAGTACATCGTGCCCTGCTTTGAGCGGTTGATGGGTGCGGATATGGCTGACGACCTCGTGGCTGTCAAGGCGACGGACCGTGACCTTGAAATGCTGCAGGCCGGATACCCATTTCGGATACAGGTGGGTGGAACGACCGATGTCCTGAACAGACTGGCGCCGGACGTCATCGTGCTGGCGGTCAAGCCGCCGCAGATCGAGCAGGTCCTTAATGAGGATATCCGCCCGTATTTTGAGCGTCTCCGCGAAAGAGGCCGTATGCTTCCGGACGTCTATTCATTTGCATCCACGCCAAGGGTTGAGCGCTATGCGGATGTGCTTGGCAGCGGCGTGAATGCAGTGTGCATGATCCCGAGCATGCAGCGGGAAGTCGGCGGGTATGATACCGCACCAATTGGGGTCTCCTTCATGGCCTTCGATCCCGCCGGAGAATGGCCGGCGATCCATCGCGACAGGGCGAAGCGTTTTCTGGAAGAGACAGGCTGTGTTCTGACGCTTCCACCTGCACAAATGCCGCTGTACATCGCGTTGAACTGCGCGTGTCATGTCATGTATGAATTCTGCTTTATCCTGCAGGATGAACTGGCGGCGCGGGGAATGGAGGCGCATCTCTCACAGGTCGCGCAGACGCTCAGACAGGCGCTTCACAGGCGTTTCATCGACATAGTTGCAGACATCGTGCCGTCAGGGGACTGTATCGGGGACGCTCGTGTGACGGCAGCAGCGGCGGCGATGCTCGAAAACTGGCACGCCGGCATCATGGCCTATGCGCTTGAAAATGGCGCGGAAGAGGCGGCCGCTCACCGTCACGTGTGCGGTTCCATGGAACTGTTCCTCATCGAAGCACAGCTCGGTACGCGCACCATCCTGGAAGAGAACACCCGTCGTCACGCGACTCCGGGCGGTTTTACCGAGCGGGCTGTACGCTCGTTTGCACGGATCGGTACAGCGCCATGCAAGGCGTGCATCAAAGCCTGTATGGACGGCGGCGACACCCGGTCGGTGCAGAATGCCCTGTATACTGCTGCCGGACGATGTGCAAAGGAGACGGCCGGGGACGCGCTGTCAGACATCGGGTGATGTGCGAAACTCTTGCTTTTGATTAGAAAGGAGTGTTTATCCATGCAATACATCAATCTCGACTACCAGGAACTGTTGACCTTTTGCGAGGCTGTGTTTCGCGCATACGGTTTTTCCAATGAGGAGAGCCATGAGATCGCGTCAGTGGTGCTTGCGGCTGATCTGAACGGCATCGAGTCTCACGGCGTTCAGCGCATGGTCCGATATGCCTTCGAGGTGACTTCGGGTATGGTCGATGTGCATGCCGTGCCAGAGATCGTCTATGAGACGCCTGTTTCCGCGGTGATCGATGCACACAATGCCATGGGGCAAGTGATCGGACAGCGCGCCATGCGCATGGCGATCGAAAAGGCGAAGAGCGTCGGCTGCGGCATGGTGGAAGTGCGCAATTCGAACCACTACGGCATCGCCGGTTTTTATACCGAAATGGCGATGCGCGAGGACCTGATGGGCATTTGCATGACGAATACCGAGGAGATCATGGTGCCGGTTTACGGAAAGCAGCCGATGATCGGCACGAATCCCATCGCGCTGTCGATGCCCGCAGATCCTGTGCCCTTCCTGTTCGACTGTGCGACGACGGTCGTGCCCCGCGGCAAGTTCGAGGTCTACACAAAGCGCGGCACACCGGTGCCGATCGGATGGGGCGTGGATGAGAAGGGACTCGATTCGCAGGATGCACCGCGGATACTGGACAACATCATACACAAAGCAGGCGGCGGCATACTGCCGCTGGGTGGCTCCAGCGAGTTGATGGGAGGGCACAAAGGCTATGGCCTCGGCGTGATCGTCGAACTGTTCACGGCCATACTCTCCGGCGGGACCACCGCGGACCGCATCTATCGTACCGGCAGCGGTTCCGGCATCTGCCATACCTTTATCGCAGTGGACTACGGCATCTTCGGCGAGAAGGCAAAGATCCGCGCTGCGTTCTCGGAATACCTCGACAAGATCCGCAATTCGCCGAAGGCCGATGGATGCAGCCGCATCTACACGCACGGCGAAAAGGAAATGGAGTCCAGGAAAGTCCGCATGGCCGAAGGTATCCCCGTCAACGAAAAGACCTTACAGGAACTCAAAAAGATCGGCGCCGACATAGAGGACAAGAGCGCGCCGTTTCCCCGTGTGATCTGACAAGGATCCAGATCAAACTCCGCTGCCGATGCCGGCAGCGGAGTTTGTCTATCGGGCCATCTGAAAAAGGTGATCGACATCTGACGGATAGGGAAGGGGTTCGCGGCACCGCGGTAACATAAAGATCGGGCCTCGGATCCTATCGATCGACGCCATGCTTGACCCTGTCGTGCTCCTCTGCGCGCTTGGCGTCATTGAATCGATCGAGGGTCCCGACGAGATAACCGGTGATGCGTCGAATGCGCTCAAAGGGCACATCGCCCTCGGTACGCCCGCATGCCGGACAGGTATCGCCGATGATGCCGTTATAGCCGCAGATGGGGTCTCTGTCGATCGGGTGATTGATCGAACCATAGCCGATGCCGCTCTCCTTCATGACGCGCACGATCTTTTCAAAGGCTTCGAGATTCTGGGTCGTGTCGCCGTCCAGTTCGACATAGGATATGTGTCCCGCGTTGGTGAGCGCGTGGTAGGGCGCCTCGATCTGCAGCTTTTTGACGGCGCCGATCGAATAGTACACCGGCACATGGAAGCTGTTCGTATAGTACTCTCGGTCGGTGACCCCTTCGATGACACCGTATTTCTTCGCGTCGATCCTGACAAAGCGCCCGGACAGGCCCTCAGCCGGCGTGGCCAGCAGCGTGATGTTGAGATGATGGCGCTGAGAGGCATCGTCGCAGATCTGACGCATGTGGGATACGATCTCAAGCCCGAGGTTCTGTGCGGTCTCGCTCTCTCCGTGATGCTTGCCGGTCAAAGCCTTCAATGTCTCCGCCAGGCCGATGAATCCGACGGACAGCGTTCCGTGCTTCAGGACCTCGCGCACCTCATCGTCCCATTTCAGCCGGTCGCTGTCCAGCCAGATCCCCTGCCCCATCAGGAAGGGGTAATTGCGGACGCGCTTGCGGCACTGTATCTCAAAGCGATCGAGCAGCTGATCGATGACCAGGTCCATCATGTGATCCAGCTCGTCAAAGAACAGATCGATGTTGCGATTCGCTTTGATTGCCAGACGTGGGAGATTGATGGAGGTAAAACTCAGATTGCCGCGCTGGTTACAGATCTCACGGTCCGGATCGAACACATTGCCGATCACGCGGGTGCGGCAACCCATATAGGCGATCTCCGTCTCAGGATGGCCGGGCTTGTAGTACTTGAGATTGAACGGCGCATCAATGAATGAAAAATTCGGGAACAGACGCTTGGCGGAACACCGGATGGCCAGCTTGAACAGATCGTAGTTCGGATCGCCGGGATCGTAGTTCACGCCCTGTTTGATCCTGAAGATCTGGATGGGGAATATGGCCGTTTCGCCGTTTCCGAGGCCGGCCTCGGTGGACAGCAAAAGGTCGCGTATCGCCAGTCGCGCCTCGGGGGACGTGTCCATTCCGTAGTTGATGGATGAAAACGGCACCTGTGCGCCGGCCCGGCTGTTCATGGTGTTCAGATTGTGTATGAGCGCTTCCATGGCCTGATAGGTCGCGCGATCCGTCTCCTTCACGGCCTTTCTGTGGGCAAAGGACTGTATGCGTTCGATCTCATCGGCATCGATCCCCATCTCTCCGAGCCGATCCGCTTCCAGAGCCTGGTACGTATCGCAATCCTCAAGGGTGGGGAAAAGCTCGGTGTCCGATTCGATGTCGTCCATCATGTCGCGTATGGCTTTGTCGGCATCCTCTACGCCGTCGAGCAGCTCCAGACCCCGCACGATGTTTTCACGATAACAGCGCTTGAAGGTCTTTCGGACGCCCTCTGCCATGGCATAGTCGAAGTTGACGATGCTCTGGCCGCCGTGCTGATCGTTCTGATTGGCCTGGATCGCGATACAGGCGAGGGCAGCGTAAGTGCGAATGTCCCTGGGCTCCCTCAGATGTCCGTGGCCGGTGGAAAAGCCGCCGTGGAAGAGCTTCAACAGGTCGATCTGGCAGCATGTGGTGGTCAGCGTCAGGAAGTCCATGTCGTGTATGTGGATGTCGCCCTGCCGGTGTGCTTCAGCGTGTGCAGGCTTCATCATGAACATCAGGTTGAACTGCTTGGCGCCCTCGCTGCCGTATTTCAGCATCGTGCCCATAGCCGTATCGCCGTTGATGTTGGCATTTTCGCGCTTGATGTCAGATTCGATAGCAGATTTGTTCGTCAGGTCATCATAGATTCGCATGAGTCGCGTGTTCATCTCGCGGATGCGACTGCGCTCTGCACGATAGAGGATATAGGCCTTGGCTGTCCGCACAAAGCCGTTCTCAATGAGCGCCTGCTCCACGGCATCCTGAACGTCTTCGACGCTCGGGATATCGATGGTTTCGTCGGAGCACAACCTGGAGACGACCTGACGGGTGATGTCCTCGGCTGTCCTGCGGGACTTTGCGCTGTGTGTGGCCTGAAAAGCCATCATGATGGCATCGGTGATCTTGGTCGGGTCGAAATCCAGTTTTCGGCCATCCCTCTTGATGATGTATTCGAGCATTTGCGATCCCTCCGAACACATTATATTGCGTTTAACGATTTGAATCAATACCAGATATTGTGGTGCAAGCTCGAGCGAGTGGACGATGTGACGTTATCATCATCGGCGCGTAATGCTTTTGAGACAACTTCGCTGTTATGCATCCGACGCGCCACGGGAATGTCAATATCGCAATGAAATCAGACAAAATCGCGACATGGATATGCTGATAATATGATGAAAGGACGAATTCTTAAATCTTCGTCAACTCGCGCTGATGCGCATACGATCGCAGTCCGTTTATCAATTAATCGATGACTGACGTTGCCCGGGATACAAAACTGTGCTATAATGATCAACAGATGCGTATGGGGGAAAATGCATTTATGGACAAGCGCAGGCTTGAAGCGCAGCTGGCGGAGTTCCCGATCTGCGACTACGCTTTCTTTACCACAGACGAGCTCGTGTTCACCGACCGCGTCCGCTATATCTGCGAACACGAGTGCCCGATGTACAACGCCACATGGGCCTGTCCGCCTGCCGTCGGTTCTGTCGAGGAATGCCGCACCAGAGTGCTTGCTTATCACGAAGGGCTGATGATCACGACAGCGGCACAGGTCCCTGATATCAACGACATGGAACAGACGCTGAGCACGCGTGGTATGCACGAGCAGGTCACGCGCGACGTGCTGGCGTGCGTCAGGCAGCAGGCGAGCGAAACGCTGACGCTATCCACCGAAGCGTGTGCCCAATGCGAGGCGTGCACCTGGCCGAACGCGCCCTGCAGGCATCCGGATCGGATGTTTCCCTGCGTGGAGAGCCACGGCATTCTTGTGTCGGATCTTGCAGAACGCCACGGCATCGAATTCTGTACCGGAAATGGCATCGTCACTTGGTTTTCGCTGATATTCTACAGATGATCTGTGTTGTGTGCCGACACTTCGTGAACGACCGAAGCCCGATTTGGAGGAGGAACCATGAGACCTGAGCGCATACCGGAATGCATCGAAGTACATACAGGCACGCAGGGCCGCGGTTTGTTTATGCTGTCCGACTGCATAAACGGGCTCGACGCGCTCATGTCGGAGTATGAGAACGGCATAAAACTGATCTATATGGACCCACCCTATCTGAGCGGAGATAAGTACTTTATGCGCGTGCGCGTCGGTGCGCAGGATTGGGACGCCAACCGCAGCAGTCTGAAAGTCCTTGCCTTCGATGATCACAGGGATCGAGCGTCCTTCCTAGAGATGATGCGCAATGTATTGACCCGCTGCCGCCGCCTGCTCACCGATGATGGAATGATCTTCGTTCACGTCGATTATCGGCTGAACCCACATATCCATTTGCTGATGGACAAGGTGTTCGGCGAGGAGAACTTCCTCAACGAGATCATTTGGGTCTATCAGACCGGCGGGCGAAGCATACGGCATTTCAGCCGAAAGCACGATGTCATCCTTTTCTACCGAAAGACAGACCGATATGACTTCAACATCGATGCAGTCAAGACCGTACCTGTCACGCCGCGCACGAACCACATGCGCAGGCATGTGGATCCGGATGGTCGCGTGTATCGCTCCATACGGACCGGGGGGAAGGTCTATACTTATTATGACGACGATCCCGTTGCGCCGACGGACGTCTGGAACGATCTGTCACACCTTCAGCAGCGCGATCCCGAGCGGACCGGCTACGATACGCAAAAACCACTTCAGCTGCTCGACCGCATCGTGCGCTGCGCCAGCAGGCCCGGTGAATGGGTGCTGGATCCCTTTGCCGGAAGCTCGACGACGCTCGCCGCCGCGCAGCGCCTGGGGCGATACTTCATCGGGATCGACGACCAGCCTCTGACCCTGAATATCGCTCGCCGCAGGCTCCAGGGCGGCGCCTATGAGATCACACAGCGCGATCATGTCGGCGCGGTCCCGACCCTGTGTGATGTCGACATAAGGGCCGGTGTCGGCTTTTACCACATCGTGCTGAACGCCTTTGAGATCCCGATCGACGGCCTTTCAGAGGCGCAGCCGTTGGATCACGTAGACAACTGGTCTGTCGGCTATATCCGTAACGGACGCTATGAGGTCATGTCGGAATTCTATCGAAGGCACAGGATGGGCGCGCTTTCGACCGAGCTCAAGGCGCCTGTATTTGCAGGGCAGCTCGCCATGTGCGTGTCCGATGTGCTCGGCAACAGCTGGTATTACAAGCTGGACACCGATTTCGTTCCGTGACACGCATCATTCAACAAAACTTCATATTGAATCAATATTCAGAGCCTATAATGCTGAAGGAGGCGATGGGATGCTGTTGCATATCGGTGATATCGTGAAGATGCGAAAGCCTCATCCCTGCGGAAACGATATCTGGACGATCACTTTTGTCGGCGCTGATATCAAGATGCGCTGCAATAAGTGCGAGCACGTCGTCATGCTTGAGCGGCCGGTTTTTGAGAAGCGCGTAAAAAAACTCGTTCAGTCTGCCGCAGAAACGGCTCCCGAAGCTGACAAGCCGTGAAGAAGTCGATAGGCATAGCAGTAGCAGCCGCAGCGATCGTTGCTCTGGCTCTCGCCGTCAGAAGCTGGGGATTTGGGCTCAAGCGCGTCACCGGCACATCCATGACGGACACGCTGCAGAGCGGAGATATCGTATTCATGACGCGGTTCGACTTTCTCTTCGGTGCAACGCCGAGTCGCGGAGATGTCGTCCTGTGCCGATTTCCGTTGAGGCGCGACGACTATATAAAGCGTGTCGTCGGCCTGCCCGGAGAACATGTATGCCTGGATGGTCGCGAGACTTACATAGACGGCCGCAAGATCTCCGAGCCTTATGTGTCGGGCGACGCAGACGATTTCGAGTACGATCTGGGCGATGATCAGTATCTGATGCTGGGAGACAACCGCACCGAGAGCTACGACAGCCGCATGCCGGACATGGGGCCCATCCATCTCTCGGATATGAAGGGACGGGTCCGGATGATCGTATGGCCTGTGAGCCGCATCGGCAGGCTGAAGTGACGTCAAGATCAATGGGAGTAAAAAAAGACATGGATGAGAAGCAGTTCGAAAAGGTGAATGCACCTGAGACAGAGAACGAACAGGTAAATGCACCTGAGGCGGAGAATGAAACGGTGAATGTGCCTGAGGCAGAGAACGAGCCGATCGATATGACCGGACCTGAGACGACCGGCGGCGGGAAGAAGCAAAAGCAAAAGAAGAGCGCCAAGCAGGAGATCAAGGAGTGGATCGTTGCACTCGCGGTGGCTCTGGTCGTCGTTTTTGTGATACAGACGTTTTTCTTCCGCATCATACGTGTGGACGGGCAGTCCATGGAGTCCACGCTTCACGACGGCGAGCGCCTTTATGTGGATGTGATGAGCGTGAAGTTTTCAGATTCCGTTCCTCGCGGAAGCGTCGTGATCTGCAACTATCCAAACCGTTACACAAAGATACTCGGCATCAAGTTCGATACCTTCTTCGTCAAGCGTGTGGTGGCTGTCCCGGGAGACCAGGTATATCGCAAAAACGGTGTGACGCACGTCGTTTATGAGATGGACGGCGTGGAAAACGACGTAGAGCTTGACAGCAGGATGGCGTTATACACGCCCTATGGCAGTCCGGATGACTACGAACCGTATACACTTTCGGACAATGAGTACTTCGTCGTGGGCGACAATCGCTACAATTCCCATGATTCACGCGATTGGAACGACAGCAACGCTGTCAACGACGTCGGTCCCATCAGCAAGGATATGATCATCGGGCGCGTACGCGAGGTGATCTGGCCGCTGGGCGACATCCGCTCGGTCAAGTAGAGGAGGCACCGGTATGAAAAGGAAACACAGGCGCCTCGTTCAGGTGCTTGCGATCGTGTTGGTCGTACTTCTGGTGGGCGGTGTCATCGTCAGCGCGTTGATCGCAGCTTTGGCAGAAGGCCAGACCGCGACGACACCCGAACGCGACAGATACGAACTGGCCATCGAGTACATAGATGATAGAGGGGCGCTGCACATCGGGCAGCGCCTTGTCTATGGGAACCGATGGCAAAAGCATCTGGATCGGGTGTTGTTTTACGCTATGCCCAATATGCTCAGGCGGCAGACGGCGCTGATGTATGAGCCGGATGATCTTTCGTCCGTCTTTCCCGGCGGTCATGCGCCGGGCGGGATCGAGCTGGCCAGCGTGCGCGTGGACGGCGAGGATGCGGACTACGGATACGAAGGCACAGATGAGCTCGTTCTTCGCGTTGCGTGCGATCTGAGACCAGGAGAAAAGGCGGTATTCGAGTTCGATTATTATCTCGCGCTCCCGTATTGCCGAGCGTTCGTCGGCATCGGAGACCTGGATGTGCGTTTGAGCGCGTTTTATTTCATCCCGGGCATCTATGATCCCGATCGATCGGAATTCGTGCTCAATCAGCCGCTGTCGTTCACACGATGGCTGTATTCGGGACCTGCAGATTACGACGTGCGTATCACGATCCCGGATGGCTATGCGCTGGCATCGGTCGGCGTCGCATCAAAAGAGGGAGGGGTTTGGCAGATCCACGCTGAAAATGTACGGGAGTATGCAGTTGCTTTCGGCAGGCGATGGCGTGAAAAGACGCGGGAAACGCAAAATGGGCCGACCATCCGTCTTTTCAGCCGTCTTCGTGATCCGGATCGCATCCTGGATATCGTGAGCCGAGCCATATCATTTTGCAAAGGAGCGTTTGCCGATGATGGCTTTCCTGTAGATCAATTGACCATAGTCGAGTCAGACACCCCGCTCGATGCATTGGATTTTCCGGGCCTTATACTGCTGCCTTCGCGGCTGTTCGATCGCGGGAGCGGATCTGAACTGGAAAAGCAGCTTCGCTTCTGTGTCGCACAGCAGTATATCGGCATCTCTGCTTACACCGAACCGTCAGCAGACGCCTGGCTGTCGGACAGTATTTGCGAATACATGAGTTATCTCATGCTGGAATCCGAAGAAGGCCAAGATGCATTCCTGAAAGCCATCAATCGGGATTGGGTGAGTGCGCTGCAGTTGACCATCCCCGGCGGGCTCAGGATCACAAGCGACGCCAAACAGTTTGATTCGCGGGAATACGACATCGTCGTGCGAAAGCGCGGCGCGGTGGTATTTCATGAGCTTCGATGTGCCATGGGGCTTGAAGCCTTTCTGGACGGGATCGCGAGATTCTATAAGCAGGGACGTACAGGCGGTACGCTGACAGAGATGGATCTGGTCGCCTGTATGGATGCCGCGAGCAACAGATCCTGGGAGGACTTTTTGACCGACTGGGTCTTCAATGTGGATGAGTATGTCAATCAGCACATAGACTGGTTTGAATAGCACCTGGCTCGGAACCGATACAAGGCTGATAAAAAACGACCCCGGAAGCACATCATGTGCTTCCGGGGTCGTTTGCCTGGTCCAGGTCGATCACCCAATGTCGTTTTCATTGAAGGGATCGCCGCAGTTGGGGCAGAACTTCGGCAGCTTCGCAGGATCTTCAGGCTGCCAGCCGCATTTGTCGCAGCGGAAGATCACGGGCTTTTTCTTGCCGCAGTTCGTGCAGAAGTTACCGCGATTGACCTGCCCGCAGCTGCAGGTCCAGCCGACGGGCTCGCTCTTGGCTTCGGACGCTTCCGATGCCTTCTCTGCGGCCTTGGCTCTGGCAGCGGCAACGGCCTGGGCGACCGTTGCCGTGCGCGCCGGCTTCGGCCTTGACGATGCCTCTGCAGCAGCATTGACATAGTTTTCCGGATTCAGCATATTCTGAAGCTCGAGCAGTTCCGATTCGAGCTGGCGATACAGATCCGTATGGGGGCTGTCGGGTCGATCGCTGCTGAACTCGAATTCGATCTCGTTGAAATAGGGCGAGTTGATGTTCATTTGAACGTCAAAGCGATACTCGACGCGATACCGACGCGGATTGTAGGGCACACGCTTGCCATCGCGGTCATGATGGTACAGCTCTTCTTTGATCTCACGCACCGACGGCCTGAAGTTCATGACCTGTGAGACGCTGATGACATCGGGATTGTGGGGGATATAGTTGTTGTATGACGTGACAAAGAACAGCCCCTGCTTGCCGTCGACGTAGACCTTGGTCGATCCGTGGCCGAACACGTTGGTCGGTGAAACGCTGAGGAGCTCGCGAGCATTCTGCTCGCGATAGGCCAGATGCGCACGGATCTCCTCGACGGTGGACTGTTTGCGGTCGGTCATGAATGGAGAGAGCTTCGATGCACAATCCTTGCACAGGTTGCCGTCGGCCAGCTTGCGATTGCCGAGCAATCCGATCTCGCCGCCGCAGATGGCGCAGATCTTCTTGTCAAAGATCTTGTCAAAAAGTCCCATAGTTGCATCCTCCTTTGACTTGTGTGATGACGTTCAATGGCTCTGCCTCGGGAGCGAGCCCTTTTCAGAGAGACCGTCGGCAGCCATAAGGGTATCAAGGACCGTTATATCGGTCTCAACGTCCAGAACATCGTATTTGAACAGTTTGTCCTGCTGTCCTTCCATGGCGTGGATCATGGTATCGAGCACGTCCTCGATCTTTTTGCGGGAGACCTGTATGTTCTCGCCCTGATAGCTCTGCTGTTCCATCAGCTTGTAGGACTCAAGCAGCTTCATCGTGGTGGGGAGGTAGTAGTTCATGAAGCGGCGGGCATCGTCTGCACGATCGGGTTTTTCGTTGATCACCTGAAAGATACTGGCGGTCAGCTGCTCTATGCGGTCGATCTTGCTGGAGACCTTCCAGTTTTTGATGTCATCGTTGAGCTTACGGATATCAGACAGCTTTTCATCGAACTCCGTGTTGCCTGTCCGCACGATCGCCTTTTGCGTAGGGCTGGCCTCAGTCCACGGTTTTCCACCGACATAGATGCATTTTCGATCTTCATCGATGGCGACGTTCTGAAGATAGGCGTCATTCAATAGCTTCCGCAGCTTCTTCATGGAGTTTGCAACGCCGGTCCGCTTGTCCAGGGCACTCATCGGGATCTGCTCCGTGCTGCTCATGTCGAGGCCTTTTGCAAGCTTGGCCGCTGTTCGCTGTCTGAGCAGACGACGGATGATGCGATACGCAGGCGTCGTCATCAGCGCAAATACGATGAGGAAAGCGAGGATCGAAATGACGGGATCGTCGCTCGTGAATTTTTCAACGCTCACATCGACGGTCAGGATGCCCATAAGGATCGACATGATGATGACAGGATAGTCCCACCAGTGGGTCCTTTTCGCACGATAGGTCAAGTATTTGTTCATGAGACATCTCTCCTGACATCCGGGTTCATAGATGAAGGCCGCCGCTCTGCTGGGTAAGTCCATCGGAGGCCATCATCGTCTCAAGCACGGAAATATCGGTCTCGACATCGAGCACATCCGCTTGGAACAGGCGATCCTGCTGCTGTTCAAAGGCGTGGACCAGTGTGTCCAGCACATCCTCGATCTTTTTGCGCGACGCTTGTATGTTCTCGCCCTGATAGCTTTGCTTTTCCATCAGGCTGTAGCTTTTGAGCAGTTTCATCGTGGTGGGCAGGTAGTAGTTCATGAACTTGCGGACCTCATCGGTACGCTCGGGCTTTTCCTGTACCGCGCGGAAGATGCTGGCGGTCAGCATGCCGATGCGGTCGATCCGCTGCGAGACATGCTCGTTGGTGATGTCATCGTTGAGCTTGCGGATCTCGCGAAGCTTTTCCTCGAAACTGTCGACATCGGCGACGACCGGCTTTTCAAGATTAACGCGCTTCCGCTCCGGCTTTTGCTGAGTGCCTGCTTTCATTTCGGAGATGGCTGGTGCCGGACGGGATGGCTGAACGGGCTCCGGATCGACGAACACCGTCTCTATGGGCGCAGAAGTCTTGCCTCGATCGTTTTGATTGACGTAGATGTTGACCGTCGGAGAATCGTATTCGCGTTCCTCGTCATCGGGATCGAGATAGAGGGTCATGGTGGACCAATCGATATAGGCCTGCGGATCGATCATGCCGGCGTTGATCATGTTTTGGAGATCGTTGGCGACCTGTCGGTGATCCTTGTTAAGCCGCTTTGCCAGATCACGGATGTTGATGAGCGACCGATCGCCGATGACAGCGGCATAGCGCCGATAATCCCGGTACTCTTTGCGTTTGAACTCATTCCTGAACCGCTTGTAGATCATATAGATGCCGGCCATCGTGCCGAAGGGCGGCGCGATGAACAGCAGGATGATCGGCAGTATCATCGAAGATCCCTTTGGCGGATCATCAGGCACGATGATCGAATTCATTCTTTTCTTCCGCATGCCTCAACCCCCAATTCAACGCATTTATTATAGCATATACGCCATTTCTGTTCAAGTGTTCTGCCCCAATTCTCCATAATGCACCGCAATAAATAAGGACAGGCAGCTTCCTGTTGCACCGTATGAACAACAATCGTGAACGGCGCATAGGCACAGATTTGCTCATGAACAACGCCGCTCCCGGGCACGAGCCGTGCAGGAGAGCGGCGGGGATGTAAAGGTGTAAAGGTGATGGAGATCAACCGGCTTCGAGCATGTTCTCGGGCAGCGTGGAGGTCAGCGTCAGGGCAGAGATCTCAGGACTGTTGAACAGGCGGAAGGGCATGAGCTTCACCGAGCCGTTGCTCGACATGCCGCCCGTGATGTACATCTGCGTATCATCCACGCTGGACAGCCCGTGGATCTCCGACTGCCTGGGCCACCAGCCGCCGTGTTCAAGCGTTTCATCCGGCACATAAAACGCACCTATGAACGGTAACCGCCAAACGCCGTTGCAGAAATGACCGGCGAGTATGAGCTCGGGCGTCAGGAGATAGCGATCCGTCAGCGGCTCATGTGTCGTCGAAATATAGATGAACTCTTCACTTGGCGGTTCATGGGCCAGACCGATCTGGATGTCCGTCACGCCCATTTCGCGCTGTGCGTCATACAGCTTCTGCATCTGTTGATAGCGGTAGTCTGTCATGGGCAGCGTCTGATAATCCGAGCTGACGCCCGAGATCACGCCGTCTTCCTCCTGTGCCGCCTGATCCTTCCAGAATTCAACGGTAGAGACCGTTTCCAGATTGAGCATCGTGACAGGGGACAACCAGAGCCGCGCGTTCTTCAGGGGCACCTGGGCAGGTGCGTCGACATAATGCGCGCCGCGCTCGATCGCGCCCAGGATCCAATCCTCCAGAACGATCTGGGAGAGCGTTCCCGTGATCTGGCGGGGCGAACGGACGAACGGCCCGGGGTCGGAATCTCCGCAGATGAAGTAGACGCGGTCCGGATAGCGCAATCCATCCAGGAATTCATAGAACGGCTCGGGGTCGCCACCCTTGCCGACCATGTCGCCCAGGCAGATGATGGCGTCATAACCATGGTTGTTGATCGTACGAAGCAGCAGGCTCTGCGTATCGCCGAAGCGCCGACCGTTCATATCCGACATGACGATGATCCGGTAGTTTTCAAGCTCCTCAGGCAGACCGACGATCGTGACCGTCTGCTCGTTGACCGAGATGTTGCTGTTGTTCAGCATGACGCCGACGGCCAAAAAAGCGATGATGCCGAGCAAAAAGAGCGGCCAGAAGCGGATCTCCCTGCCGAAAATGCGCAGCGGCTTGACCAGGCTGTCGCTGCCTGTGGCGCTCATGAGATCGAAGATCGAACGGCGAACACGGCGCTTTCTCGCTGACTTTTTTTTGCTCTTTTTTGTCTTCTTCTTTGCTCCCGGGACCTTGATCTTCGGCTTGTCGCCTTTTCCATCTGCTTTACGGCCGGCCTTTTTCCGGCGAACAGGGATGTCTGCCTCATCGCCGTAAAGCTCGGATTCATCGCGTATGACACCGTCGTCATCCGGGATGGAAAGATCCTGGACCGCTGGATCCTCGTGTTTCTTCTTATCTGGATCGGGCATCATATAACCCCTCGCATTGCATCTTTGATTATATTATAGAATGAATTCTTGAATCTGGCAAGTCATGACAAAATATGTTATAATAAGATAATGATAAAAATAGAGGACTGTGTGGGCCAGGTAGTGCACAGGATCGGAGCGTGATGATATGCCTAGATCGAAGTCTGTTTATGTGTGTTCGGAATGCGGGTATGAGACGCCTCGCTGGCTTGGCCGATGCCCCGACTGCGGGAGTTGGAATACACTGCTGGAGCAATCGGTCATACCTGCTGCGACGCCTGTCGCCGAAAAGAAGCTGAAGCGTGCGCCGGGTACCGATGTAGAAGCCATGCGCGTGGACGAGATCCCGGATGAAAGCATGGAGCGCAGGTCCAGCGGGATAAAAGAACTGGACCGCGTTCTTGGCGGCGGAGTCGTCGACGGATCGCTCGTGCTGGTAGGCGGCGATCCCGGTATCGGCAAATCCACATTGCTGACGCAGCTTTGTGCCAACATGGCCGCCGGCGGGGCAAGCGTGCTTTACGTGTCTGGCGAGGAATCCGCAAGGCAGGTCAAAATGCGCGCACGAAGGCTGGGCGCAGTTGACACCGGATTCTACGTGTTGTCAGAAAATGACATGAACACGGTCGAGAAGCGCATGTTGGAGCTGTCGCCGACGGTCATGGTGGTTGATTCCATACAGACGATGTATCGGCCGGATCTGGCGAGCGCACCAGGAAGCGTCTCGCAGGTGAGGGAATGCGCCTCACAGCTGATGCGCCTTGCAAAGTCAAGCGGCTGCAGCGTTTTTCTTGTAGGGCACGTGACCAAGGAGGGTGCCATTGCAGGACCCAGGATCCTTGAGCACATGGTCGATGCGGTGCTGTACTTCGAGGGTGACAGGCAGCATCAATACCGGCTGCTCAGAGCGGTCAAGAACCGCTTCGGATCTGTCAACGAGCTGGGGATGTTCGAAATGAGCGATCGCGGCATGCTGGAAGTGGAAAACGCCAGCGAAGCGCTGTTGTCCGAGCGCGCGCATGACGCCTCTGGTGCGGTGGTGATGTGTGCGCTCGAAGGATCGAGGCCGCTCTTGACAGACGTTCAGGCGCTCGTCGCTACGACGGTGTTCGGAAACCCGCGGCGAATGGCAAGCGGGGTCGATCAGGGCCGGCTCGCGCTGTTGCTCGCCGTGTTGGAAAAGCGGGTCGGGCTCAGGCTCTATGATCAGGACGTGTACATCAATATCGCCGGCGGTATGACGCTGACCGAGCCCGCTGCGGACCTTGCCCTTTGTGCAGCTGTGGCTTCATCCAACCGAAATCGCGCCATTTCCGGGAATTGGGCGGTGATGGGCGAGGTCGGCCTGGCCGGCGAGGTACGGGCGATCACCCAGGCTGAGCGTCGCATAGCGGAATGCGCCCGGCTGGGGTTCAACAGTGTGATCGTCCCACAGTTCAACCTCAGAAATCTGCGGCCTCCGGAGAACATACGCGTGATCGGGGTGAGCACGGTATCTCAGGCGCTGGGTGAACTCGGGCTCCTGGGGAGGACTTGATATCGACTTGAGCAGGAAGAATCGGATCCGCATCGGGCTGCCGATGCGGATCTTTCGTTACAGACCGGATCCGGTATTTGCTTGCGGATTGAAATAACAGGGACCGGTCGGATCGGCGTCCCGCGTCATCAAATACAAAAGATTTTGAAATATTATTTATATTTTGAATTTCTCGCATGATTCGGCCGAGCCGGGTCGTAACGCATGAATCTTGTTATTTTCATGTCAAAGGAAAAGTTGACGTACTGTTTACAATATTCATGTATAATGATGGTGCGTTATATGGGAGGCACATGGCTTGTTTGGATATATCATGACGAATCAGGAAGCGCTCGCTCATGAGTCGCAGGAAAGATTCAAGTCGTTTTACTGCGGCTTGTGCAGATCGCTGCGAATGCGATATGGGACCACCGGCGCGGCGACGCTGAGTTTCGACATGACGTTTCTGGCCATCCTTCTTAACGCCTTGTACGAGCCTGGGGAGCAGCGGGGCGAAGAGCGGTGCGTGCCGCATCCGATCAGGGCACACGGCTATGTCTCCTCACCGGCGATCGATTACGCGGCCGATATGAATATCGCGCTTGCATATCACAAGTGCCAGGACAACTGGCGCGATGACAAAAGCCTGTTATCCTGTGCGGAAGCGGCTTTGCTGAAGCGTGTCTATCGACAGATCCGCGATCAGTACCCCAGACAGTGCGGAGCCATAGAGCGCTGGCTCGAGAAGATCCACGTGATCGAGGATACCGGCGCGGAAGAGGTCGATCCGCCGGTGAATGCCACGGGCGAGATGCTGGGGGAGCTCTTCGTATATCGCGATGGCGATATCTGGTCGGACACGCTGCGCTCTGTCGGAGACGGTCTTGGACGGTTCATCTATTTGATGGATGCCTATGACGATGTGCGGGAGGACGTGCGCAAGAAGCGCTACAATCCGCTCAAACCGCTCAGAAAGCGGGAAGACTACGAAGTGCTCTGCCGTGAAGCGCTCATGATGATGGCGGCGGATGCCACTGCGGCCTTCGAGCTTCTGCCGATCCTCGAAGACGCAGATATACTGCGCAATGTTCTGTATTCCGGCATATGGATGAAGTATACGCTGCTTCAGAAAAAGCAGGCGTCAAAGGAAGAGGGATCCTGATATGCGCGATCCTTACAGCGTGCTGGGCGTTTCGCCGACAGCCACGGAAGATGAGATAAAGAAAGCCTATCGCGCGCTCGCCAAGAAGTATCATCCCGACGTCAACAACGGTTCGAACGAAGCCGAATTGAAGATGAAGGAGATCAACGAGGCGTACTCGGCGATCATGAAGATGAGGCGTGACGGGGCGTCTGGCTATGGAAGCTATGGCAATGCCGGTTACGGTTACGGCGGCGGGAGCGGCTATGGTTATGCGGATGCGGGATATGGAAGCGACCGCGCATACGATGCAGATCCTCATCTGCAGGCAGTGCGGAATTACATCTATGCCAGGCGGTTCCAGGAGGCGATGCACCTGCTCGAGGAGATCCAGCAGCGCGGCGCGGAGTGGTACTATCTGGCAGGCGAAGCCAGCCTTGGACTGGGCAATCGGGTCGCAGCGCTGAATTACGCCAGACAGGCGGTCAACCTGGCGCCCAATGTTTTCGAATACCGCGCCCTGCTGAGCAGGCTGGAGGGCGGCGCGCAGTTCTACCGTCAGAACGGCGCGGCCAGCGGGTTTGCCATGCCCACCATGGTGTGTTCAAACCCGATCCTGAGCTGCTGCCTGGCAAATCTGCCGTGCAACTGCTGCTGCGGCGGGCGATTCATATTCTGCTGAGCGAGGGGGAGAATAAAAGATGTCGTTTATGGAAAAGATCAAACTTGCGCTCTCACGTTTTTTTGCCGGCAGGCGCGGGCCTGACGAGCTTTCGATGGCGATGCTGATCCTCGGCCTGATCATGTCGATCCTTGGCAGTATCACGCGCTTTGCCATGTTCCCGCTGTTCAGCATGGCGCTGTATGTCGGCTCGATCTACCGACTGCTTTCACGCAACATCGCAAAGCGCTATGAGGAGAACCAGAAGTACCTCGCGGTTTGGAACAAGTATACCGGCTCGGCCCGCCAGTTCTTCGTGCGCCTGAGGAACATGAAGAAGTTCAAGTATTTCAGATGCCCGGAGTGTCATGCCAGACTGCGCCTTCCGCGCAAGGTCGGCGAGGTCACCGTTACCTGCGGCAAGTGTCACCACACATTCAAACAAAAGGCATGAAGACACAGCGGCCGTCCAGTAAGGGCGGTCGCTGAATCTACGATGACCGGGGAGATGTACGGTATGAAGCTTCACATCGATACCGCACCGGTATGGGAGGCATATCGGCAGGACAGCGAATGCCCGCTCTGCCTGTTGCAGCAGAGGGTGGAGTCCCGATCGATCGACTATTTTCTCGGTGAGTCCGTTATGGAGCCAGACCAGCGCATCGAAGTGAACCGGAAGGGCTTTTGCAGCAGGCATTTCAAACAGATGTATGAAGCCGGCAATCGTCTGGGACTTGCTCTCATGACCCATACGCACTTGAAGGAGACCATCCGCTCATTAAGGGAAGATGTTCGGCTGCTGAACGAGGCGACTGCTGACGAAGCGGCCCGATCGGTCGTCGCTCGGTTGATCGGGAAGCGTCGTGCGTCTTATGGCGATCTGACCGCAAAATGGACCGATCCGGGCCGGGACTGCGTGATGTGCGAGCGCATCGAAAAGAGCATGCAGCGCTACTGCTACACCGTTGCATACCTGTTTGGCACCGACAGCGCGTTTGCTGAAGCTTTTGAGCGATCGAAGGGGATGTGCCTGCCGCACTGCGCGCAGACGCTTGAGATCGCCGGCGAGCAGCTGAGCGGAGAGACGCTCAGGCGATTCGTTTCGTCGTTGACGGCGCTTCAATTGGCAAATCTGGAGCGGCTGGAAGGTGAAGTGGACTGGTTCACCCGGAAGTTTGACTACCGGAACGACGACAAGCCGTGGGGAAACAGCCGCGATGCTGTCAAGCGCGCCGTCAACAAGCTGCGATCGCACACGATAACGGATTAGAATCATGTCATCACATATTATGATGTTTCGGCGGCAAATTGTCACGAAAAAGACGCTTGCAATCCGGGGTCGAATTGATATAATGTCCATGATGCCGGGAATGATATGAATACGCAGGGGAGGCGCTTGGCGTGGTGAAATACTGCGTTCTGGATGAGACGAAGATCTGCAACGACTGCGGCGAATGCAACGTCTGCGATCTCGATCCCAACAAGATATGCGACAACTGCATGAAATGCGTGACCACCGGGGCGGCCTATAACGCCATAGAGATCGACGAGATCATAGATGACGGCTCCGGATCGGAAGCCTACGAACAGCTTCGCCGCGATCTTGCGGAGAAGGACGATGACAAACCGTTTGCGTGTTTCATGCCGAAGCAATACACGCCCAAGGGCAAGACGGAAAGATGAAGCCGGGCTTAAGAAGGATCTACGGCCGGCCGGGGAAGACATCCTGCCGGCATTCGATTGACATAGATATCTATGCGTAAAAGGCAGCTTTTGCGAAAAGATATGGCCTATTTCGTGCCTTAAGGAGGGCCTGCCCCCAATGAACGTCACCTATGCGGAACAACGCGCCAGAGAGCTCCAGCAGCTGACGCGAGACACGCTGCGCAAGCTGCCGGATGTCTGCTATGACTTTATAACAGCCATCGATGCGACGACCCAGCCGCTGACGCGCTATGCATACGTCTCCGATCTCATGCTGTTCTTTGGATTCCTGAGCAACGAGCTTCCGAAGTTTTCCGGACGGGCGCCCGCGGATTTCGATGTGAAGGATCTCGCGCGCGTCACCTCCCGGGACATACACATGTATCTCGATTATCTCGCGATGTACGTCAAAGATGAAGTCGTGATCACGAACGCGGATCTCGGCAAAATGAGAAAGCTTGCGTCTTTACGCAGCTTTTACAAATTCCTGTACAAAAACGGTTACATCGACGCCGATCCGGCCGCGCTCGTCGATATGCCGAAGCGGCACAGCAAACCGATCATCCGGCTAGAGATCGACGAAGTGGCGCACATGCTGGACCTGGTCGAGTCCGGTGAGATGCTCACGGAACGACAAAAGGCTTACAACGCGCACATCAAGCAGCGGGATCTTGCGATCCTGACGCTGTTTTTGGGCACCGGCATACGCGTGAGCGAATTGGTCGGAATCAATATCGATGACATCGACTTCTCCATCAACGGCTTCCTCGTCACACGCAAGGGCGGCAATCAGGCCATCCTCTACTTTCCGGATGAAGTTGCCGATGTACTCAAAGGTTATTTGAAGCTCCGGGAGACACTCGAACCTTTGCCGGGGCATGAAAATGCGCTGTTCCTGTCCCTTCAAAACAAGCGGATCTCCGTCCGCGCGGTACAGCAGATGGTCAAAAAGTACGCTACGATGGCCGCACCGCTCAAGAAGCACCTCAGCCCGCACAAGCTGCGCAGTACATTCGGCACCAACCTGTATCATGAGACCGGAGACATCTATCTCGTGGCCGACGTGCTCGGACACAGCGATGTCAATACCACGCGAAGGCATTACGCGGCGATGACCGATGACCGGCGGCGTTTGGCCGCCCGATCGGTGCATCTTCGCGACGATGCTCCGCCGGACAAAGAGGATAAATGATGAACGGCCGCGTCCCCGGCTTACCGGCGGAAGCGGCCGTCGTTCATTCCCGTGCACGGTGCCGGCGTATCTCGCCTGTGGCAAGCTCATCGCAGCGATTGTTGTATGGGTTGTCGGCGTGTCCCTTGACCTTGTGCCACTCGATGCGATGGATCCCGTCAAATCCAAGCAGTTTTTCCCACAGATCGCGGTTTTCGACCGGCTTTTTTTCACTCGTGAGCCAATTTCGCCGCTGCCAGTTCTCAAGCCAATGCTGGCGGAACGCATTTACCAGATAGGCGCTGTCTGAGTAGACCTGGACTTCACAGGGTTCCTTCAGTCTTCCCAGGGCCTCGATGAGCGCCTGCAGTTCCATGCGGTTGTTGGTGGTGTGCGGTGCGTAGCCGGAGAGCTCCAGGCGCTTTTCCCCGTACATGAGGATCGCGCCCCAGCCGCCCGGACCGGGGTTGCCGGAGCACGCGCCGTCTGTATAGATCGTGACCTGTTTCACGGTTCACCCTCCCGTCGATCAACTGCATCGAATGCCGCCCGGATGGCGCGCGCGTTGCTCCGCATCGCTTCGAGGTATACGTCGAAACCCTGGCCTTCGCGGTGTGTTGAGAGCACATCAAGAGGCGCAACGGCGAAGCCTGCATCTGTCAACGCGTCTGTCAGCGCTTCAGGAGCCTGCCGCTCGATCAGGACGACCTGTGCGCCGGACTTTTGCAGAGCGGTCAGGCAATCGCCCAGATCAGATGCATACAGCATCTCTCCGCTTTCACGAATGATCTTTTCCTCGACCTTCAGTCCATGGTCTTTAGCGACGTATATGAGCGCTTCGTTCATCAGCGCGACGCCTCGGCCCGCGCAGTCCGCAAGCAGCGCCCGATCTTCATCGCAAAGCGCCTTAAGTTCCATGACCGCGTCATCGGCATGCGCACCGAACCGATCGGCAAGCCCCGGACAGAGCGTGCTCAACAGTGCCGAAATGGATCGGATCATTTCCTCCGCGCCGTCCAGCGACATATACAGATGAGGGTTTGCGCCGCTGAAATGGGCCGAAGTCTCCTCGCCCGAATGTGCAGCACCGTCGCTGTAGAGATCGAGATTGTATAGCACCGCCGTGATCGCGGGCCCCTGTTCTCCCCAACCGAACAGCGTGCTTTCAAAGCTCTCCAGACCGCGCCCGCCCAAGACGATCGCATCCGAAGTCGCAAGAAGCTTTACGTCGCGATCCGACAGCTCGTAGGCGCGCAGACAGCCGTCCTGCGGTTCGACCAGGCAGTGGAGCTCCAGATCCGGGATACCCCGCACGACAGCCTCTGTAAGCGCATAGATCGGATAGAATGTCGCATAGATGCTCAGAGGCATTTCATCATCCGACACCAACGGCGCGCAACCGGTCATCAAAACAGCCGCGCTGAGCAGCATCACTGCGAGGCGGATCAAGCTTCTCATACGATGCCCCTTCCCCACTGTTTTTGCCATTATAGCAATCGAAAGTAAAGAATGCCACCGATTCCTGGGTCTGGACGGATTTGAACGCAGTTTTGAAGCGGCATCACGGCGTGTTAGCGCAGGATCCGGCCCCTTCATCGAATGACGGAGCACCTGAAAATCCATCAAACAGTGACCGTAATGACCTGAATCACGCGTCATCGCAAGATTATTTATACCATGTACACAAAATAAATGTCAAAATCACACATTTTATACTGGATTTTTCAAAAGACTTGTTGTATACTTATATTATGGTTTGGTAACGGGCATATGGATCGTATGCAGATACTCCAACCAAGAGCAATCAGAAAGCAGGGATGAATCTTGAAAAAGAAGAAGTGTATCGCCATGCTGCTGGCCGGTGGCCAGGGAAGTCGCCTGGGACTTCTGACCAAGGTAATGGCGAAACCCGCGGTCCCCTTCGGCGGCAAGTATCGCATCATCGATTTTCCGCTCTCGAATTGCGCCAACTCCAACATCGACACGGTTGGCGTGCTCACCCAGTATCAGCCGCTGGAGCTGAACAGCTACATCGGTTCCGGCCAGCCCTGGGATCTCGACTTGAGCTATGGCGGCGTATATGTGCTTCCGCCGTACATGACCGCAAAGAGCGGCGAGTGGTACAGCGGTACCGCCAATGCCATTTTTCAGAACATCGGTTTTATCGAGCAGTTTGATCCGGAATACGTATTGATCCTCTCCGGCGACCACATCTATAAGATGGATTACAACCGCATGCTCAACGCGCACATCGAACGCGGCGCAGACATCACGATCGCCGTCCGTCCCGTGCCGTGGGAGGTCGCCTCGTCCTTCGGCATCATGAATACCGACAAGGACCACAACATCATCGAATTCGAAGAAAAGCCGAAGAATCCCAAGAGCAATCTGGCTTCCATGGGCGTCTACATTTTCACCTGGAAGGTCCTGCGCGAGTATCTGATCAACGACAACAATGATCCGAACTCCAAGAACGACTTCGGCAAGAACATCATCCCGAATCTGCTGGCAGACAAGAAGGTCATGCTGGCGTATGAGTTCGCGGATTACTGGAAGGACGTCGGCACGATCGCGAGCCTCTGGGAGGCGAATATGGATCTGCTGAAGGAAAACCCCGAATTCGATCTGACGGATCCCCGTTGGAAGATCTACTCCCGCACGCCGGTCATGCCGCCTCAGTACATCGCCGAGACTGCGGAAGTCACGAACTCCATGCTCACCGAGGGCTGCGAGGTCTATGGGACCGTGAAGAACAGCGTGTTGTTTGCGGGCGTACAGGTCGCGGCAGGCGCGGTCGTGGAAAACAGCGTCATCATGCCCGGCTCCCACATCGAATGCGGTGCACATGTGAACCGCGCCATCGTCGCCGAGGACTGCGTGATCAGCAAGGACGCCTGTGTCGGCGAGGATGAAGGCGATATCGCTCTGATCGGCCAGTCAACGGTGCTGCCCGAGGGCTATGTAGTCAAGGCCGGCGAGCAAGTCGACACGGAAGCGATCAGAAGGGAGGCTTAAGCAGATGAAAAATGATGTCATGGGTGTCGTCTATACCTCAAAGGACGATCTTACGCTGCGCGAGCTGACCAGCCAGCGCGCGGTTGCCGCCATACCGGTGGCCGGACGCTATCGCATCATCGACTTCATCATCTCCAACATGGTGAATTCAAACATCCACAACGTCGGCATCATCGCACAGAAGAACTATCATTCACTGATGGATCACCTGGGCTCCGGCAAGGACTGGGATCTGCACACCCGCAACAACGGTCTGTTCATCCTGCCCCCGTTCCTCAATCGCGAGAATGGCGGCGAGTATTCCGGTTTGCTGGATGCGCTGCGCTCCAACTTCGACTACCTGCGCCGCTCCACGCAGGAGTTCGCCATCCTGACCGACAGCGACTATGTCATGAACACCAGCCTGGAACCGATGATCGAACAGCACATCAAGTCCGGCGCTGACGTGACGCTCATGTATCAGAAGGTCTCTACCGGCATCTCCGAGTTCTCGTCCTCCTCAAAGAACAATCACGTCTATATGAGCGTGGACAGCGACAGGAATGTCACACATCTGGAGATCAATCCCAATGCGGCGTCCTACGACAATTTCTTTCTCAATGTGATGATGGTCAAGCGCACGCTGCTCATCTATCTGGTGGATCAGGCGATCTCACGCGGCGCACGCGATCTGTACGTCGATATCCTGCTGCCCGCCATCCAGGCCGGTTCCCTGAAGATCATGGGCTATGAGGAGAAGAGCTACTATCGCCGGATCGAGACGATCCGCGGATACTTCAACTTCAGCATGGATCTGCTGAAGCCCGAAGTGCGCACAGCGCTGTTCGGTGCGTATCCCGTATTCACAAAGACCCGCGATTCCATCCCCACGATCTACCGCAGCGGCGCCAAAGTGAAGAATTCGCTGATCGCTGACGGCTGTGTGATCGACGGCGAGGTCGAGAACTGTGTGCTTTCCCGCGGCGTTCGCGTCGGCAAGGGCGCAAAGCTGAAGGATTGCGTCATCATGCAGGACAGCTACATCGAGGATGATGTCGAGCTGGAAAACGTGATCTTCGACAAGGAGGTCACCATCCGCAGCCATGGACGCTTGATCGGGCAAAAACAGTATCCCATCGTCATCGGCAAGAACATCACGCTTTGAGACCCAATTCTGGAGGTATGAACCATGAAAATACTCTTTGCGGCATCCGAGTGCGTTCCGTTCGTTAAGACCGGCGGTCTGGCGGATGTGGTCGGTGCATTGCCAAAGGAGCTCATGAAGGTCGGCGAGGACGTCCGCGTCATCCTTCCGCTCTACAAGGCCATTGACCAGAGCTGGCGCGACAAGATGGAGCACATGCTCTACTTCTATGTCAATCTCGGCTGGCGGCGTCAGTATGTCGGCATTCAGAGACTTGTTTATTCCGGCATCACCTTCTACTTCGTGGACAACGAGCAGTACTTTGGCCGCGACTACATCTACGGCATGGGCGGCGACGAAGGCGAGCGCTTCGCGTTCTTCAGCCGTGCGGTGCTGGAGGCGATGTCCAAGATCGATTTCATCCCGGATGTACTGCACTGCCACGACTGGCAGACGGGCTTGATCCCGATCCTGCTGAAGGCGCAATATCAACAGCTGGAACTGTATAAAAACATCAAGACCGTCTATACGATCCACAATCTGCAGTATCAGGGCCTGTTCCCCATCGATATGATGGAAGACCTGCTCTATCTCGGTCCCTGGGCGTACACCAGCGACGCGCTGGAGTTCTTCGGCATGTGCTCCTGCATGAAGGGCGGTATCGTATTTGCGGACGAGGTGACCACGGTCAGCCCGACCTATTCCCAGGAGATCCAGACGGCCTACTATGGCGAGCGCCTCGACGGGCTGCTTCGTTCCCGCGTGGATCACCTCAGCGGTATCCTGAACGGCATCGACGTCGTGGATTATGATCCGGAACACGATCCGATGATCGTGAAGAACTACACCGCGGATACCTTTGATCAAAAGGTCGAGAACAAGCTGGCACTGCAGCGTGAACTGGGCCTGACCGTTGATGCGGAGATCCCCATGATCGCCATGATCTCGCGCCTTTCCGGACAGAAGGGCCTGGATCTCGTCGAGTGCGTGCTGCCTGAGATCATGAGCACCGGCGCGCAGCTGGTCGTGCTCGGCATGGGCGAAAGTCGCTATGTCGACCTGTTCAGCTGGGCTCAGTGGAAGTACCCGAGCCAGGTCTCCGCGAACTTCCAGATGAACCATGTGCTGGCTCACAAGATCTACTCCGCGGCGGATCTGTTCCTGATGCCCTCGCTGTTTGAGCCCTGCGGCCTGTCGCAGCTGATCTCGCTCCGGTATGGTACGCTGCCGGTGACCCGTGAGACCGGCGGTCTGCGCGACACGGTGCTCGCCTACAACGAGTATACCGGAGACGGCAACGGCTTCACTTTCCTGTACTATAACGCGCACGATATGCTGCATGTTATCGAGAATGCCGTTCGCATGTTCCACAATCAGCGCGACATCTTCAACGGCCTAGCCATTCGCGCCATGCGGGGACAGTACGGATGGGATCAGTCCGCCAGTAAGTATCTCGATCTCTATAAGAAGCTGACCGCTTCTGTTGCGGAGAAGGAAGAAGCTCCTGCAGAGCCGAAGAAGCCTGCAGCCAAGCGCGCGACCAAGGCGCAGCCGGCTGAGAAGAAACCGGCGGCAAAGAAACCGGCGGCAAAGAAACCGGCCAAGGCGGATGTCGCGGAGAAGAAGCCCGCAGCAAAGCCGAAGGCCAAGGCAGACGCACCCGCCGAAAAGAAGCCGCGCGCGCCCAGAAAGAAGAAATCTGACACGGCCGAATAATCCAAAGCATCACAGAATAACCGATGGATGCGTTCATCGGTTATTCTTTTGATGAGCAGAGGTGAAATGCATGGATAATCGCGACGAGATCATTCGTACACAGATGGACGTCATAGGCACGCTGATCAACAACAGCATGCGGAACATCGGCAATGACTTTTGGGGAGATGCCTCGCCCCGCAAGGGCAACGGCTCCCCTGCCGACCCGGCAAAAAACGCAGCGCCAACTGCAAAGCAGCCGGTCTCCGGCGTTGCCGATCAGCCGGAAGCGGAAGCAGAATCTGAGGCTCCGCCAGAGGACATCAATACGCTGAAGGCGGAACTCAGCGAATTGATCGGACTGGACGGCATCAAGAAGGAAGTCAACAACCTCATCAACATGGTCACGATCCACAAGCTCCGCCAGCAGAACGATCTCAAGACCGTTGATATGTCGCTGCACATGGTGTTTACCGGCAATCCCGGCACCGGTAAAACGATGATCGCGCGGCTCATGTCCCGGATCTACAAGAGCCTCGGTGTACTCAGCAAAGGTCATTTGGTGGAGGTGGACCGCTCCGGCCTCGTCGCGGGCTATGTCGGGCAGACGGCGACCAAGACCGGCGCCGCCATCGAAAAGGCCTTGGGGGGCGTGCTGTTCATCGATGAGGCCTATGCTCTGAACAGCAAGTCAGAGAACGACTTCGGTCAGGAAGCGATCGACACGTTGCTCAAGGCGATGGAAGATCACCGAGAGGATCTCGTCGTGATCGTTGCCGGCTACGATGGCCTGATGGATCGCTTCATCCACTCGAATCCCGGCCTTGAATCCCGATTCAACCGCTATCTGCACTTCGACGATTACAGCATCGATGAAATGCTTGCCATACTGGATCTTGATCTTCGCAAGGGGCAGTACCAGTTCGGCGACGGCGCGCGGGATGCGGCTCGCGCCTA
Source organism: Clostridia bacterium (assembly GCA_017430945.1). The sequence goes on along the minus strand of JAFRMB010000113.1, from coordinate 17,196 downwards.
CATCGAAGCGGCAAACACCAGCTCCATATCGTTCGGCAACGCTCGCGGTGTCCGCAACGTGTTCGAACGTCTGCTGGTGGCACAGGCCAACCGCCTGGCGCAGAGCAGCGATCTGTCGAAAGACGATCTGATGACCATTTCGACGGAAGATGTCGAGGCAGCCAGGAGCAGCGATGAAAAAATGATCGCTGCCGAAAAGGCGCAGCAGGCTCTGATTCGATCGGCTGAGGAGACCATAGCGGAGCTGACAGAGCTATCGAAGAACATCCCCGTGAAGCTGGAACCCCCTGTGACGGAAGACGCGGACGAGGAGCATTGACAAAAAGATCATCCGCCGGCGCAGCAGCCGGCGGATGATCTTTTTCGGCGATCGGTTTCAGTCTTTTACGAACGCGTGATAGATCGCGCGCGTCGCGGTCTCGAAGTCGTCTACATGTACACCGACGATGATGTTGAATTCGCTGGAGCCCTGATCGATCATTTTGACATTGACGCCAGCCTCATACAGCGCGTTGAACAGCGTCGCTGCAGAACCGGGCTGACTGACCATACCGTGTCCGACGGTAGCGATCAGCGCGATACCGGTGGAAACGCTGATCGTGTCCGGCTGGCAGAGCTGCTCGATGCGCTGGATGATCTGATCCTTGCGCGTAACGAGTTCACGATCCGATACGACGACAGACATGGTGTCGATGCCGGTCGGCATGTGTTCGAAGCTGACGCCGAAATCTTCAAGCGCCTGGAGCACGCGACGGCCAAAGCCGTATTCGGAGTTCATCATCGCCTTGTCGATCGTGATGAGCGTGAAATTTTTGTGCCCTGCGATACCGGTGATGCGCTGACCCGGCGAGCGATCCTTGGATACCTGAGGCACGATCATTGTACCCGGATCTGACGGATCATTGGTGTTTCGGATGTTCGTCGGGATATTTGCCTTGTGCACAGGGAAGATCGCGTCTTCGTGCAGCACGGTGGCACCCATGTAAGACAGCTCCCGAAGCTCGCGATAAGACAACTCGCGAATGCACTTGGGATTGTCGACGATATTGGGATCCGCCATCAGAAAACCCGAAACGTCCGTCCAGTTCTCATAGACATCCGCACCGCTTGCCCTGGCCACGATCGCCCCGGTGATATCACTGCCGCCGCGTGAAAAGGTATGCACGTCCCCGTTGGGATAAGACCCGTAGAAGCCGGGAATGATCGCGTGCGCGTGCTGCATCAGAGCGTCGTGCAGGATCTCATTGGTCCACTCTGCCGCAAATACGCCCTGCCGATCGAACTTGATCACGTCCTGAGCATCGACAAAGTCCCACTCGAGATAATGCGACAGCAGCAATCCGTTCAGATACTCGCCGCGGCTGGCGGCAAAGTCAGGGTTTTTCTGGCGGCGGATCTCATCCCCCGTCTGCAGCAGCAGCCCATAGAAATCAAAATCGAGCCCCAGATCATTATAGATGGCCATGTACCGATCGATGATCTTTTGGTACAGCTCTTCGTGGCTTTGATTGCGCTCCACGAGGCGATGGCATTGATAGAGCATATCCGTGACCTTGCTGTCTTCCTTGAAACGCCGGCCAGGCGCGCTTGGAACGACATAACAGATGTCAGGATCCGAAAGAACGATATTCTTTACCTTGCGGAACTGCTCTGCATCCGCCAGCGATGAACCGCCGAACTTTGCGACCTTGATTCCCAACTCGATTCCCCCTCTGGATCTCAGCTTCTCACTGTGGTTTACATTATACAAGTCATTCTATCATTTGTAAATCTGTAGTTTCTCATCATCTTATTCAGCATTGCTCATGTTTGTGTCGGGAGGCAATGCCTCGGGCTGATCGCCCGTCAAGTCCGCGATCCGATCCAGCAGCGCATCCCGGCCGGTGCCGTCGTTTGAGGAGTAAACGAGCACTTCCCAGGGCTGTACCATGAGTGTACGGCAGATGACGGGTATGTTCCGGGTGCGCTGTGCTTTTGAAAGCTTGTCCGCTTTCGTGGCGATGACGCTGAAAGGTATGTCGAAATGACGAAGGTACTCCACCATCAGCTGATCATCGCGTGTCGGCTCATGTCTGATGTCCACGAGCTGAAAAACGTGCCTTAGGTTTTTCGACCCGCAAAGATAGCCTTCGATCATCGCGGCCCACTTCATCCGCTCCTGCTTCGGCGCTTTCGCGAACCCGTATCCGGGCAGGTCGACCATGAAGAAGCTCTCATTGATCAGGTAAAGATTGACAAGTCGCGTTTTGCCGGGCTCGGATGATGTCCTGGCGAGCTTTGAGTTGCGCGTCAGGCTGTTTATCAGGGAGGACTTCCCGACGTTGGATTTGCCGGCCATGGCGATCTCGGGAAGGCCCTGACCCGGAAAAGGTTCGAACACGCTGAGCGATCGCACAAAGCAGGATTTCTTGATCGTCATACGGCAAACCTCGCATCGGCATCAGTGCCGATCAATATGACCTTCAGCGCATCGCTGACGTCGTCCATCAGTCTGATCTCCAGCCTGGCCAGGATGCCTGCATCGATCTTCTCCAGATCCTTTTCGTTCTCCCGGGGCAACAGGATGCGGTCGATGCGCATCCGATGTGCAGCGAGGAGCTTTTCCTTGACGCCCCCGATGGGAAGCACTTTTCCATGCAGCGTGATCTCGCCAGTCATCGCCCATTCGCCGCTGACGCTGATGCCGGTGACCGCGGAGAGGATGGCACATGTGAGCGCGACGCCGGCCGACGGGCCATCCTTCGGCACGGCTCCTTCCGGCACATGGATGTGCACATCATGTGTATCGAAATAGTCGAACGGCATGTCGTAGCGCCCGAGCAGGCTGCGCACGACGCTGATCGCCAATTCGGCAGATTCTTTCATGACATCGCCCAGATGACCGGTCAGCTTGAGCATGCCCTTCCCCGGAAAAGTTGCGGCCTCAACGGGCATCACTTCCCCGCCGACGCTGGTCCAGGCCAGGCCGGTGACCAGTCCGACCTCCGCCTTGCCGGCGGTGGGTTGACGAAGATACCTGGGCGCACCGAGATACGCCTTCAGGTCTGCCGGCTTAATGGAAACGGATGGCTTATCCGGATGTTCGATAAGCTCGAGCGTCGCCGCGCGACAAAGCTTGGCGATCTCTCTCTCCAGCTGTCGGACGCCCGCCTCGCGGGTATAACTGTCGATCAAAGCCGCGATGGCCCTGTCAGATATCCTGAGCTGACTGGCGGACAGGTTATGCGCATCGCGCTGCTTTGGCACGAGATGCCGCTTCGCGATCTGGATCTTTTCTTCGATGGTGTAGCTGGGGACCTCGATGATCTCCATGCGGTCGAGGAGCGCATGATCGATGGTATCCGTCGTATTGGCTGTCGTGATGAACAGCACGTCTGAAAGATCGAACGGCGTCTCCAGGTAGTGATCCTTGAATCCGCTGTTCTGCTCGGGATCCAGTGCCTCCAGCATCGCCGATGCGGGATCGCCGCGCATATCCCGCGAAAGCTTGTCGATCTCGTCGAGAAGGAACACGGGATTCATCGTGTTGCACTGCCGGATGGATGAAATGATGTGCCCCGGCATCGCACCGACATATGTCTTGCGATGGCCGCGGATCTCCGCTTCATCGTGGACCCCACCCAGGGACATGCGTGTGAATTTGCGGCCGAGCGCACGTGCTATGGAACGCGCGATCGAAGTTTTTCCGACGCCGGGCGGCCCGACCAGACAAAGGATAGGGCTCTTCAGTTTATCCGAGGCGACCGACCGCACCGCCAGGTATTCGATCAGGCGCTTCTTGACATCCTCCATGCCGTAGTGATCGGCTTCCAGGACGCGTCGGGCTTTTTTGATGTCGACGCTCGATGTGTCGTAAACAACCCAGGGCAGCTCGAGCATAAACTCGATGTAGTTCTGGCTGACGCTGCTCTCGGGGGCGTGTATGGTGCTGCGCGCCAGGCGCTTCAGCTCTTTTTCGACATGCTCCTTCGCGCCTTTGGGCATCTTGGAGGCCTGTATGCGCTTGCGAAGCTCCGCGATCTCTTCGTCTTCGTCCTCGCCAAGTTCCTCCTGGATCGCACGTATCTGCTCGCGCAGATAATACTCATGGTTGGATTTGTCCATGTATTCGCGGACGCGGGCTTCGATGCGTTCGTCCAGTTCGGCGATTTTGACCTCGTCTGCCAGCTTTTCAAGCAGCAGCTTCATGCGCTCGCGAATGAGCGCGCACTGCAGGATGGCCTGCTTGTCGTCCACGCTGGTGATAAGATTGGAGGCGACCACATCGCAAAGGACGGCCGGATCGCGCTCGCCTCGTATGGCCTGCATCAGTTCCGTCTGGTTTTGTCCGCGACTGCGCGCAGCTACAGGTGCAAAATTGCGTATGGCGCGCATCATGGCCTTTTCTTCGTCGTCGAGTTCCTCAGGATCCGGATGGGACAGTACGAGCAGGCTGGCAGTCTGGCTGTCATCGTTTTCCGTCACACCGACGAGCAAACCCCGCGTAACGCCTTCGATCAAAACGCGTGCGGATTGATCCGGCATCTGCATGACCTGCTTGACGTTCACGATCGTTCCGACGTTATGAAGGTCGCTCTTTTCGGGATGCTCCACCATGCTGTCACGCTGCGTCACGACGAACATGCGTTGATCATCGGTCAGCGCACGCCGCAACGCGCCCAGCGAGCGTTCGCGGGCGATGTCGATGGTGATCACCGTGTTTGGGAAAACGGTCAATCCTCGCAATGGTAAAAGCGGCAGGCTCGCTTTGGATCGCTTCGGTCTGCTCAATGGTCCATATCCTCCAAGGCTCGTTTGTATCAGTAGTATACATGAAATGTGTTAAGATACAAGGGTAAGGATGCCATGATACGGGCATCTTTCGACGATGCGGCCAAGTGGTACGATCGATCAGACTTTATTGGACGGCAGTGTGCGTGTCATGCATTCGGGTCGGCACAGCAAAGGCGCCGCCTTTCGTTTGAAGGCGGCGCCGCGGGATGCAATGGTTCAATCCTCGTCAGCATCCTCATCGTCGTAGATCTCGTCTACATCCTCGGCCGTGAAGATCGCAAGGATCTTTTCTGCGAGGTCATCATCTTCGACAGGGATGAATTCCTCGTCATCGTCGCCGACGGGCTTCACTTCGGCGATCATGACTGCGATCCCTTCGTCCTCATCGACAGGCTCATCGTCTTCGAGGTGTTCGGTGACCATCGCGTATTCCTTGCCTTCATAGCAAAGATAATCCAGCACTTCCATCGTGATCTCATTGCCTTCGTCATCCTCAAACACGACGAGATCGAGTTCTTCATCCATGGGCAGGCCCTCCTGAATCGAAATAATCTATGCTCAATCCGCCGATTCCAACTCAAATTGAGCGGTAACGGTGGCAGAGACCTGAAGCGGCGAAGCGTAGACCTGAGTGCCTGAGCCGGCGTCCTCGGCTGCCATCGCCTTGTCGTACAGCGCGCTGCTGTCAGCATAGCTGTATTCGGCTTCATCGACGCTCTTGAGCGCGCCAAGGTCTGCGCCGATGGCCTGCGCCATGACCCGGGCCTTGTCAAACGCCTGTTGGATGGCCAGGGTCAGAGCCTGATTGGACTCCTCGGTCATTTCGGAAGCTGTGAAGCTCACATCGCTGAATGTATTGGCGCCGCTCTCAAACGCGGCATCGATATACTTTCCGACGTTTTCGATATCGGTCGTTTCGATCGAGATGCTGGTCTCGGCGCTGTAACCGGACAGCGATGTGGAGTCGTAATTGTACTCGGGATAGATGCTGATCGAGTAGGTATGGATCTTCGAGGCGTCTATGCCCATTTCCTTGAGCTTTTCGATGACGCCGGCGATCTTCCGGTTGACGTCAGCCTGAGCTTCCACGACGTCCTTTGAGATCTCGCGCACGCCGAGATTGATGGTGGCAGTATCCGCGTCGAGCGACACGACACCGGTCCCCCTGACGGTGATAACTGCGGGATCGGCCATTGCGGTGCAGGACAGGACGAGCAGGACAGACAGGACGAGAATAAGCATTTTCTTCATTTTGTTTTGCCTCCGTTTAAATAATTAGAAGCTTTATCTGCTTCGCCAATGAGACGAGGGCGAAGCGCCGCAGGTTCCATCGAAAGGTCATTGTGCGCGGATGACCATGAGGAGCGAAACTTCCGATGCGTCATTCGCGAATTGAGGTTCCAGGTCTTCACCGGAGCGATCATAGTGAGCAGCGGCTTTCAAAAAGGCTTCGGCATTGTCTGCGGGCATCTCGATAAACAGATTGACACACACGCTGTCTCCTGAATCGTGACGTTGCTCGGCAACGGTCCCGTCGTACTCTTTGACGAGATCGCAGATATAGCTGCAGGCCGTATCCATGTCTTCGACAACGAAGCTGATCTCCTGCATCGGAGCAGGCTCAGGCATCGCGTCAGTCTCCGAAACGAATGCTTCTGCTGCAGAACGCTCGAGATGCGGTGCTTCAGCTGCGCCCATCGTCAAGCCGTCTGACTCGACCACGGCGAGCTCATAGGCAGCCTCTTCATCCGCCTCTGCTTCTTCAAGGATCTGCGACTCTGCCACCGGTACGGCATCAAACGATTTGGCGTTCATATCGTTGCTCGACGGGCGCATTGCGAGCGTGACGCCCAGGAGCACGACGGCTGCAGCTGCGATGCTCCCGGCCCAGCGGATCGTGCGACGGCGCTTTGAACCAGCAGCCTCTGCCTTGACGGCGCCTCTCCATTTCGCCTGCGCTTCAAGCGGAACATCGACCTCGGGCGACAGCTCTGACAGCATGGCCTTCAACTGTTTTGCCGCGGTGATCTCACGTGAACATGCCTCACAGCTTTTTGCATGTGCTTCGAGTTCGGCAAGCGCATCGGGTCCCAACTCATCATCCATGAGCTTGTCCAGATAGCTCTCCAACTGATCACAGTTCATGCTCTGCGCCCTCCTTTCGATTTGAATGATGGATCAGACATGCTTATGTCTTCGACATTTAGACGCCCCGATCGCCGAATAGTTGCATGTTTTCGCGGATTTTTTCACGAAGTCTTTCCCGTCCCCGGCTGATCCGGGACTTGATCGTGCCCACATTTGCGCTCAGGACCTGCGCGATCTCCTCATAACTCATGCCCTGCACGTCTCTGAGCACGACAGCCGCGCGCATATCGTCCGGCAGCTCGCCGATGGCCTGTGTAAGGCCGCGGCGCTGTTCGCTTCGAAGTGCGTGCTGCTCGGGCGTCTCCCCTGTGTCAGAAGGAGACCATCCGGTGTCCAGTAATCCGTCCAGCGAGGTGCTTGGCCTGCTTTTGCGCCTTCTCAGCTCGTCGAGGCAGGTGTTCATCGTGATACGATATACCCATGTACCGAAGGAAGACTGTGCCTTAAAGCCCGATATGGAGCGGTAAATGCGCAGCATCGCTTCCTGTAGACAGTCCTGAGCGTCCTCGCGATTGCAGCACATACGCAGAGCGACTGCGTACATGCGCTTCTCGTGCTGGCTCAATAACTCGTTGAACGCCTGCGCGTCGCCGCGAACGGCCCGCTCGATCAGTCTGTTCTCGTCCAACTGCCGTCCGCCTCCTCTCGTACAACCAGGTCCGATGCGACACAGACATGGACACTGATAAAAGTTGCGTCATAAACCTAAAAAGCCTTGACTTTTTATCGATGGATACGGTATACTATCTTTTGTCAAGTCGTGCGCCGGTGTGGCGGAATTGGCAGACGCACCGCACTCAAAATGCGGCGGGAAACCATGCCGGTTCGAGTCCGGCCACCGGCACCATGGAGATGGATCTGTCCATCTCCTTTTTTGTGTGCTCTGTTCGCCGGAGACAGCGGAATACTTTAGAAATCCGCGGGAACAGCCTCCCTGGCCCTTTGGGATGGATCGGTGAACCAGGTGTATTCGCCTTTCCAGCCCAGCTTGACTGTGCCAAGAGAACCGTTCCTTTGCTTTGCGATGATGATCTCGGCAACGCCCTTTTCCGGGGTCTCAGGGTCGTAGTATTCCTCACGATGGATGAACATGACCACATCCGCGTCCTGTTCGATCGCACCGGATTCGCGGATATCCGACAGCTGAGGCCGATGGTTCGAACGCCCTGTCGGGGCTCGGGACAGCTGCTGCAGGGCGATGACAGGAACGCCCAATTCGATCGCAAGCCCCTTGAGCATGCGCGAGATCTGTGAGACCTCTTCCTGACGACTGTTCGTCTTGCCGGTACCGGACATCAGCGACAAATAGTCGATCATGATGACATCCAGACCGTTTTCGAGCTGGAGCCGCCTCGCCTTTGAGCGCAGCTCAGGTACGGTGAGCCCGGGCGTAGTGTCGATGAAAATGGAGGCTGGACCGATGCTGACCAATGCATCGCATAGCTTCCCCCACTCCTCATCGCTGACGACGCCGCGCCGGACATTTTGCATATTGACGCGGGCTTCTGTGCACAGCATACGCATGGCCAGCTGCTCTGCGGGCATTTCGAGGGAGAACACAGCTGCCTTTTTGCGGGCCCGGATTGCAGCATTCTCGATGAAATTCATGCCGAGACTGGTCTTGCCCATGGCAGGTCGACCGGCGACCAGGATGAGTTCGCCCGGATGAAGGCCGGTCAACAGATCGTCGAGCTCAGCGTATCCGGTGGGCACACCTTCGATCCGTCCGTTGTTCTTGACCAGAAGCTCGATCTTCTCAAAGGTGCTGACCAGTACGGGCTGTATGCGCTGCAGCTCTTCGCCGCCTTTTCGCATCGTGATATCGTAGATGGCTTTTTCAGCGACCTGAAGGATATCCTGTGTCTCTGCCTGGCCGGTAAAGCAATCCTGTAGTATGTTTTCCGCAACGCCGATCAATTTGCGCAGCGTCGATTTCTCATCGACGATGCGTATGTACGCCTGAACATTTGACGAAGACGGTACGCTCTGGCTCAACTCGACGAGATACGGAGCACCGCCGACCGCATCCAGCTTTCCGCGGCGCGTCAGCTCTTCATCCAGCGTCACCAGGTCGATGGGGCGCGAGCTGGAGGACATGTATCGCATCGCGGAGAAGATCTCCCGGTTTGCGGGATCATAGAAATCCTCAGGCGTCAGGCTTTCCAGAGCGATCAAAGCCGCATCAGCGGAACGCAGCATCGAACCCAAAACACTTCGCTCTGATTCGGGATGGCTGGGCATTACGCGGGCCGCGCCCTGTCCGGATATGAACTGTTGTTCCATATTAGCCCTCGCTGGGTCACTTTGAAACGACTTTGACGTTGACGATCATGCGCGTGGTGATGCCGGCATAGAGCTTGAGGACCACAAAGAACTGGCCTGCAGAGCGAATCGGCTCCTCGAGCTCCAGCTTGCGCTTGTCGATCTCAAAGCCATGCTGTGCCTTGATCGCTGCGGCGATCTGATCGTTGGTGACAGAACCGTAGATCTTGCCGTTGTCGCCGCCCTTGGCTTCGATCTGGATGACTTTGCCCTTGAATTCACGGGCACGCACCTCAGCCTCCTGACGCCGCACTTCCTCGCGGTGCCTGTCGGCGGACTTGGATCTCTCGAGTGCGTTGACAGCATCGGGCGTGGCTGCCTTGGCCAACTTGCGCGGCAGCAGATAGTTGCGCGCGTAACCGTCGGAGATCTCTATGATCTGATCCTTTTTACCGGTCCCCTGGATGTCCTGAAGAAGAATGACCTTCATGTCGCATACCTCCTGTTATTCGCGGCCTTGCGCATCGTTATCGTTCCTGAAGGCGCGGATGACGCCGTGAGAGCCAAATATCGCGGACGCCCCGCCGAAGATGAACATCGGTGTGTTGAACAGCCTTGTCACGAGGCCGAATAAGATCATCACGGTCGCAACGATATCCCTCTTCCCCTCCGTCCAGCTGCGGCGCGCCGCCATGCGACAGCAGGCTGCCGCTGCCTGAAGGGCGAATGCGGAGCTGATGATATAGTATATGACCGTGTGGATCGTCGATCCGTAGGCGTAGTCTGTGCCGGACAGGATGCGGCTGCCGATCCACAAGACCGTAAGACCGATCGTGATCCCTGAAGGAAGGAACAGATCCTCGATCCGGAGGAAGGCGGATCCGCCGCTGATTCCACGCCTCGCGAGGATCCAGTTGCCCCAGAGCACAGACAGAACTGCCGTGAATATTGCGCCGCTGACCAGCGCTGCGGGCAGCATTTGACCATACAGAGCCTCCATGAGCTCTATGATCTGATCGATCGCGGTCTCGATCGTGAACCTCGCTGGACCTGCGCCGTTTGCTGACAAAATGGTGTTCATGGCCTCTGTCATGGGCATGAGCAACTCTTTCGGCATCAGCTTCATCTCTTCCCGCATGATCTCAGAGATCCTGCCGATCAGATTGCCTCCATACGCGTTGCGCGCCACAGCCAGCGCGGCGACGAGACCTATGACGCAAACGATGATGCCGATGCGCATCTGCTCATAGAAACTGCGCTTCAGCGCGATACCGCGGATCATGATAACTGCGGGCATCGTGCCTGCCAGCAGCATCATCCACATGAATGTATTGTTCAGCAGCAGAGAAGTGGCTGTGAGCTGCGCGCACATGTAGAGCATCGCAGGTAACCTGCCCGCAAAGCAGTACAGGAAAACCATCAGAAGGCCGCCGAGCACGAGCGTCAGTGCGATAAAGGCGAAAGACATCTCCAGAACGAGAGCAATGGGCGTTGCCATGCCAAAGGCGATCGCCATCACTGTGCCGAGCACTACTTTTGCGCCGGAGCCCCGGTCATTTCGGTTGTTGATCAAATGGCAGCCTCCAGTACAAAATATCCTAATTTATATTATATCATGGAATCGAAGGTTTGAAAACCACTTTTTGAAGAAACAGATGCATTCAGACCGAAACCGGTTGCGATCCTTTGCTCGCTGTCGACGGACAGCGACAGCATAGCGCCTGTCCCGACAGAACGGAAACAGCGCCGTCACTTTCAACAGCGGCGGCGCTTTCGCTTCACTTCAGGGCATCATCCTGTCCGGCGATTGCGATCACAGATGAGGGTTCAACATGTCGATCGCGTCGAAGTTGCCCTCGCCGATGGCCAATTCCATCATCTGTTGGACGCTCTTATCGTCGGCCATGCCGATGAACTCCTCAACGACATCCCAACGCTTCTCCTGAGCCCGAGCCAGACAAAGGCGTCCAAAGTACGCATCGCTCAGCTGATCGCCCAACTGCTTCAGGAAGGCGTAGTCCTCTGCTGCGACCGCAGCATTGGCCAGCGCTTCGCACTGCGCCTCGGTCATGCAGTGTTCGGCGAGCTGGAGCGCCAGTACTCTTGCCTGAGCATCGTACGCAGCTATGGCGATCCGATCAGCACAGTTCTCAAGCGAGATCTGTTCGGCATAGATCGAAAGCCACTGCCAGTTCTCTGCCTTGGCCGCAGCAAGAGCGATCTTCTCCTGGAAAGCATCCTCAAACTGCCACGCGTGATCGCCCAGCCAGCTCCAATTCCCGGATTCGATGGCGGCGTCGATCGTGCGCGTGTCTGCGTAGCCGTTCAGGTGCTCCATCACCCAATCGTGCATACCGAGGCTGTTGGCCTTCTGGGCGATGGAGCGCCTGAGCTCCTCGTCCTTCACCTCATCGATGTGCTCTGCGAGCCAGTCCCATTTTTCATCCTGCAGCGCACGTTCCTGGGCGGCTTTGCGGAGCGCTTCGACGCGCGCAGCGTTCCCTTTGGCGCTCTCCACGATGTTGTTGAAGGCATTGGTCACTTCAGCTGCAACGCCCTCGCCAAGTTTTGCCGCTTTGCGATAGGCCTTGTCCAGGCCCTTTCCGATGGTGCGCGACACGTCCTCGATCGTCTTGCCGATGTCATCTGGCGACTTCCGGTTCGCGTCTGCGACGCTCTGCGCAAATCGCGTCCCTTTGGCCGCGATCTCGGCCAGCTTGTCGACCATTTCGCGCTTCAGGAACGGCGCGATGCGCTGAAGCGTATCCCAGGTGATCTCCGTCTCAGGATTTTGTATGAGCTTTTCCAGACAGTCGCGGCTGATGAAAGGCGCAAATCTTGCGATGTCAGCCGATGTCAATTCGTCCTTGTGTTCAAGCAGCAGCGCGTCGACCACGGCTTTGGACATGAACGGCGCCATCTGCAACAGATTCTGTAGGTTGAGCGGTGTACGCGCTTCTTCCGTATCTTTGCATTCCTCTTCCTGGTCGGCTTCATCAACGACCTCTTCGGTGACGGGATCTGAAGCACCGTCATCCTCGGACGTGTCGTCATCGACCTTCTTTGCGGGCTGGAATATGCCCGTCACGATGTTATTGAAGAAATTACCGATGCTCTGCAAGGGATCCTCCGATGCCTTGCCATTCAGCCGGTCCTCCGGCACCTCCCCGTTCAGGAGCTGTTCCATCGTGATGCCAAAGAGATGCGTCAGGTCCATCAGAGTCTGCACATCTGGCAGCGCAGCGCCGTTTTCCCACTTGGAAACGGCCTGATGAGAAACATTCAGCGCTGCGGCGAGCTGCTGCTGGGTCATGTTCCTGTTCTGCCTGAGGGTCGCGATGGTCTTTCCAACTGCGCGATTGTCAATCATGCTTCCGCCTCCATTCGTTATCGCATGTCATTACGGCCGTTCGGCCTGAATATAAATTATCATATTCAACTGATATTTGCAAGCAACCGGAAGTAGAATTCGATATAATCAAAGTTGAATTGCTAGCACTCTGCAAAGATGAGTGCTAGATTTTACTTGACATACTCCAAATCAGTGATACAATTATTCAGTAGCAAAACATGGAGGTGATCAACATGTCCAAAGGGACTGTTTCAATCAATGCTGAGAACATCATGCCCGTGATCAAGCAATGGCTCTATTCCGATAAAGACATTTTCGTGCGTGAGCTCGTATCGAATGGCTGCGACGCGATTAAAAAGTATCGCTGGCTCACGGCGAACGGACAGGCTGAGGGCGATGATACGCCGGATCGCATCGACATCGTCGTCGACAAGGAAGCGGGCACGCTTTCGTTTTCAGACAATGGCATCGGCATGACTGAGGACGAGATCATAAAGTATATCGCGCAGGTCGCTTTTTCCGGTGCGACGGATTTCATCACAAAGTATACCGAAAACAACGACAAGGGCGATGGTGCGAACATCATCGGCCATTTCGGACTCGGCTTCTACAGCGCCTTCATGGTGTCTGATAAAGTCGTCATCGATTCCAAGAGCTATACCGATGCGCCTGCCGTGCGCTGGATCAGCGAGGACGGCATGGAATACGAGACGTCACCGTCCGATCGTACGGAGCGCGGAACGACCGTCACTCTGTATATCAGCGAGGCAGACAAGAGCTTCCTGGATCTCTGGAACGTTCGTTCCACGCTCCGGAAGCATTGCGCGTTCATGCCCGTGCCGATCTTCCTGCGCGAGAACAAGCCCGCAGAAGCGCCCAAGGAAGGCGAGGAACCCGAGAAAGCGCCGGAGCCTGAGCAGATCAACGACACCGAGCCCCTGTGGATGAAGCGTCCGAGTGATTGCACAGACGAAGAATACAAGGCTTTCTATCACAAGGTATTTACAGACTTTGATGAGCCGCTGTTCTGGATCCATCTGAACGCTGAATATCCGTTCAATCTGAAGGGCATCCTGTACTTCCCCAGGATCAAAAACGAATTCACCGCAAGTGAAGGTGTTATCAAGCTCTACAACAACCAGGTCTTCGTTGCCGACAACATCAAGGAGGTCATCCCCGAATTCCTGATGCTGCTGAAGGGCTGCATCGATTGCCCTGACCTGCCGCTGAACGTATCCAGATCGTTCCTTCAGAACGACGGTTACGTCAAGAAGATGGCCGCCTATATCACCCGCAAGGTCGCCGATCGATTGGTCACGGAATTCAACACCCATCGCGAGGATTACCAGCGCTATTGGGAAGACATCCACATGTTCGTCAAATACGGATGCATCCGTGATCCGAAGTTCTATGATCGCGTCAAACCGGCTTTGATCTACAAGACGACCGCCGGCGAATATGTTACGCTGGACGAGTACCTGAAGCGCAACTGTCCGGACGACGAGAAGAAGACGGTCTATTATACCTCCGACGACAAGCGCCAGGCACAGATGATCAAGCTGTACACCGATCAGGGAAGAGATGTCGTGCTCCTTAACACGCTGATCGACGACGACTTTATCAGCCACCTGGAGTTTTCCGATCGGGACAGCAAGGTCAGCTTCATGCGCGTGGATGCGGCGGCCGACAGCCTCACGGAAGATGTCGAGACCGATGAGACTTCCCGCCTCAAGCTGGAGGGCACCTTCAGAAGAGTCGAGAGCGACGATACGCTGGACGTACAGCTGAAGCCCTTCAAAGACGCCGATATGATCTCCATGATCACGGTGGATGAGCAGAGCCGCCGCTTTACCGAAATGTCGAACCGATTCGGCCGCTCCGGCATGGATCTGCCTGAAAAGCGCACGCTGGTGCTCAACAGCAAGCATCCGCTGGTCAAATGGCTCATAGCCGCTGATGAAAGCGAAAAGGCCGATGAGATCTGTGCGCAGGTGGCCGACCTTGCCGATATGGCGCGCCAGCCGCTGGTGGCTGACCGCATGGTGGAATTCCTTAAGCGTTCGAACGACCTGCTGACCCGTCTCATCGAAGACTGAACCATTTCCGGGCATTGATCGTCACACCGGCTTTGCGATCGCATCTGCCTGGACCTTAAATGGCTGCCACAGCGTGAAGGGATGCTGTGGCAGTTTCCATTGCCCGCATCTCCCGCTGCGTGATACGTTCGTTCGGACAGGCCGTTATATAAGGTCCAGGTTGACATCTGCGGTGTTTTCGGTATAATTGATTTGTAAGGAGGTGATCCCCATGCCGGAACATCATGAAGCGGACAGAGAGGACAGAGGCTTTGCTACAAAGGCAAAAAGAAGGCGCAGCCTGTCCCCCCTCCAGATCGCGGCGATCATCCTGGCAGCGCTTGCCATAGGAAGCGGGTCCGTATTTGCAACGATGACGCACATCAGCAGCAAACCGACGCGTTTGAGCTTCAAAAACATCGGTGAGCTTGCCACACAGGCGGCCTATTTCACCAGTGTTCAGGATATCAGCAAGACGAGGACGGTCCTTGGCATCAATGTTCCGTTCACCACCTCAAAGTACATATTCAGCTATGACGGCACCATCAAGGCCGGACTTGATTTTGAGGCGATCGAACTCGTCGCGGACGACGCGACAAAAACGCTGACCGTCAGGCTGCCGGAAGCCGGCATCCTCAGTACGGAGATCGATACGGACAGCCTGAAGATATACGATGAGCGTAAAAACGTGTTCAGTCCGCTGAAGCTTGACAACATCAACGAATCCCTGGCCAAGCTCAAGCAGGAGGCGCAGGCAAGTGCCATCGAGAACGGCATACTGGACAATGCCGTGGAAAACGCCAAGGTCCTGATCCGCGGTTTCCTGTCTTCTGCCTATGACCTTGATGTATGGACCGTTGATTTCTCGATGAACGAAGAGGCAGGTGAGGATAATGCCCAATAGACGCCGGTCCGGGAAGAAAAAAGCGAGGAGGGTCAACTCCATGAAGCGCATGATACTTGGCATCGTCATCGGTTTGATCTGCGTCATCGCAGCATTCTATCTGTGGCTGCTGATCACGGCCTGAGCATGACAGGATCTGAGCGTCACGGCACCGACTTCAGAAGCCGGAAGCGAAGCCATTCGCAGCAGATATCCTGCCCGGCCGATACCGGACTCCGTCGATGACCGCTTCGCCAGGATCCGTGAGGAAGTCGCAAAGCATTTGATCAAACGTTCGAACGAGGTAACAGGGATGGACGATACACTCGATCTGCTCAGGGCAGCCGGAAGGATTACACCGCAATGCATCGAGCTCAGGCGCGCGATCCATCGCGTCCCTGAGATCGGCAACGCCGAATTCAGGACATCTGCTTTGATCGCAGACTGCCTGGAAGGACTGGGGCTGCATGTCGAGCATCCGATGGGCACCAGCGTCGTCGCCACGCTTAGCGGACAGCAACCCGGACCGACCGTTGCCTTCCGCGCGGACATGGACGCCTTGCGTATACAGGAAGCTACGGGCCTGCCTTTTTCGAGTGAAGTCCCGGGCTTTATGCACGCATGCGGACACGACTTCCACTGCGCGGGACTGCTGGGAACGGCAATGTTGCTTTCCACGCTTCGCGAAAGACTGCACGGCAGCGTCAAGCTGTTGTTCCAGCCGGATGAAGAGGGACTTGGCGGCGCGCAGCGCATGATCGCCGCAGGCTGTCTTCAGAATGTGGATGCCGTGTTCGGCGCGCATGTCGATCCGGATCTCCCGTCAGGTACCGTAGGCCTCAAATATGGAAAGATGTATGCCGCCTCGGATACTTTTCGCGTCGTCATCCACGGCGAAGGAAGCCACGGCGCTCAGCCTGAGGATGGCATCGACGCGATCGCCATCGGCGCGCAGGTGATCACAGCCCTGCAGCAGCTCGTCAGCCGTCGCATCTCTCCCACCGATTCTGCGGTGGTATCCGTCGGCACGTTTCATGCAGGCACACAGATGAACACCATCGCCGACAGCGCTGTCCTTGAGGGCATATTGCGTACGCTCGGACAGGAGACGCGCGCAAAAGTCCGCAAATGGTTTGCGCATACGGTCGAGGGCATCTGCGAAAGCATGGGTGCGCGTGCAGAGATCCATATGCGCGAAAGCTACCCTGGCATCGTGAATCACGATGATATGGTCGAGCTCGTCAAAAGCGCAGCTGCCCAGGCGCTCGGTCCTCAGGCCATCCGCATCCTGCCGTCCCCCACCATGGGCACCGAGGACTTTGGTTACTTCCTGCTCGAACGGCCGGGCGCGTTCTACAGGATCGGCGTCGGCGAATCTGCCATCGGCGCCGACAAGCCGCTCCACAGCCCGCGATTTATTGCCGATGAAGCCGCTATGTCCGCACTCATCGCACTTCATGCCTCCGTCGCGCTGCGCTTCCTCGCCGCACGGTGAACGGCAGGTGTCCGCGTACGCCGGCCGCCGCTGACCCAGCACAAAAGATCGAACGTTCACGCCTGAGAAATCACGACCACCGGCTTAGCCGGTGGTTTGATTAGGCCCTAGAAGGGCCCAGTACTAGCAAAGCGCCTCAAGGCGCATCGAAACGATCTGCCAACCGCTTGATCGTTCACGGGCAGCCACTCAAGTGGCTGCTCGAACT
>JAFRMB010000112.1 GCA_017430945.1 Clostridia bacterium | reverse complement strand
GCCGAGCAGCGGATCGCTGCCGGCGCACCGCGGCAAGGCCCCGGCTTCGCCGGAGGCTTCACGCCTCCCCCATGCCCTCACCGGGATCTGACGATCGAACGGGGGGACGCCACATTCGGCGTCCCCCCGTTCGCGTCGCGGGCCGCACCGCCCGCACTCCGATCGGATCAGTATATCACGACGACCAGCGATCCGCGCTCGCAGTTCTCGAACAGCCACTTGCTGTCCTCGACGGTCAGCCGGACGCAGCCGTGAGAGGCCGGGTCGCCCAGCTTGCGCAGAGAGCTGCGGTGGAGCGAGTTCTCGTTCTTGGAACCGTAGATCACGGAATGGAAGAGTATGTCGCCCTCGATGCGGAAGGAGTACTGCGCCCAGCAGTGGAACTTCTCGAAGTAGTGCCAGCGGTTGATGGGCCTGGCGTTCAGAAAGATGCCCCGGGGCGTCGAGTTGTGAAGACCCGTGGAACAGTTGAAGGTCTTCACCAGGTCGTACCCGTTGTCCGCGTTCAGCTGATACACGTACACCTTCTGCCGGGCGATGCTGACCTCGACCCGGTAGCGATAGCGCTTGTACTCGGCTTCGTTGGAGAACAGTATGCGCTGGGTGGCCTCGTCGGCGATGCCCGTCTGCTCGAGCCCGTTCTCCTGCTGGAACGCCTTGATGGCGTCGCGGCTCTCCTTGCCGGTCAGGCCGTCGATGCCGGACTTGGGCAGGTAGTACAGCGCATACAGCCTGCGCTGCACGCGGGTGGCCTCGGTGGTGTTCTTCTTCTTGCCAACGTCGGCCACATAGCCCAGTATGCCGTCCTGCAGCTTCTGCTGCGCCTCGATGCTCAGCGTCTGGGCGTCGGAGAACAGCGGCGCGTGTTCGCTCTTGCGCGCCTTCAGGTATTTGTACAGGCGCTCGATGGCGCTCTTCAGGTTCTTGTTGTAGCTCCCCACCGGCAGATTGGCCGTCATGCCTCCGGCCAGCAGCGCCGACTCGACGTCCCGCACCGCCAGGCCGGTGTCTCCGAACGCGATCGCGTGCGGCGCGCAGTGGTCGGCGTACGGCGCGTCCATCGCAAACAGTGCGTCGATGGTCACGCGGTCGGCATCGCCCTCCAGCGGCAGGTCCACCTTCTGCTTGAACAGGTTGAGCGCCTCGAGCGCATAGTCGTCCAGTGTGTCGTCGGCCGGCTTGTCCATATAGCCCAGCTGCACGAGCCTGCGCTCCACGCGCAGCGCCTCGCTGTCCTGCACGCCCAGGACCACATCGTTGATGTAGGATGAATAGATCTGGCTCTCCAGGAAATAGCGGGTGACCGATGTCGCCTCGCCGCTGGCGCGGATGCCGTAGTCGTCCCCGAACCCCTGTGTGTTCAGGTGCTGCTGGAAGCTCTTCACCGCGGCCTGCGTGCTCTTGCCGTAGTCGCCGTCCGGCATGTCTGCCAAAAAGCCCAGGTCGTACAGCCGCTGCTGAAGCGCCTCGACCGCCTCGCCGGAATCCTTGCTGTTCAGGCCGATGGGCAGCGCGATGGCCTCCCCGGCGAACAGGCGCTCGAGCGTCGCCTCGTTCAGGGTGCCGGTGGCCTCCAGACGGTTGATCCTCTGGAACAGCGCGAGCGCTGCCGCGGACTGCTTGCCGAACTTGCCGTCCGCCTCGCCGCCCAGATAGCCCAGGTCGATCAGCTTCTGCTGCACCTCGCGCGGCGAACGCACGCTCTCGGCCGCCTGCTTCAAGCGCCCGTATGTCACCGGGTCCAGCTTGCCCGTGGCCGGCAGACCGGCGCCGGCCTGGAAGGCGCCGAGCGCCGCGGCGCTCTTCTTGCCGAACTTGCCGTCCGCCACGTCATGCAGATAGCCCAGGTCGATCAGGTGCTGCTGCACCTCCTTCACGACGGCTTTACTGCTCAGCTCCTCCTGCGAGATCGTCGCTTCCGGTATCGACTCCGCCACCGCGCTGAAGCACATCAGCGCCAGCAATATCATGATCAGTACTTTCCTGTATTTCATCTGTCAATGCCCTCATTGTCCTCTTTGCGGGCGGGAAGCCAAGCTCCCGCACGGTACAGGTATTATACCACAGATGCTCTGCGCCTTATAGGACGATTTGGTGACAATTTGGAGAAGACCCTGCTTATACATCCTATGCATCGCCTATGCAATGCGGGCGGGGGACCTCCCGGATCCGCCACGCCGCCGGGCCCAAAAGAAGATCGGAGAGGCGCGAGGCCTCTCCGGCTATGGCCGGTCCCTTCGGCATATGCTTCCGGACCGCAGTGTTATGGGAGGATCGTGGGTGCCTGTCCGTCCGTGTATCGCGCGCGGATCGGCGCGTCCGTGGCCGATCTTACAGCGGATACGCCGCGAAGGTGTTGTCGTAACAGATGCCCTCAAGCTCCCGCTCGGTGAACAGGCCGCTCGCGGGCAGGTAGTCCAGCAGGTGCTCGTAGCTGTCCCGGGTCAACGGGCACGGCAGATCGCTGCCCCAGAGCAGCTTGTCGCAGCCCACGGCATCCCTGGCCGCGGCCACGTAGCGCGCGCCGGTGGGATAGGGATACGCCTCGGGATACACGTTCCACGGCACCGCGGAGATGTCGAACCACAGATTGGGCAGGCGCAGCGCGGCGATGGCCTTTTTGAAGGGCGCCTCGTCCTGCAGGGTCGGCGCCAGCAGGTGGCAGATCACGATCCGCATCTTCGGATAGGTCTTCGCGATGTCGGCGATGGCCTCTGGCTGGAAGCTGTCCATCCCCGGGCCGCCCACGTCCAGCACCAGCGTGCAGCCGTTGTCCGCCGCCAGCCGGATCTGTTCGGCCAGTCTCGGGCCGTTCAGGTCGAACGGCGTGTGATAGCCCATCATGCCGCCGCCGTCGCTGACCTCGAATTTGATGACCCGCACGCCCTCCCGGCAGACGAACCGCTCCAGGATCTCCATGGACTGGCGTGCGAACGGATCCGCCGTGCACGCCGGGACGAACATGTCCGGATACTGCCTGGCGACCTCCAGCGAGTACTCGTTGTGAAAGCCGTAAAAGCTGCCCTGCAAAAGCACCGCGCGCTCCACGCCCTTTGCCTTCAGAAAGGCGTAGAGCCTGTCGCCGCGCACGTCGTACTCGCCCAGCTCCGGCGGGATGAGGTCCATCTCATCGCCGTTGGCCCAGCGCGCGCGGCCGCCGCCGACCGCCCGGAACTCGCCCCGGCGGGCAAAGCCGTGCAGCGTCTCCACCACGTGGGTATGCACATCCACCAGTCTCATATCGCTCATCCTTTCCCGGCGCGGCGCAGGCCCTTCAGCAGGGACCTTCCGACGCCGCTGTCCTTGTTCTTACCGTAGACGTCCATCGCGACGGCGCAGATGATGATGACGCCCTTGACCAGCGTGTGATAGGTCGACGGCACGCCCATCAGGCGCATGCCGTTGTTCAGCACGCCCACCAGCAGCGCGCCGAACAGCGCGCCCTGTATGGAGCCTTCGCCGCCCGCCAGGCTCGTGCCGCCCACGACGATGGCGGTCAGCACGTCGTTCTCGTAGCCCGCCGCCGCCTTGGCGATGGCCTGCTGGTTCATGGATGCCAGCACGATGCCCGACAGCGCCGCCATGAAGCTGGAGATCACGTAGCAGATCGTGGAGACCCGCTTCACCGACACGCCGGAAAGCTGCGCCGCCTGGCGGTTGCCGCCCACGGCGTACACGCGCTGGCCGAACACCGTCTTGTTCAGCACAAAATAGGTTATCAGCATCATGAGCCCCATGATGTAGATCGGGACCGGCACGCCCAGCAGGCGGCCGCTGCCGATGTAGGTGAAGCTCGGCGGCTCCATGGCGGCGATGGTGTGGTTGCCGGTCGTCAGCTGTGCCACGCCGTTGATGATGCTCTGGGTGGACAGCGTGATCAGGAAGGCCGGCACATTGAAATAGGAGACGATCAGGCCGTTGACCAGGCCCACCGCCGACCCCGCCAGCAGGCCCAGCACCACGCCGACCAGCACGGAGCCGTTCGTCATCCCCATGCCGATGATCGTCAGCACCGTCACCGCGCCGGACAGCGCGGCCACCGGACCTACGGACAGGTCGATGCCGCCCAGCAGCACCGCGAAGATCATGCCGCAGATCATCGTGCCGTAGATGGAAACGGCGTAGAGTATGCTCAGCATGTTGTTCCACGTGGGGAAGATCTTGGGCTGCAGGATGACCATGACCAGCATGACGGCCAGCAGGATGAGCGGCTTTTGGAACCGCTTCAGAAGGGCGCCCCTGTTGCTCTTATTCATGTCCGTTCACCTCGCTGCTGTTGTCGATGCCGGAAGCCGCCGCCAGCACGTCCTCCTGGGTCACCGTGCCGCTGTCGAAGACCTTGAAGATCCTGCCCTTGCGCATCACCAGGATGCGGGTGGACACGCGCAGCAGCTCCTGCAGGTCGGACGACACCACGATCACGAGCACGCCTTTTGCCGCCAGGCCCTCCAGGATCTGGTAGATGGCCTCCTTGACGCCCACGTCGATGCCCGCGGTGGGCTCGTCCACCAGCAGCACCTTCAGGTCGCGGGCCATCCACTTGCCCACGACCACCTTCTGCTGGTTGCCGCCGGAGAGGTTCGTCACCGGCATGGTGGGGATGTTGGGACGGATGGCGAGGTTCTGGATGGCCTCGCCGCACATCTGCGCTTCCTTGCCGCTGTTGATGACGCCCATGCCGTTGGCCAGCAGGTCGTAGTTGGTCAGCGCGACGTTCTTGCGGATGCTCTGCAGCGGGATGAATCCCTGCCCGCGCCGGTCCTCCGGGATGAGGCCGAAGCCGAGGCGGATATTGCGCGCCACGGAGGGCCGTATGGACTTGCCTTCGAACAGGATCTCGCCGGCGTCGAAGCGGTCCACGCCGAAGATGGCGCGCAGCACCTCCGTTCGGCCGGAACCCACCAGGCCGCCGATGCCCAGGATCTCCCCGTGATGGACGTCGAAGCTGATGTCCTGGAACACGCCCCTGCGGGTCAGGCCCTTCACGCTCAGCCCGACGCTGCCGGTGGGCTCGTGCATCTCCACCCGGTCGGCGGCGGTCGTGATCTCCTTGCCGATCATCATGCGGATGACCTTCTGGGGGTCATAGTCCTGCTTCTCCACCACAGCGACGTTCTCGCCGTCGCGCAGTATGGTCAGGCGGTCCGCCAGCAGGCGCACCTCCTCCAGGCGGTGGGTGATGTAGAGGATGCCCACGCCCTTGTCGCGCAGCTTGTCGATGATGTCGAACAGGCGCTCGCTTTCGGACGCGCTCAGCGAGGCCGTGGGCTCGTCCATGACGATGAGCGGCGCGTCCACCGTCAGCGCCTTCAGGATCTCGACGGTCTGCTGCTGGGCGATGGACAGGTTCTCGACGATCTCGTTCGGATCGAGATGCAGGTCGAAGCGGTCCATCAGCTCTTTCACGCGCGCGCGCATCGCCCGGTTGTCCAGAAGGCCCGCCTTCTGCGTCTCCTGGCCCAGCAGTATGTTCTGCATGACCGACAGCGTGGGGATGAGGCTCAGCTCCTGGTAGATGACCGCCAGGCCCAGCCGCTGCGCATCCGAGCGGCTGTCGATCTCCACCTTCTCGCCCCTGTACCAGATCTCGCCGCTGTCCTTGGGGTAGACGCCCATGATGATCTTGATCAGCGTGGACTTTCCCGCGCCGTTCTCGCCCATCAGGGCGTGCACCTCGCCGGCGCGGATCTCCAGATCGACGCCCTTGAGCACCTGGACACCGGAAAAGCTCTTGTGGATGTTGTGGGCGCGCAGCAATACGTTATCGCTCATACGGCCGCCTCCTTGACTTCCGCCGCGGGCTGTTTGGCGCTGCGGCTCCGCTTCTGGAAATAGCGCTGGTAGATGGCATCGAACAGCACCATGACGATGATGACCGCGCCCTTGATGATCACGTGATACTCGCTGCCGAGGTTGTATTTATAGATGCCGTTGGTGAGTATCGCCATGAACAGCGCGCCGATCATACTGCCGACCACGTCGCCGCGGCCGCCGCTGAAGGCGCAGCCGCCCACCACCACGGCGGCGATGACGTCGAACTCGAGCCCTGTGCCCAGCTCCACGGTCGCCGCGCCGGTGCGCGCCAGCAGGAATATGGACGCCAGGCCGCAGCAGAAGCCGGACAGGCCGAACGCGAACCGCTTGATCCGTCCGGTGTGGATGCCCGACAGGTCCGCGGACTTGCGGCTCGCGCCGGTGGCGTAGGTATAGGTGCCGATCTTCGTCTTCTTCAGGATCAGCTGTCCGATGATGACCATGATGATGAACGCGATGGTGACGTAGAACAGGCCGCTCACATTGCCCGACCAGGCGAGGAACGCGCGGTTCTTGATGACCTGGTTGCGGATGCGCCCGCGCTCGCGGATGGCGAACAGCATCGTGAGCCCGCGGAAGATGCCCTGGCTGGCCAGCGTGGCGATGAAGTCCGGCAGCCGGAGCCTGGTGACCACCAGGCCGTTGAACAGGCCGCCCAGTATGCCGATCGCGATCGACACGAGGCAGACCACCGGCACCGGCACCGCCGGCAGATAGAACAGAAAATTGCCCATGACCATCGAGCACAGCGCCGCGAGCGCGCCGGTGGACAGGTCGATGCCCGCCGTGATGATAACGAAGGTCACACCCACGGCGATGATGCCCGTCACCGAAGCGTCGCGCAAAAACGCGAAGATGTTCTTCGGCGCGAGGAAATAGCTGCTCGTCAGGCTGAATACCGCGATCAGCAGTACCAGCAGGCCGATGGAGATGACACGCCGCAAGGATTCCTGTCTCAAAGCAATGCCTCCTAACGATGTGGTGTGAACATGCCGGTTCCGGCCGGCCCGGGATCGGCGAGGCGATCATCCGCCGCTTTGGCGTGCCGCCGGCCGCTCAAGCAGCGGCAGGGCGGGAAGGGCGCCCGCAGATGGTCGTGATGCATTTTTGGAATGGTCATACAATCAGAAATGGGGCTGCCTCAACTGCAGTGCGAGGCTCCCGATGAACGCGGCTGGCAAGATCCTGAAATATAAGATGCGGGAAGCGGCCTGTGAGGAGTTGGGGATCGCCAGAAAGTAAATGCTGAAGGATGAAAGATTCCTGCAGTGCTGCATATG
>JAFRMB010000017.1 GCA_017430945.1 Clostridia bacterium | reverse complement strand
TGATGCCCATGCCGGCGATGATCGGTATGATCAGCGCAAGGACGATGAACGCGTTGCGGTTCAGGCGCAGCAGCAGCTGGCTGGCGACATAGTTGATATCCAGTCCGGACACCACGATGAACAGCGTGCTCAGCGCGATGAACAGGTAGGTCACCGCGTATTTGCTGATGTGCGCCGTAATCTTGTTCTGATTAGTCACGACGGCCACCTCCACTCTGCGTCAGGGCATACAGTATGATGCCGTTGGAGATCATGATGCGCATGACCTCGCTCAGGCCGCCGCCGGCCACGGCGGAATTGGCGATCTGCTGGCCGAACACCAGCACGCCCTCGAACAGGAACACGCCGATCAGCACGTGGCTGACCTTCGCCTTGCGCACCGTGGCGCCGCCGATCAGTATGGCGCTGGACGCGATGAAGCCCAGCTGGCGCGGCGCGGTGTACAGCTGCGCGTAGCCGAACGCCTGGGAGTAGATGACGATGCCCACCGCGGCGATCATCGTGGACAGCATGGTGCCCACGGTGCGCATGCGGTCGACGTTGATGCCGCTGGCCTCCGCGAAGCGCGGATTCGTGCCGGCTGCCGTCATGGCGATGCCGGTGCGGGAGCGGGTGAACAGCCACATGATGGTACAGCACACGCCCAGGAACAGCAGGCCGCCCGTAGGCACGTTGATGCCGAAGATCCTGAAGTTCAGGAACTTGTCCAGCAGGTGGGCGAAGCTGCCCAGCAGGCTGTGGGTGACGCGCAGGCCGCGGCCGCTCAGCAGCCATATGATCTTCGGGTTGTTGAAGGGCAACATCATCCAGCCGATGCACATGAGCGACACGAAGGAGAAGCCCACATAGGTGGATATCGTCATCTCATTGCCCTTCATGCGATTCAGCAGCTTGGAATATGCCCAGCCCAGCGGCAGCGAGATGATCGCACCGCTGACACAGGAGAACAGCATGGCGGAGAAGCCCGTCATGTTGAACTGCAGCGACAGCACGATGCCCAACAGGCCCGAAATGCAGCCGATGGTCATGCCCATGTTCAGGCCGATGCCGCACTGTATGCCCGGCATCATGGCCAGCACCAGCACGCCGTACATCGTCATGCGCTCGAGCACGTTGCCCAGCATCATGCGCACGCTGATGTTGTAAAGCTCGGCCAGCAGGCAGAGATAGATGAAGAACAGCGCGATGATGGTGCGCGGCACGCCGAAGCGCCGCGTCAGGCTGTCCCAGAACATGAGCACCAGGCCCAGCAGCAGCAGTGCGATGCCGCCCAGCAGCAGCGTTTCCGCGCGGGACGCCAGCTTCAGCGCGAAGGCAGCGCCGCCGGTCAGCGTGCTTCCGGCCTTGTGCGCCATGTAGGCGTCATAGCGATCGGTGAAGTCCTGGCTGCCCGGCCAGAGCACCTTTTCGAGGCCGGTGCGCAGCGCGCCCTGGAGCTTGGGGTTCAACTGCCCAAGGTCCGGGATGATGGAGATCAGCTGCGTGTTCAGCGCGCCGAAAGCGTCCTCATTGTCCTTGAGGTCCTTCGCCAGATCGTCGCTGGGCGTGAACCAGGTGTAGTCGACCTGCGTTTCGCTCACGACATCCGCGCCCTGTCCGGCATCGGCGGGCTCTTCGACCGGTTCGCCGCTCTGCGCGGCTGCGATGTGCGTGTCCGCCGCCTCCAGCAGCGCGTCCCTGAAGCGCTCGGCATCCGAAAGCTCAGGCACATCCTCCGTGAGCTTCGCCCATAGCTCATCGCCGCTGAGGCCGGCGTATGCCGACCAGTCGGCGACGGCGCCGGTCATCATAGAGACCGACTGGCTCTCAAGTTCCTTGTCGAGTTCGGCCTGCTGTTCAGCGGCCATGTCCCTGGCCAGCTTCACGAAGCCGGGCGCCAGGTGCGCCTTGTCCGCGTCTTTCAGGGAGGGTGCGGTTTTGGACAGGGCCTCGAGCACGGCGGCGTCATCCGTCTCCGGCGCGGCGATCTCGGTCCAGGAGGAGATGTTGTCCACGAGGGCGATGTAGATCTCGCCGTAGACCGCGTGCTCCTTTTCCTCGAGCTGGCCGGCAGTGCTCAGCACGGCGCTCATATTCTCGATGGCGCTCTTCAGCGCCGCTTCGTCCTCGACCACAGGGTTGCTGTACAGCTTTTCGGCCTCTGCGCGGGCCTCTTCCATAGCGGCGTCGCAGATCCCGTTGACCTCGTCGAGACCGCGCTTGCGGAAATCCTTGTCCGCGCGCAGCTCCTTGAGTTTGTCGGAGCGGGCCTGCTGGGCGATGGAATCCACGAGGCCCTCGGTGGCCGTGTGCAGCACCGCCTGGGTGCGCATCTGATCCAGATTGGCCCTGGTGGAGGCGCTGCCCCGCAGGACGTATCCGGCGATCGAAGCGATCAGCATGATCGCGGCAAGCGCGAACAGCACGACCGCCGTCACGAACCGGCCGCCCCGCTTCTTCGCCGCCCTGGCTTCAACGCGTTCGCTCATGCCGTTTCACCTTCCTTTGCTTTCTTTCCGGACATCGCAAGGCCGAAGGCCGTATCGGAATCTTCGGGCTTCAGGATGTCCAGGACTTTGCCCTCGGCGACGATCGCGATGCGGTCGCAGATGCTCCGCAGCTCCTGGAGCTCCGAGGAGACCATCACGATGGTCATGCCCTGTTCGCGGTTGAGCTTGACCAGCGTCTCCAGCACCAGCTGCTTGGCGCCGATGTCGATGCCGCGCGTGGGCTCGGAGACGAACAGGAACTTCGGCTTCATCGCCAGCGCGCGCGCCACGCACACCTTTTGCTGGTTGCCGCCGGAGAGCGTGCCCACCGGCTGGGTGGGAGATGTGCAGCGGATGTCGAGCTCGCGGATCATCTCCTCGGCGAACTTCCGGATCGCGCCGCTGTCCTTTTGGTGCAAAAAGCCCTTCATGAAGTCGCCGTGCACCTGCATGGCGGTGAAGGCGATGTTGTCTTCGATGGACTGATCCAGCAGCAGGCCCACGCCGCGCCGGTCCTCGCTGACCATCGCGAGGCCCGCCTTCAGCACCGTGTTCGCGTCGCCCAGCGGCAGCTTCTGCCCGTGGAAGGTCACCTCGCCGCGGGCCGCATAAAGGCCCATGATGCCGGTGGGGAGGCCGATCTTGCCCTGGCCGGCCCGGCCGCCGATGCCCAGGATCTCGCCCTCGCGCACGTCCAGGTCGACGCCGCGGTCCACCTCGCCGGGCATATTCACGCGCAGCCCGCGGATCTGCATCACGACGTCGCCTGCGACCTCGCGTTCGCGCTTCTCGACCTGTATGACGCCCTCGCTGCCGCGCCCGATCATGAGGCCCGCCAGCTTTTCGGCGGTGGTGCCGGCCTTGGGCAGCGTGGTCACCAGCGTGCCGTCGCGCAATATGGTGATGGTGTCCGCCGCGTCCAGCACCTCGTCCAGGCGGTGGGTGATGAATATGATGGCGATGCCCTGCGCGGCGATCTTCTTCATGACGCCGAGCAGCTGCTGCGCCTCGCTCTCGGTCAGCACGGCGGTGGGTTCGTCGAAGACCAGCAGCTTCATGCCGGACTTGTCGATCTCGCGTGCGATCTCGATGAACTGCATGTGGCCGATGGGCAGGCCGCTGACCAGCGTGTATTCCTCGATGCTCATGCCCACGGCGTCCAGCGCCTTGCGCGCGTCCGCGGCCATGGCGCCGCGGTCCAGGAACTCCAGGTCCTTGCCGATCGCGCGGCTCACGGCCCAGGGGCGGGTGATCTCGCGGTTCAGCTTGATGTTGTCGGTGACGCTGAAGCCGGGGATCAGCATGAACTCCTGGTGCACCATGCCGATGCCCTTGCTCATGGCGTCCATGGGGGAGGCGATGCGCACCGGTTGGCCGTCAAAGATGACCTCGCCCTGGAACCCGCCGGTGGTGTGGATGACCGGCATGCCGAACAGCACGTTCATCAGCGTGGACTTGCCCGCGCCGTTCTCGCCCAGCAGCGCGTGGATCTCGCCCGGGCGGATGCGCAGCGTCACGTCCTTGAGCACGGGGTTGTTCCCGTATGTCTTGGTGATGTGGTTCATCTCCAGCACAAACTCGTTTGCCAACAGCTACAACTCCTTTCCGACCCCTTCCTGTGCGGAACGGGGCGGATCAATTTGGATCATATATACAAAATACAGCGCCGCAGGGCTTCTGCGGTGCCGCGGGTGAGCTTTCCGATGCACAGCGGCGCGCGATGTGCGTCGGAAAAATCGCCCGTTCTGCGCTTTGCGTCGGGCATGAAGAAAGCTGTCCGGAACGCCGGAAGCCGGTGTCCCGGACAGCCATCGGTCGGGTGTCAGCTCACGCTCTTTGGATCATCAGTCGAGGTAATCCGCGAAGTTGATGGGCTCCAGAGCGATCAGCAGGTAGTTCGGATACTCGGTGCCGGAGGCATCGACATACTGGCCCAGATCGATCGGGGCGCCGGTGGCGGACTCGAAGCACTGGTTCAGAACGTCCATGTCCACCTTGCCGTTGGTCTTGCCCTCGGCGTAGGCGCAGGCGTACTCGAAGCCGGCGTTGATCATGGACATGTTCACCGGCAGGCTCCAGGTGGAGAAGCGGTTCACGGAGTCATGCTCGTTCAGGTAGGTGGCCAGGTTCTTGATGGCACCGTCGACGTCGCCGTAGGTGGCGGTCAGGCCGAAGGCCTCCTGGAAGCCATGGTACGGGGAGGGGCAGCAGGGCAGTGCATAGTAGGCGTTCGGCTCGTT
>JAFRMB010000111.1 GCA_017430945.1 Clostridia bacterium | reverse complement strand
TTCCTTCGCGACCGCCTCGATCGCCTTCGCCGTGGCACCCCACGTCTCAGGCGCTCTCTGGTTGTACGTCACCTCCATCAGCCCGATGCCGCCCTCTGACAGCGCGTGCCCCAGCCGCACGATGTGCTCCGGCGCCAGCCCACGCACGATCGCCACGACCTTCCTCGCTTTTACATATTCCAGTCCCGTCATCTCTATGCCTCCCCTGTTCCCGCCGAAGCGTCACCACTCGGCGATGATGCCGTCCGAATCGCGCCAGACGGGGTTGTGCCAGTCGTGGCCCTGCTTCGCCATCTCGCGAACGTAGGCCTCGTTGACGTCGACGCCCAGGCCCGGCCTGGTCATGAGCTCGCACATGCCGTCCTTCCAGCGGAAGATCTCCGGATCGTTCAGATAATTCAGCAGGTCGTAGCCCGCGTTGTAGTGGATGCCCGCGCTCTGCTCCTGTATGAACGCGTTCGGCGAACAGAAGTCCACCTGCAGGCAGGCGGCCAGCGCGATGGGGCCCAGCGGGCAGTGCAGCGCGAGGCCGACGTCGAAACACTCGGCCATGGCCGCGATCTTGCGCGCCTCCAGGATGCCGCCGCAGTGGCTGACGTCCGGCTGGATGATGTCCACGCCGCCCCGGGTCAGCATGTGCTTGAAGCCCCAGCGGGTGTAGTTGCGCTCGCCCGTGGCGATCGGGATGTGGCAGGTGCGCGCCAGCTCCAGGAACTCGTCCTCGTTCTCGCAGAGCACCGGCTCCTCCACGAACATCAGGTTGTAGGGCTCCAGCATGTGCATGAGCTGCTTGGCCATCGTCTTGTGCACGCGGCCGTGGAAGTCCACTGCGACGCGCATGCCCGGCACCGCCGCCTGTATGGCCGCCACGCGCTCGACGGTCGCCTCCAGCTTGTCATAGGTGTCGATCCACCTGAGCTCGTCGGTGCCGTTCATCTTTACGGCGCGATAGCCCTGCGCCGCGGCTTCCTTTGCCGCCTCTCCGGTGTCCCGGGGATGGTCGCCGCCGATCCAGCGGTAGACCTCGATGCGGTCGCGCACCTTGCCGCCCAGCAGCTCGTATACCGGAACGCCCAGCGCCTTGCCCTTGATGTCCCACATCGCCTGCTCGATGCCGGAGATGGCGCTCATGAGTATCGGGCCGCCGCGATAGAAGCCCGCGCGGTACATGAGCTGGAACGCATCCTCCACGTCCGTCGCGCTGTGTCCGATCAGCTGCGCACCCAGCTCCTTCACCGCCGCAGCCACCGAATCCGCCTTGCCTTCGCAGACCGGCTCGCCCCAGCCTTCACAGCCGTCGTCGGTCGTCATCTTCAGAAACAGCCAGCGCGGGGCGACCTTGAACAATTCCAGCTTTTCGATCTTCATGGTATTCCATCCCTTTCCTCGATGTTTGTCCGTCGTTCATCGTTCTTTGACATCAGCTGCGGCTCAGCGCCGCGAACGCCTCGTATAGCCGCCGGTTCAGTTCGCACACCACCGACGCGTCCAGCTTGACCACCTCGCGGTCGTAGGTCATAAAGCCGTTGATCTCCTCCTCGATGTCGCTGACCTGCGTGTAGATGGCCGCGGAGAGACCGCTCTCCAGATTCGGGTATATCTCCTCTTCCCAGAGGCGCCGGTAATTCCGCGTCAGCTCTTCCCGCGAGCCGTACGCCTGATAGCCGAACGCCTTCTCGCACGGCGTATGCCCCTCGACCGCCCACGAATAGCCGCCGTACTCCGTGAGCGCCACCGCGCGGGGCGGCTTCGGCGACGTCTTCAGCTTGTACGTGTAGTTATGGATGCTGTGCAGGTCGCCCCCGCCCTGGTCGAACCAGCCGCAGGCCTCGTTGATGAGCCGCGTCCGGTCGATGTCCAGGATGCGCCGGGTGGCCTTCTGCGCGTCGAACTGGCCCCAGCCCTCGTTGAAGGGCGTCCACAGGGCGATGCAGGGGTAGTTGTACAGCAGGGACACCATCTCGTCCAGCTCCCTCAGGAACTGCTCGCGGCCATCGGTGTCTTCGCGCATGAACCAGTCGTAGCGGCTGTCCTCGACGCCGCGGGCGAACCAGTCGTAGGCGTTGGGCAGCTCCGTGACGAAGAACATGTTGTATTCGCCGCCGCCGTTGGGCATGTCCTGCCAGACCACCATGCCGATCCTGTCGCACAGGTGATAGAAGCGCTCCTCTTCGACCTTCACATGCATGCGCAGCGTGTTGAAGCCCATGGCCTTCAGCGTGCGGATATCGTATTCCAGCGCCGCGTCCGAAGGCGCGGTCAGCAGGCTCTCCGGCCAGTAGCCCTGATCCAGGAGCCCGTTGAAGAAGAACGGCTCTCCGTTCAGATAGAAGCGCGGGACGCCATTGCGGTCCGGCTTCCGCTCGAAGCAGCGCATGCCGAAGTAGGAGGTCACGCGGTCCTCGCCGAACTCGACCGTCACGTCATAGAGGTCCGGCCGCTCCGGAGACCAGTATCGGAAGTCCGGCAGGTCGGCGCAGGCCGGTATGCCGGCCTCCACATCGCCGTGCCACACCTCGCGCCCCTCGAAGCTGATGCACACGCGCGCGGTGCCGGGCGCGCTGCAGCACACCTCCAGCCGCACCTGCGACGCGCCGCACAGCGGCGTGAAGCGAAGGCCGGTGATGTAGCGCTCCGGCACGCTCTCCAGCCACACGGTCTTCCAGATCCCGCTGCAGGGCGTGTAAAATATGGAAGCGTACTTGCCGTACCGCGCGAGCTTTTGTTTGCCGCGGGCGTATGGCGCGCGCTCCGTGCGGTCCCGCACGCGCAGCCGGAGCGCGTTCCCGCCCGGCCGCAGCGCCTGCGTGATTTCCAGCGTGAAGGGATTGTAGCCGCCCCTGTGGCTGCCCACCGACACGTCGTTCACGAAGACCTCGCATTCCTGGTCCACCGCGCCGAAGTGCAGCAGCACGCGGCCGCGGTCGAAACCTTCGGGCAGCTGGAAGCTGCGTTGGTAGTGCAGGTACTCGTCCGGCTGCGTCACGCGCCCCACGCCTGACAGCGGCGCCTCCGGCGGGAACGGCACCAGTATGGTGCGGTCAAAGGTGCGGCATTCGGGCGCGCCGCTGACGCAGAACGCCCACGGTCCGTTCAGGTTCAGATAGCTGTCGCGCACGAGGTTCGGGCGCGGGTATTCCGGCTTGACACGGCCGGCGTCCAGCGCGCGCCCCCAGCGCGTGGATAGCGGTCTCATCGCAAAGATCACCTTCCCTCTGTCATGGTCCCTCTCTCCGGGCCTTCCGGATCCAGGGCATGGCCCGTCTGCCCCCTGAAAAGCGGCGCGCGTCCGCCTGAGGGCGTCAAAGCTTCTCCAGCCTGCGCAGGCACTCCGCCAGGGCGCGGCCCGTGTGGTAGATGCCCTTCCACGGGTTCCCCATGCTGGAAATGACGGGCGTGCCGTCGCGCTTGAGCAGCTGGCGGCTCTCGCCCACTTCCATGTCCATGAAGCGGTCCCTGTCGAACGCCCAGGTCTTCAGGAACGCCTCGAGATAGCGCGCGTCGCCGTACAGGACATAGCCGTTCAAAAAGCCGGTCAGCGCCTCGAAGTTCTGCCACCACTCCTTGTCGTAGACCACGACGGATTCGTCGGCGATACCGTCGCGATAGACGCCGCCGTTTTCATCGTCGAAGCCGTGCGCGAGGGCGTGGTCCAGCAGCCTCCGGAGCACGGGCTCATAGGGCGCGCGATCGCAGCCCAGGGCCTGCAGCGCCAGGTCCGCCAGCCAGCTCAGCTCCACGTTGTGGCCGTAGGAGGTGGTGTCCGTCGGCGTTTCCACGACCTCGCTGGTCTCGCGCTCGGCGTTCCAGGTCCGGTTGATGTTGATCGCCGGGATCCGGTTGAACTCGAGGTCGAACTGGTTGTAGCCGTAGCCCTTTTCGGCGTTGACCATGTGCCGGAAAATGAGGTCGAGCACCTCCTTCAGCTTGCGCCCGTGCACCTCCGCCCCGGTCAGCAGATAGAGCGTGGTGAAGGTCTCCAGCAGGTGCATGTGGATGTCCAGCGACTTGCGGTCTCCCGCGTAGGCGCCGGCGGGAGAGATCGACCAGTCGCGCTCGATGTTTTCGTAATACCCGCCCCTGAGCGTGTCCGCGGCATACTTCTGCAAAAGGTCGAAGCCCTTCTCCGCAAAGGACCTGGCCCGGTCGTCGCCGTACACGCGGGCGAACTCGCTGAGCGCATAGATGGCGAAACCCTCGCCGTACACGAGCTTGGACGGATCTGCGACGCTGCCGTCGCGGTTCAGCTGCCAGTAATAGCCCTGATAGTCCCGATCCCAGAAGGCGTCCATCAGGAAGTCCGCGCCCTGGCGCGCGGCGCGCTCGACCCGTGCGCGATCCTCCGGGCGCGCGAATTCGCGCAGATTGCTGAAGCCCCATACCATGCGGCCCTGGGTGACGATGTACTTCGTGCCGTTGCCGGTGTATCGGCCCTCGGCGTCAAAGCACGTGAGATAGCCGCCGTACTGCGCGTCCACGCTGCGCTCGAGCCAGAAGGGGATGATCCTGTCGGTCAGGCATTCGCGGATCTCCCGCTCCGCCGCCCGGATCCGGTTGGCAAAATCTTCCATAATCTATACCTCCGTCATGTCAGTATCGTCGCGCCGCCGCCCGGCGGCCGTTGATCAGCCGTTTTCGCGTAAGAACGCCTCCGTCTCTTCCGCCGTCGGTATGGACGGATGCCCGCCCTTGCGCGTCACGCAGATCGCCGCCGCGGCGTGGGCATACCGTATCGCCTCCAGGACAGGCGCGCCCTGGCAGCGGCGCACGCAGAACGCGGCCCCGAACGTGTCCCCGGCCGCCGTGGTATCCACCGCCTGCACCCTGTACCCCGGGATGAGCCTTTGTTCCCCGTCGGAATACAGATAAGCGCCCCGCTCGCCCAGCTTGAGCAGCACATATCCGGGCCTGGCCTGTCGGTAGATCGCCTCGGCGGCGGCGGCCATGCCCGCGTCGGTGTCCGGCGCGATGCCCGTCAGCGCCCGCGTCTCCGCCTCGTTTGGGGAGATGACGAACGCGCCGCGCAGCGCCTCCAGGGGGAACGCCATCGCCGGCCCCGCGTCCAGGAACACCGGCATGCCCGTGCGCCGGCCAAGCGCGCAGATATGCCGCACCATCTCGCGCGGCATCTCCAGCTGCATGACGATCATGTCGAAGCGGCTGTCCTTGAGCGCCGCATCCAGGTCCGCCACGCGCATGGCGGTGTTCGCGCCCGGCACATAGATGGAAAAATAGCGTCCGTCGTTGCCCATGTTCATCGTGGACATGCCGGTGCGAAGCTCGGGATCGACCGCCACGAAGTCCGTATGCACGCCGGAGCGCTCCAGCGAATCCAGCAGCGTCCGGCCGTTGTCGTCCGCGCCGACGCGCCCGAGCATATAGCAATCCGCGCCCTGACGCGCGATCGCGAGCGCCTGGTTCGCCCCCTTGCCGCCGGCCGCGTATCCGTACTCTGTGGCGAACGTCGATTCGCTCCAGCGGGGAAGTTCGTTCAGGCCGTACATGAACAGATCCATGTTCATGCTGCCGACCACGAGGATGCGGGGTCTCATAGCGCTCCTCCTCTCGCGTGTACCGGGTCTGCTGCTCAGATTATAGCACGCCCGGCAGACAAACGCAACTGCAATATCGATGATGCGCACCGCCACACCCCCGCCGCGCCCGCGCCCGGGATCGACGCGGACAGGTCCGGCATCGCGAAACGCATATCGCGTGCCCAACAGCCTTCATATACAGAATATACATTAAGTTTTTCGATTTTTTGTGCAATATGCTGTTTTTTGACGCCTGTACTTGACCTTCACACTATAGCATGTTAAAATAAACCTATAGTTTGTAATGTAGTAACAATACAAACTCGCAGTCACCCGTTCCCAGCCGGCGATGCCGGTAAAAAGTAAGGAGGAAAGAACCATGAAGAAAGTCGTCGCACTGTTGCTGACCCTGTTGCTGGTCTTCTCCTGCGCCGCTGTCGCAGAGGTCGACTACTCGAATCTGAAGTCCTTCAAGATCGATCCCGCCCAGATCCCGCAGGAGAAGCTGGACACCACGCTGTACCTGGCGGTCTCCGTGCGCGGCCTGGAGAATCCCTACATCGCCACCATCAAGGACGGCATGGACATGTTCGCCGAGTACCTGGATTCCATCGGCCAGAAGTATGAGACCCAGGTGCTGGATTCCCAGGGCGACTCCAACGTCGAGGTCCAGAACATGGCCACCTTCGCCGCCAAGGCGAACGGCAACGCCATCGCCTACGCGGACCCCAACGAGAACACCATCGCCTACGCGCTGGCTGAGGCCATGGCGGAGTCCGGCGGCTATGTCGGCACTGCCTGGAACAAGGAAGACGACGTCTCCCCGATGGACCTGGACAACTGGGTCATCCACACCTCTCCCGACAACACCGTCGGCGGCTACAACACCGCCAAGGCGCTGTTCGACGCCATCGGCGGCGAGGGCCAGGTGTTCTGCATCGAGGGCATGCTGACCAACGCGGCCTCCATCGGCCGTGTCGCCGGCTTCAAGAAGGCGCTTGAGGAGTATCCGAACATCGAGGTCGTGCTGGACGACACCGCGAACTGGGATACCACCGAGGCCCTGACCCTGGTCGAGACCAACCTGACCAAGTTCCCGGACGTCAAGGGCATCTGGTGCGCCAATGACAGCATGGCCACCGGCGCGCTGCAGGCGCTGGACGCCGTGGGCAAGAAGGGCGTGGTCAAGGTCGTCGGCTTCGACGCCAACACCGACATCGTGCAGGCGATCGCCGACGGCGACGCCACCGCCACCATCTCCTCCAACGGCTATCTGCAGGGCGGCTACACCCTGGCCATCTGCTACGCCGTGTGGACCGGGCTGCTGGATGTCACCCAGATCCCCGAGAACTACCGCATCTTCGCGACCCCGTCCCTGCTGATCACCTCCGAGAACGTCGAAGAGTACATGAGCGCCGCTCCGACCTATGACTTCTCCGAGATCTACTTCTGCAAGGACGACGATTGATCTCTAACCAGACAGGATCCTCAAGGGGCTGGGTTAATCCCCAGCCCCTCGTTCTATCCGGTGGACGCCTTTGTACCCTTATCGAATGGAGTGAGAGCGAATGGCAAATGAACGCGGTGCGAACATGACGATCACCGAGGAGTTCGCGGAAAAGGTCAGGCGGGCGAATTCGGTGGACCGGATCATGCGGACGGCGCCGATCATGGTGCTCGCCGCGCTGGTCCTGGTGTTCAGCTGCATATGCGGCTTCAATGTGTTCCTCGCGCCGAGCAACCTCGTCGCGATCCTCAAACAGCTGGCCATCCCGCTGTGCGTGGCGATGGGGCTGACCTTCGTCATCATGATCGGCTCCATCGACCTGTCGATCAACGGCGTGGTCGGCATGGCCGGGTCCCTCGCGGGCGTGTTCGTCGCCAACGAGGTCTACAATTTCAACCTCGGGATCTTCGGCGTGGCGCTCGCGATCCTCTGCGGCGTCGCGGTGGGCCTGATGATCGGCCTGGTCCACGTCTATCTCCGGGTCCCCTCGTTCATGGTATCCTTCGCGTTCATGTACATCTGCCAGGGCATCGCGCGCGTCTCCTATCATTCGCGCGTCCTGAAGATCACCGATCCCATGATGCTGTGGGCGTCCGGCGCCAGCTTCCTGGGCATCCCCCTTATCACCTGGGTCGCACTGCTCATGTTCATCATCTGCTACATCATACAGGAATACACCGCCTTCGGGCGTCACGTATACGCGGTGGGCACCAACGAAGCGATCCCACGCTCGGTCGGCGTCAGCGTCAACTGGGTGAAGATCCGCGTTTTCATGCTGGGCGGCCTCATGAGCGGCGTCGCCGGCGCACTGGGCGCGATCCGGCTGGGCATCGGCCAGGTCTCCATCGGCAACAACCAGATGTTCCCGGCCCAGGCCGCCGTGGTCATCGGCGGCACCGCGCTGGCCGGCGGCAAGGGCGGCGTGCAGCGCACGCTGATCGGCGTTCTGATCATGACGATCCTGCAGAACGGCCTTTTGATGTGCAACGTCAGCCCTTTCATCACCGACGGTGTGCAGGGCATCATCATACTGATCTGCGTCATACTGACCTGCGAGCACGGCAAGACCGTCATCAGCAAGTGAGAGAGGAGGGTCGCACATGGAAAGCAGACAGCCGCTGTTTACAGCCAGGGATATCACCAAGACCTTCTTCGGCACGCAGGCGCTCAAGGGCGTCGACCTGGATGTCTACCCGGGCGAGATCGTGGGCCTTGTGGGCGAGAACGGTGCGGGCAAATCCACGCTGATGAAGATCCTCTTCGGCATGACCGAGATCCGGGACACCGGCGGCTACGGCGGCGACGTGATTCTGGAGGGA
>JAFRMB010000110.1 GCA_017430945.1 Clostridia bacterium | reverse complement strand
CCCGAAGGCCGCCTGTACGGCGTTCAGCGCGGCGATCGTCTTGGCGCCGACGCTGCCGTCGACGGCGATGTCCTGTCCGAAGGCCGCGAGCGTCTGCTGCAGGCCCTTCGCGGCGTCGCCCTTGCTGCCCTTCCTGATGACTTCGCCGGATGCGAGCGCCTCCCACGTGCTGCGGTAGGCCGGCTGGCCGAGTGCATCCAGCACGCTTGCGACCGCATCGCTGCCAGCCGGCTCCGGGGTTGGCGCAGCCGTGGGCGCGGCGGTCGCCTCGACGGCCGGCTCCGCCATGGAAGGATCCCAGTCGATGCGCTCAAAGCCGAGCGTGAAGGTCAGATCGCCGTCGCCTCCGTCGAATCCGGGGTCGTGGGGGTCGGGATAGGTGGGGGTCAAGCCGTGGTAATTGAGCTTCAGGCCCTCGTCGTTTAGCTCGACCTCCCAGGTGTCGCCGTCCGGCAAAAACGATATCTCGTCGCCATCGAAGCTGAAGGCGTTCCCCGCGATGGTGCGCACCGGGATGTCGAACGGCACGGACGGCGCGACGCTGAGCAGCCCGGGGATATCGATGTCCGTGTCCATCGAGCCGTCTGCATTGAAGGTCAGGTGGGTGCCGCTCTCCTTGTGCATGTGCAGAGACCCGGAAGTGTTCAGCGAGTGGCCCGACATGCCCCTGCTGCAGCGCGCGTAGAAGTAGTTGAGCTTCCAGCTGCCGAGCAGCTCCTCAGGTACGTCCACGGGCGCCGGGGTCGTCGCCTCGGCGGGCACGCAGCCGTCGGGCAGCGCCGAGATCTTCACCTTTACGACCGGGCGCACGCCGTATTCCGCGCTGTCGACCAGATTTCCGTTGGTCTTCAGATGGTTCCACGCGCTCATACAGACCGCGCGGTCGGCATCTGCGCCCGGCGTCCTCAGCCACCAGGCCGTCTGGCCCTGCTGGCTGGTGACCTCGCTGGTATAGACGCCGTGCTCAAGGGCGGTCGCGGTCGCCCCGGCGGGCTCGATCCGCAGCGTGCCGAAGGCCTCATCGGCTTCCACGATGCTCAGCAGATACACCGTGTCCTCGGTGTCCGCGCCGGGATCGGTCCATCGGTACTCGGGGTTGGCGTCGGCCGTCACGACGGTCGTCAGGAGCGCGGACCGCGCCTGATCGTCGAAGGCGGTATCCAGGAACGCTCCGTTCAGCCACTGACGCAGGCTGCAGTCCGCCCAGGTGACGTATGTGCCGGCGTCGTTGAACGCGCGCGCGTCCAGGACGTACCGGCTCATGAGCGTCGCTGAGTCGTCCTCGACGTCCAGCACGATCCATTCGATCGTCTCGTCGCCGTTGCCCGGATCGGCATCCTGATCATAGCTGCCCAGCAGCAGGCGGTCGCCCGCGGAAAGGGGCCTGGCGGCATCGCCGGCCGGAACCGGCGCCCCCGCGGGCGCGGATGCCGGCCCGGTCCCGTCGGGTCCGGCGGCGGGAAGATCGGCGATGCTCACCTTCACGACCGGGCGGACGCCATAATTCGTCTGGCCGACCTCGCCCCCGGTGCCGATCAGCTTGTTGCCGGACACGATATACGCGGCAGTGGGCGAATACTTGCCCAGCGTCCTCAGCCACCACGCCGTCTGTCCCAGTTGGCTGGTGACATTGGTCGTATAGATGCCCTTGGCGATGGCGGCTTCGGTCGGCATGGCCGGGTCGATCTGCATCTCGCCAAAGTACGCCATGGCTTCCTCGGCGCTCAGCAGGTAGACCGTGTCCTGGGTGTTCGCGCCCTGATCCACGTCGGGGCATTCGGGATTTACATCGGCCGTCACGACGACCGTCTGGAGCGCCGCGCGCTCGGCGTCATTGAAGGCACCCTCAAGGAAGGCCCCGTTCAGCCACCTGCGCAGGCTGCTCGTCTCCCAGGTGACGCGCATGCCGACGCCGTTGTAGGGGCGCGCGTCCAGCACGTACCGGCTCATCAGCGTCGCCGAACCGCCGTCGACATCCAGCACGATCCATTCGATCGCCTCGTCGCCGTCGCGCGGATCGGCATCCTGTTCAAAGCGCCCAAACAGCACGCTGTCGCCGGCGGACAGGGCCACGATGCCGCCGCCATCTCCCTCTGGCGGGACTGATCCATCCGAAGGCGCGGGCATGGCCGCGGGGGAGCCGATGCCGGAAACCTCCGAGAGCTTCAGCCTGACGACCGGGCGCACGCCGTAGTCCGATTCGCTGACCTCGCCGCCGCTGGCGATCAGCCTGTTCTCCGAGGCGATATAGGCTGCGCAGTATGAATAGCCGCCCTTGGTCCTGAGCCACCAGATCGTCTGTCCCTGATGGCCGACGGCGTTGTTCGTGTAGATGCCCCTGGCGATGGCGGCCGCGGTCGGCATGGCCGGATCGATCTCCAGCGTGCCGAAGTAATCGATGACCTCGTCGATGCTCAGCAGATACACCCGGTCCCGGGTATCCGCGCCCTGATCCGATCCGGGACATTCGGGATTGATGTCGGCCGTCACGTCGACCGTCTGGAGCGCTGCCTGCTCGGCATCATCGAAGGCCGCATTCAGGAAATCCCCGTTCAGCCACTTCCGGATGCTGCAGTTCTCCCAGGTGACGCCCATGGCGACGCCGTTGTACGCGCGCTTGTCCAGCACGTACCGGCTCATGAGCGTCGCCGAATCGCCGTCGACATCCAGCACGATCCACTCGATGTCTTCGCTTCCGTTGCCCGGATCGCCATCCTGCTCATAGTGGCCGAAGCTGACGAAGTCGCCGGCAGACAAGGTGTCGATGACGTCGCCGATCCCGGGGACGGGCGTCGGCGTGGGCTCGGGCGTCGGTGTGGGCTTCGGTGTCGGCGTCGGTGTGGGCGAGGGGGTCGGCGTGGGCTCGGGCGTCGGTTCAGGTGTGGGCGAGGGGGTGGGCTTGTCGCGCTCGAGCCGGATGCGTTCCGCAAGCTTTTCGATGGCCTTGTCCTTGCGGTACTGCCCTCTGCCGCCGGACGCCAGCGGCACGCCGTTCATGATCGTGACGCTGATGGTCGACGGCGGGTTCTCCGTGGCCGCTCTCAGCGAGTATATCTGGTCCGTCTGTAGGTCGAACAGCTTGATCCACGTGGTCGTCTTCTCGGCCGGGCCGCCCCCGCCGCTGTAGAAGCCGACGTTCTGGTACACGGGGTAGATGATCGCCGCCCAGCGCGCCTCGTCAAAGGAGGCCGCGCGGTACTCCCGGGGAAGATCGTAGCTGTCGTCGGAGTCGGCGGTGAGCACGCTGGCGGGCATGATGCCCTTGCTGGAGGAGTTGTAGATGGCCACGATCAGATCGCCGGCGCATGCCGCAGAGCTCAGATCCTTGCCGCCGCTCGAATCCACAGCCCTGTCATGCAGCGCGTTCAGCGCGACGATGTCCGGCGGCACGGGCGTATCGGTGGGTTCGGGCGTATCGGTCGGTTCCGGCGTGGGGGTCGGGGTCGGCGT
>JAFRMB010000109.1 GCA_017430945.1 Clostridia bacterium | reverse complement strand
GGCGCGCCGATGCTGAAGCCTGCCATGTAGCGGCTGGTGTCGCTGAGGAGCGCGGGCTCGTCGGCGCCGAACAGGCGGGCGATCGGAACGTTCAGCAGCAGCACCGGTATCATGAAGGCCAGCGAGAACACGGCAGCCGTCGCGACGGCGGACGAGTAACCGACGTCGGTCTCCGTTTGATCGCCCCTGCCCAGCGAGCGGCTGCACGACACCTGTGCGCCGGCGCACAGCGTGCTGCCCACCGCGCCGATGATCAGCAGCACCGGGTTGGCCAGCCCGTAGGCGGTCAGTGCGCGATCGCCAAGGAAGCGGCCGATCATGATGCTGTCGATCAACAGACACAGCGAGACCGTCAGCGCGGAGAGGATCTGGGCCGTCAGCATCTGCCGGATGAGTCTGCGTATCATATCGATCTGCCTCCATCTATGTCGTTCATCGGTGCGCGGCGCGCGGAAGGTCAATCATCGTCTTCCATGGCCCAGCTGATCTCATCCAGCTCCGCGTGGATGTACTCGGCCCAGCTGTACTGGTTCATGTAATCGCCGAGATACTGGTATTTTGATTCCTTCTTTTTGGCGAGCCAGTCGTAAAGATCGCACTCGATCCTGTCGGCCGCGATGGCCAGGCTGCCGCGCTGCTTGATGATGATGCCGGTGAGCTTGAGTCGGGTCATCGTGTTTTGGAGGTCCTGCCGCAGATTGCTCAGGTAGGATGCCTTTTTCTCAGGGTCGCCGTCGTCCTCCCAGAGGGAGCCGATGATCTCGCCGTTCGTGGTCTGAGCGCCGCGGTTGTTGATGAGCAGCGCCACGATCTCCTTGGTGCGGGAATACTTGAACACCACGGGGGCGCCGTCCACGAACAGCTCGAAATTGCCGAACGTCTGCGCGAACACGCGCTTGCGCGCCTTCTCCGCGGCGGGGTGGCGCAGGTCTTCCAACTCGTTGCGCAGCGCGTCGTCGGTCGCCGGACGGACCACATAGCCGCTGGCGTGTTGGGTCAGCGCGGCGTACGCGTGCTCCGGCCCGTCGGAGAGATAGATCAGATTGACGAGGGGGTACAGATCCTTCAAGTACAGACCAAGGTCGGTGCCGCTCAGCTCGGGCATATCGGCCTCGAGGAACGCGACGTCGATCTCCTTCTGTCTGGCGGCGGCCAGCGCCTCGAGGCTCCCCGTGAAGCACAACAGCTCCGCGTCGGGCCGGCGGGCAGAGAGCATCTCAGAGAGCGCGTGCAGCCTGTCGGCGTTTTTATCCACTGCAAGAAAGGTCATGTCGCATCTCCTTCCAGCGCGATGGCGCGCACCTGCTGATGCTCGCGCTGCACGGGCGTCATGTGGAGCGGGTCCGGCTCGCCCAGCAGCAGCATGTCGCCGCCGTGGATCGCCGCCTCGTGCAGCGGACCGGCGCTCAGATCCGCCACCACCAGCGCCGCGAAGCGGTCGTAGTTGTCG
Organism: Clostridia bacterium; assembly: GCA_017430945.1. The sequence goes on along the minus strand of JAFRMB010000109.1, from coordinate 6,343 downwards.
TCATCGATGATGGGGAAGTGGTGCTGCATGCGGTACCAGTGCGCGGGATCGAAGCCCATGCAGCCGGTGTAGAGCCGGTCCGCGGTGGCCTCCACCTCGTCAGGCCCTGCGAGCTGACCCGGCTCCAGCGCCAGATCGTCGCAGAACAGCATCGCATAGACGCGGAGGATCTGCTTGCGCACGGTCTCGCGCCGACTGCCCACGGCGATCTCCGAATCCATGATCCTGTAGTAGTGTTCCCTTGCAGCCTCGTCGTCGTCGAAATGGACGATCGCTTCATAAAATGCCCGATCGATCAATGGATGTGCCATAATGTCCTCCGCTCTGAATGGATTAGGTCTGTTCCTATTCTACAACAGGATCGGGAAAGTGGCAAGCAAAATCGTGCGGTCGAATGCCAAAAATGCGCGTCGGCTCACCGTGGCAGCGGTGCATACGGGCCGCGCCGGGCCGGTCTTCAAAGGACGGCCGTCTCAGGTGCGTCCCCTCCGCCGGCATCTGATGAAGGACCGGACCAATAAGGGAACGGGAGAGGACATGCCTCCCGTTCCCCTGTGAATATGACGACCGGCCCGACAGGGCGGCGATCAGCCCTTCTGCCCGTAGTAGGCGTTGGGGCCGTGCTTGCGCAGGAAATGCTTGTCGGATACGTGGTGGGGCAGCTCGGTGAGGCCGGGCTGCAGCTGGACAGACCACATGGCCATCTTGGCGACTTCCTCCAGCACGACGGCATGGTAGACGGACTGCGCGCCGTCCTTGCCCCAGGTGAAGGGGCCGTGGCCGCGGCAGAGCACGCCGGGCGTGTAGATCGGGTTCTGGCCTTCGAAGGCCTCGATGATCACCTTGCCGGTGTTGGCCTCGTAGGCCTCTTCGGTCTCCTCGGCGGTGAGGAACCGGGTCAGGGGTATGTCGCCGCGGAAATAATCGGCATGGGTGGTGCCGAAGCAGGGGATGGGATGGCCGGCCTGCGCCCAGGCCACGGCGTAGGGGGAGTGCGTGTGCGTCACGCCGCCGATGTTGTCGAAGGCGCGATACAGCGCGAGGTGCGTCGGCGCGTCGGAGGAGGGGTTCAGATCGCTGTCCACGATCCGGCCGCTCTCGAGCTCCATCAGCACGATCATGTCCGGCGTCAGGGTCTCATAGGGCACGCCGCTGGGCTTGATGGCCATGATGCCCTTGTCGCGGTCGATCTCCGACACGTTGCCCCAGGTGTAGATGACCAGGTTCCGGCGGTACAGCTCCATGTTCGCCTCATAGACCCTTTGCTTCAGCTCTTTCATGTGATAACCTCCTGTAATATGCGGCCTGCGGACAGCGGCCGCGCTTTGTCTGTATCAAGTATATCATCAAAGCACGGCTTCCGCAACCTTGGCGATGCCGCCTGTGTCAAATTTTTTTAATCAAAGCTGCACCAAAATTGATTTTCTTTTGTGTGCTTTTGTATTATAATGGTTGTAGATTGGTGGATCGTTGCGCCATGGCGCAGGAGATCGCTTGGAGGTGGATGGCATGGGACAGCTCAGGAGCATCTATATGTCGATCGGCACGCTTTTGAGCAATCTGCTTCAGATCCCCGACTGGCACAATGTGCTCGATGTGGCGCTGCTGACGGTGCTGATCTACCAGGTCATCAAGCTGGTCATGCATACCCGTTCGAACTCGCTGTTCAAGGGCATCGGCGTGGTGCTCGTGATGGCGTGGCTATCCGGCGTCATGCGCCTGAGCGCCATCAACTGGCTGCTCACGCAGATCATCAGCATGGGCATACTGCTCATCGTCATACTGTTCCAGCCGGAGTTTCGACGCGGACTCGAGCAGATCGGCCGCTCCCGGCTGATGCGCAGGGTGATCGGACTGCCGGGCAAGCAGAACGCCGAGCGCGTGGAGGAGAACGTGTCCGAGATCGTGCGGGCCATGAGCAACATGTCCAGAAAGCGCATCGGCGCGCTGATCGTCATCGAGCGCCACACCGGCATGGGCGACGTGATCGAATCCGGCACCCGGGTGGACGCGGAGATATCTGCCCCGCTCATCGAGAACATATTCGAGCCGAACACGCCGCTGCACGATGGCGCGATGGTCATCCGCAACCGCCGCATCGAGGCGGCCGCGTGCATACTGCCGCTGACGGAGGACATCACCATAAGCCGCGACCTGGGCACGCGGCACCGCGCCGCGATCGGCATCACGGAGACCACGGATGCCGTGGCGCTGATCGTGTCCGAGGAGACGGGCATCATATCGATGGCGCGCGAGGGCAGGCTTACAAGGCACATGGACGGCCGGTCGCTGACGGTCCTGCTGACCGAGCTGTTCACGCCGGATCAGACCATGTTCAACTGGCTGGAAATGCTGCACAGAGAGGGGCGTGCCGATGAACAATAATCCGGTCCCGAACGAGGGCGGCAAGGGCGCGCCGGATCTGAAGCAGCGGATCGGCCGCATCGTAATGGCTGTATGGCGCATCCTGTCCAACAATTTTGGACTGAAGATCCTTTCGCTCGTCCTGGCGATCATCCTGTGGAACTACGTGATCACCAGCAACACCTCCATCACGCGCAGCAAGACGCTGAGCGGCCTGACCGGCTACGTCAGCGGCCGCGCGACGCTGGGCACCAACGGCCTGGCGCTTTTGAAGGAGCCTTCGGAGGAGCTGGGTGACATAACGGTCACCGTGGAGGCGCCCCAGGCGTACTATGCGCGCATCTCTCCGGAGAACGTGCAGGTCACGCTGGACCTGTCCAACGTCCGCACCGCGGGCACACAGGAGGTGCCCCTGCGCGCCGCGACCAGCTACGGCCGCGTGACCGAGATCAGTCCGGATTCGCTGACGCTGACCTTTGAGGCACAGGACTCCCGCTCCGTGCCCATCAACGCGTCGCTCACGGGCGATATCCAGGCGGACTACTGGTATAACATCACCCGCATCAACCCGCCGAACCTGTCGGTGTCGGGCGCAGCCTCGGTCGTGCGCAGCATCAGCTCCGCCGCGGTCGCGGTGGACGTCACCGGGCATGACGCCCCGTTCACCCAGGCACAGCCCTATACACTGCTGGCGACGGGCACCGGAGAGGAGATCTCCCAGCAGATGCTGAACCGGTCTTCCAGCTCCGTATCGGTGAGCGTGGACGTATATCCCACGAAGGAGCTGCCCGTATCCACGGATCCGGCGAACGTCATCACCGGACAGCCGGCGGAGGGCTATGTCGTGCAGTCCGTTTCGATGCAGCCCGAGACTGTCACCGTCGCGGCGGATGAGGAACTGCTGGAAGGGCTCAGCGAGCTCGTGATCGAACCCGTGAACGTCGACGGCCTGACGCAGAGCTTCACGGCCCGCGCGGCCATCTCCCAGCTGTCGGGGCTCAAGAACCTCTCCAGCGAGCAGGTGTACGCGAACGTGGTGATCGTCGAGGCCAGCATCAGCGGCTGGATCGACGAAGTGGGCGTCCAGGTGACCGGCAAGGGCGAGGGATTGAGCGTGGAATACGGCAAGCTGCGCGTGTACGTCACCGGCCCCCGAAGCGAGGTGGAGCGGCTCCAGCAGGAGGGCACGTTCGTCAGCATCGATCTGTCCGGCAAGGGCGCGGGCGTTTATGAGATCGTGCCCAGATTCGATACCGAGCGCTATCCCGACATGGTGTTCCAGCCGGAGCACGAGACGATGACCGTGACGTTGGCCGAAGTCGGCGTGGATGAATGACGGTGGCCATTTGGAGGATATTGAGATATGACGATCAGCGGCTATTCGAGCGCCATCGTTGACGCGATGCTGGGCTGGCTGAAGGGCTTTGCCAACTGGGTGTTGAGGCTCTTCCACCTGGCGGGCAGCGTCCGCGTGTCACCGCTCCTGTGGTTGTCCAATAACTGGCTCAAGCTGCTCATCATACTGATGATCATCGGCGTCAGCGCCGACATACTGGTGTGGCTGGTGCGCTGGCGCCCGCACTGGGTGTGGTTCCGAAAGGAGCGCGTGATCGTCAAGGACGACAGCTTCTTCTCCGACGAAGGCCTCAAAAGCGAGGTCGAGTGGGAAGAGGATCTTGAAAAGAACTGGCACGAGCATGACTACGTGGTCGCCAGTACCGTGGTGAAGCGCGCCGGAGCAGACGAACGGCGCAGGGAGCGCGACCGCAGGGGCGCTGCGCGTCCGTCGACGGTCGTGCATCGCAGGGACAGCGGCGCAAGGCCGAAGGACGGAAGTGTACAGGGCAGCTTCCAGCGCGGCGAGCGGCGCAAGCACCCCGTGCCGGGCTACGTGCGCCGCGGTAATGCCGAGGCGGAAGCCAAGGCCCGCCAGCTGCTGGCGGAGCGCGAGGAGGATCTGTTCGGCATGGACGGCAACCGCCCCGACGTCACCGATTTTTACGAGGACGAGGTGTTCAACGTCGCCAATCTGCCGAGGTCTGAGGCTTATGTCGGCGACGGGAAGGACGACCCGGAAGTGGAGGCGCAGGGTTGAAAAAGAGGATACTGTGCTATGGCGATTCCAACACATGGGGCTATGATCCGGCCGGCGGCCGCTACGATGAGCAGACGCGCTGGCCCATGCGCATGGCCGCGCTGCTCGGCGACGATTACGCGGTGATCGAGGAGGGCTTCAACGGCCGCACGTGCGTGAACGACGATCCCGCCGAGGGCGGCTACAAGAGCGGCGTACAGTATCTGCCGCCCTGCCTCATGAGCCACGATCCGCTGGATGTGGTGATCGTGATGCTGGGCACCAACGACACCAAGCGGCGCTTCGGGCTTGTGCCCGAGACCGTCGGACAGGGCATGACGCAGGTGGTGCGCACGGTGAAGATCTACGGCGAAGACGCTGCCGGGAACACACCGCGCATCATCGTCACCGCGCCGCCGCCGATCCTGGACGGACTCATGCAGGCCAGACACGCACACATCTTCGGTGAACAGGCGATCGCGACGAGCAGGGGACTGGCGTCGGTGTATCGGGATGTCGCCGCCACGCTGGGATGCGACTTTTTTGACGCGGCCCCCTATGCGGAGGTCTCCGCGCTGGACTCGGTCCACATGACGGCAAACGGACACATCCGGCTGGCAGAAGCCATGGCCGGAAAGATCAGGAGCATATTGTGACCATGAACGGAGGTTGAAGTCATGAGGAACTTTTCACATTGCGTGCCGACCCGCTTTGAATTCGGCCGCGGCGTCGAGAATCAGACCGGCAAGCTGATCAAGCCCTTCGGAGCGACCAAGGTGCTCATCCACTACGGCGGCGGTTCCGCCGTGCGCTCGGGCCTGATCGGGAGGATCGAGAAGTCGCTCGAGGAAGAGGGCATCGCCTGGGTGGAGCTGGGCGGCGTGAAGCCCAATCCCCGCGACACCATGGTGTATCGCGGCATCGAGCTGGTCAAGCAGGAAAAGGTGGATTTCATACTGGCCGTCGGCGGCGGTTCGTCCATCGATTCCAGCAAGGCCATCGCCCACGGCAGCTGCTATGACGGCGATTTCTGGGATTTCTTCTGCGGCAAGGCCAAGCCGCAGAAGACGATGCCCTTCGGCGCGGTGCTGACCATGTCGGCGGCGGGCAGCGAGTCCTCCAACAGCTGCGTCATCACCCAGGAGGCGACCAAGACGAAGCGCGGCCTGTCCACGCAGCTGAACCGCCCGCTGATCGCCATCATGGATCCGGAGCTCCCCATGACGCTTCCGCCGTATCAGATCGCCTGCGGCGCGACCGATATACTGGCCCATATGATGGAGCGCTACTTCACCACCGATACCTGCGTGGATCTCATCGACCGCATGGCGGAGGGCGCGATGACCGCCGTGATCCGCGCGGCGCGCATCGCCGTCAAGGATCCGACCGACTATGACGCGCAGTCACAGCTCATGTGGGGCAGCACGATCGCCCACAACGATACCGTGGGCGTCGGGCGCGCGCAGGACTGGGGCAGCCACCAGATCGAGCACGAGCTGTCCGCGCTGTATGACGTGCCGCACGGCGCCGGCCTGGCCGTCGTGTTCCCGGCGTGGATGCGCTATCACATGCACGAGAACGTGATGCGCTTTGCGCAGTTCGCCGTACGCGTATACAACTGCGAGATGGACTTTGAATGCCCGGAGGCCACTGCACTGCGCGGCATCGAGTGCCACGAGCAGTTCCTGCGCGACATCGGCATGCCCATCACGCTGAAGGAGCTGGGCGCGCGGACCGAGGACATCCCCGCGATGGCGGCCAAGACGCGCAAAAACAACCCCAACGGCATGACCGGCGGGTGCTTCCCGATGACACCGGCGGATATCGAAGCCGTGCTGCGCATCGCGGATCGTTGATACGGGCCCGCATCCGGAAAGCGTCGCGGGGCCGCCTCACATAGGCGGC